>CAZITN010000017.1:2206-39485 GCA_964542175.1 uncultured Thermodesulfovibrio sp. | reverse complement strand
AGGAGGATAGGATCCAGCCTGAGGCCCCTGTGCAAGGGAAGTATCCTGTCATCCACAATCAGAATGTCATCATCTATCGGATCAAGCCTTCCCGTATCACAGACCCAGGAACTTACCTTAACTCGTCTGCCGGCTATACGAATGTAACAGTTAAAGGGAGACCTCCCCTTTTCATGATCCCTTTCCTTTCCCAGATACTTCAGGATGTCTGAAATAAAAATTTCCTTTCCGGGATTAAAGTATCCATAGGGCTTTGCACTTCTCAGGGTTACATGGAAAATGACCTTTCGGAACCGCTCCAGTATTGTTAAGAGGGAATCAATTTGCCTGACATTCTCTATCGTCCTGGACAGCCATACAGGGATATTATATCTGCCCATATTTTCAAGGGCCTGCATTTTACGTCCCGGTATTTTCTCAGGCTCGTACCCGCTGTCATGAAGGGAGAAAAGAATAAAGTCCAGGCCGGATTCTTTCAGTGTCTCTGCATATGATGGATTTGCAAGTTTAAGCCCGTTCGTTGCAATAGAGACCCTTCTGTCAGGAAGAAGGGACTTGGCATACTGGATAAGGCCGGAGAGATCCTGCCTGATCGTAGGTTCCCCACCTGAAAACATTATATTCTCTGTCCTGCCGCTCAGAATGCTTTCTATCTGGCTGCGGTTCCTGTCTGCTATCCTGTTCCCCTCCGGAGTGTTTGAAAGGGAATAGCAATACGGACATTTCATATTGCATCTGTATGTCAGGGGAAAAACAAGGTGCTTCGGTCCCTGGGCATAATCCATTTCATATCTGTGAATGAAGGAATCAATATCATTTTCAACCTTTTCTTCGTGCACGCCATGGACAGGGCATTCCAGGATGAAATAAACCCCATCCCTTCTTGTTATATAAACTCCAGGAGCATCACTCCCGCAAAAGGGACAGATACTGCTGCTTTCTGAAAGGATACTGCTCATCTGAGATGTGTGACAAGGTTTATTGTTAGTGGTGAGGGTATCCCGCCGCGGTACTGGATTATGGAAATCGCACCGTTTGGTATGTCCTTAACTTCCTTCGCAAATGAGGGAATCATGATCCTCAGGAGCATTATCTTGACTATATGGTGTGTGATTATCGCTATATCCTTTTCCCCCGAACTCATGAGGAGGTCATCCATAAAGGATTTAACCCGGCAATAGCAATGGCGTAAAGACTCACCACCATTTTGTGGCGATGTCTCCAGAACCCTCCTGGGATCTTCTGAAAACAGCCTGACAGGCTGCTTTTCGTATCCGCCAAGTCCAATCTCCCTCAGCCTCCTGTCATATATGAGAGGAATCTGCCAGCTAATATTACTTGTGACAATTCTGGCGGTTTCAGCAGCCCTGTTAAGATCACTTGAGAAGATGGCTGAAAGGGATGTGCCTTTCAGGTATTCAGCAATTTTCAGAGCCTGCATCCTTCCCCTGGTTGTAAGGGGGCTGTCCTGCTGTCCCTGAATCAGCCCTTCCTTATTATCATGAGTTTCTGGATGCCGTACAAGAAAAAGTCTCCCTCTGAATGCCATCCTTTTGATCCCTCCGATAGGCGTGGCTGATGTATGGGGTCTTCCCATCATTGTTAAAGCACAACATATTGGCTGTATTATAGCAAACACTGTAGGAAAATCTATACCTGCATGTGTGATTTTTCCTGCGGGTCAGAACATGTTTGTTCAGGGGCTTGTAAGTTCTGTAAAATAAATGAAATAATATCTTTGAGTTATGGAACGATCTGGAAAACTAATGGGCAGGGAAGACCTTATGGAAAGGGCCTCACAGGTTAGGCTCCTCATCCTGGATGTGGACGGGGTCCTTACGGATGGCAGGATCATCCTTGACAATGAAGGTAACGAGTTCAAATCCTTTCATGTCCGGGACGGTCATGGGATAAAGCTCCTTGTCAGGAATGGTGTGGAGGTGGCGATAATCACCGGAAGGACTTCCCGCGTGGTGGAGCGACGTGCCCAGGAACTGGGAATTAAGGAGGTCTATCAGAAGTGTTATGACAAGGTGGTTGCATATGCAGAGCTTAAAGAGAAGTTCAGCCTGACCGACAGAGAGGTTGCCTATGTAGGGGATGATATAGTGGACATCCCGGTTCTGAAACGTGTCGGCCTTCCGGTGGCTGTCTCCGATGCTGACTCTGAAGCAAGACGGCATGCCCTGTATATCACAGAAAAAGGCGGTGGAAGAGGGGCCGTAAGGGAGATAGCCGAGGTCATCCTCAGGGCAAAAGGAGTGTGGGAGAAGATACTGGATGGGTACAATAAGACTTAATATCCCTACCATACTCACATTGAGCAGGATTGTCTCCATCCCTTTTTTCATTATTGTCGCCCCTTCCCATCCGGTAATCGGGGTACTGATATTCTCCGTTGCATCCCTTACTGATTTCCTTGACGGTTATATCGCAAGAAGGACAGGACAGGTAACAAAATTCGGGATCATCCTGGATCCGATTGCTGACAAGTTTCTGGTGATTACGGCGCTGGTCCTGCTTGTGGAAATGGGGCTTCTTTCCGCTTTCGTGGCAGTGGTGATAATCATCCGGGAATTTCTTGTAACAGGACTCCGCGTTGTGGCCCTTACGAAAAGGATAGTAATACCGGCCGAACGGGGAGGAAAACTCAAGACAGCCGCCCAGATAACAGCCGTTGTCTGTCTGCTCCTCAGGGATGCCCTTTTCGGACTCAATCTCTATATGGTAGGGACCATATTCATATGGATAGCCCTCATCCTTGCCCTCTATTCAGGCGTTCAGTACACCATCTCTTTCTGGAAGGAGGTTTCATGAGCACTGAGGAGATTCTGCTTCTTGGAGTGGCCTATCTTGCCGGCTCCATCCCCTTTGGTCTGATTCTCGCAAAGCTGAGGGGAGTGGATCTCAGAAGCGTAGGAAGCGGCAATATCGGGGCGACCAATGTGCTGAGGGCTGTGGGGAAAAAGGAAGCGGCTTTGACCCTTGCAGGGGACATGCTGAAGGGGGCATTTCCTGTGTTGCTTCTTCTCTCGATGTCAGGAAATTCAAAGGTGGCCGCGCTGGGAGGACTCTTCTCTGTTCTGGGGCATGATTATCCTGTTTTTCTTGGGTTCAGGGGAGGCAAGGGGGTTGCCACATCCCTGGGGGTAATTCTTGCCTTTGACCCCCTAATCGGTGGCCTGACACTGCTCCTCTGGCTTTTATCAGCTTTCATATTCCGGTACTCCTCCCTGAGTGCACTGATTGCGTTTGGTCTTTTACCTCTTGATATGATAATATTCAGGGGAAGAGGTGTGGGCTTCCTCCTTGGGCTTCTCCTTGCAGTGCTCATATTCTGGAGACACGGGGGGAATATCCAGAGACTCCTTAATGGGACAGAACCAAGGATTGGACAAAAGAGGGGTTTGTGATACAATGATACGAACTGGTAAGAGGGTAAGGTTTTCAAGGCTTCTTCTTGCCGCCTGGTTATTGTTCCTGATAAGTGCTTCCTCAATTTATTCCCTCGAGATCAATACAGATACCCTTCCCTATCCCCGGACACTCTCACTTGGAATCGCCCACAGGGCAGCCGGGATGGATGGCCCCGAAGGAGAGAGGCTTCTCAAAGAGGCCATTGAGGTCTTTCCAGACAATCCCGGAATATACTTCTTGCTGGGAAAGCGGAATCTGAGCTTCAGCCCTTCCAGGCTGATTACCTCTCTTCAGTATGTATATAAGGGAATAAAACGCTATGCCAGGAGCTTCTGGTGGCTGAATACTCTGAGTGGTGCGGTCTATCTGTCCCTTGCCCTTTCGGGATTTCTCCTGATTCTGATTACAGGGGCGCTCAAACTCTGGACAGACCTGCCGCTGTTCAGCCATGAGATAGAGGAGAACCAGAAAAGGGCGGTCTATCTTGTTGTCCTCATCCCCGCCTTTTTCGGGGCTGGCTATTTCCTTCTTGCCCTTGCATTCCTGGCACTCTTTCATGAAAAAGGGAAAATCCGCATTGCTCTTCCCCTGATGGCCTTTCTTGTCCTGGTTACGATCTTTGCAGGAAACAGGGCATTGGAGAAGCTCTCCATTGCCTCAAATCCTCTCGTGAGGGATGTAGTTGCCATCAACGAGGGAAGGGCCCTGGGTGGGAATACATTGATGCTGGAGAATGCGACCGGGTTTGTTCCTTCCTTTTCCCTTGCCTTGCTCCATCAGAACAGGGGTGAGTGCAACAGGGCTGTTGATATCTATCGGCGCCTTCTTGAGGAAGGGGAAGATCCGAGGGTGCTTCTCAACCTCGGGATCTGCTATTACTCCCTGGGGATGTCTATGAAAGCAGAAAGCGTATTCAATAAGGCTCTCAAGAAAAGCCATCTTGCTTCGGCATATTACAACCTCAGCATAATCTCAAGGGAAAGGCTTGATTTCACCAGGGGTGATGACCTCTTTGTAAAGGCCGTTGGGCTCGATTTTGAGCGGGTCACCCGGTTCAGGAAACTCTGGGGCGACAGAGATCCCTTGCACTTCATGCCCGAGTACCTCTCTACAGCCGAACTGAGCGCCTTTGCACGTGAAGTCAGTGGTAGCATGAACAGTGGACTTTTAAGAAAATATGGCCTGTTAATAGCCCTTCTTCTTGTCACCTCACTCGTTCTTCTTATGAGAAGAGACCGTGGAGAGGATGCCAGCAGATGTCCCAAGTGTGGGAAACTTTTCTGTCGTACCTGTCAGAGGAGGCAGCTCTGGGGCGGTATGTGTGTTGACTGTTTCAGGAGTATGATTACCTTTGAGTCAGATCCAACAGAGCGGATAGATCGTACTCTCCGGTCATACAACTATCAGAAGACGCGACGGGGGATCCTGACAGCCAGCTCATTCCTGATACCAGGAAGTGCCCTGATCCTCGGCGGCAGACTGCTGCAGGGGTTCATCGGACTTTTCTTTTTTCTCTTCTTCCTCTCTCTCCTCATTACCTCCTATACCTTCAACTATCATCTTGACGGTGGCAGACATACCTGGCTAACGGTTATTTCTCTGATGGGCCTGTTAGTAGTCTATATAGTATCAAACGTGTATACGAGAAAGAGGATAAGGAAGGGATGGCTTTAGAGGGATCCATAAAGGAGTTCGGCCTTGCTGACATACTCCAGCTGATTTATTATCAGAAGAAGACGGGGATGCTTTTGATCGAAGGACCTATCGACAGGGTGAAGGTCTACTTCAACGAGGGTAATGTGGTAACGATCAAGTCTGCGAAACGGCCTGAAGACAACCGGCTCGGCCGGATACTCCTGAAGAAGGAGATCATCACAGAGAAAGACCTCGCCGAGGTCCTGGAAGAGCAGAAGAACACCGGTGTGCGGCTCGGCGCGATACTTATAAAAAGGGGCCTTGTAACAAGAGAGGCTCTTACGGAGATAATCGAGAGGCAGATCATTGACCAGATAGTCCATCTCTTTTCATGGAAAGAGGGCACCTACGAGTTTCTCCCCCAGGGAGTACCTGTGGACAAAGATATAGGGATCTCCCTTGATACCCAGCATATCCTCATGGAAGGGCTCAGGATCGTTGACGAGTGGTCGGTTATCGAGGGGATGCTCACCCTGGATACCATCTTCAGGAAGACCGCGGCTGGACTCGCAGAGGAGGACTCCCCGGAACTGGATGATTTTGAGAAGGAGGTGCTCTCCCTCGTGGATGGGGAAAATGATGTGAGTAGCATTGTTGAACTCTCTTCAGGGGATGATTTTGCCATCTCCAAAATGCTTGTCCAGTTCCTTGAGCGGGGCTGGATCGAGCCTGTTGTGGAGGGAGCGGAAGTCAGGGAAGAGATTGCCAAGAGCCGGTTGCCTTACGGCCTGATAATATCCATGGCCGTTCCAGTCCTCCTTCTGATTGCTCTGGGTGTTTCAGGACTGACGATACTCCTGCAAAGCCTGGACATGTTCGGGAGGGCCTCGACTTCTTCCATGCTTTCCTCTCTCCGTGAGGAGGTTGAACTCTACAGGATGCAAAAGGGAGAGTATCCCGAAAGGCTTCCCTCTTCTTCAAGGGATGAGTGGGGGAGGGAGTTCATATACCAGAAAACCGATTCCGGCTATGTTCTATTCAGTCCAGGGCCAGACGGTAAGTCCCATACAGGTGATGACATCTACTGAGCAAGACTTCCAAACCCGTATCAACAGTAAAGGAAAGATATGAAAAAGGCGGTTGTCCTGTTAAGCGGCGGAGTAGACTCCTCAACCACTCTTGCGATTGCAAGGTCTGAGGGATATGAGTGCTATGCCCTCACCTTCGACTATCTCCAGCGGCACCGGCGGGAGCTTGCCTATGCTGAGAAGGTGGCGCGTGCATTAGGTGTCCGGGATCATCTTTTGATCTCCTTTGATCTTAGAAAGATAGGAGGCTCTGCCCTCACAAGCGGAGCAATGGATGTTCCTAAGGCCGGGCCGGGAAAGGATATTCCTGTTACATATGTCCCTGCAAGGAATACCATATTCCTTTCCTTCGCCCTTGGCTGGGCTGAGGTGCTTGAGGTTCCTGAGATATTCATAGGAGCCAATGCCGTTGATTACAGCGGTTATCCCGACTGCAGGCCAGAGTATCTCAGTGCCTTTGAGGAGATGGCGAATCTTGCAACCAGGGTGAGTGTAGGGGGGAAGGTGAGATTCCATATCAGGGCCCCCCTCCTTCACCTGACAAAGGCTGAGATCATCAGGCGGGGTTCGGAACTGGGGCTTGATTACAGCCTGACCTGGAGTTGCTATGACCCTCTGCCAGACGGAAGGCCCTGCCGTGAGTGTGACAGCTGCCGGTTCAGGGAGAAGGGATTCAGGGAAGCAGGACTGGTTGACCCGCTTACACTTTGAGGGGGTGTACAGGGAGTGGCGGGTAGGTTAAACGTTAATGCGTTCTGAGTTCGGCGTTCTTAAAAGCGAGAAATGTTGAATGCGAGAAAAGCAAAAGAGTACATGCGTAGAAGCGTTAAATCTGGCAGATGAGAAACGCAATGACTCAATGACAAATGACAGCTGTCAGGCTGAGGTCAAGGATGAGATCCTTCGGGGCAGTCGCCCCTCAGGATGACGGAATGGAGCATGCTGAACCCGTTATTGTGTCATGTTGAGCGTCAGCGAAACATCTCATCAGGCTTCATGAGAGACACTCCTGAAGAAGAGATTCTTCGGCCTTACGGCCCCGGAATGACGGGATAGAGAGAGTGTCATCCCGGGGCGAGTCTCCGCTGTGGGCCTTTTCTGCCCGAGCCCTTCTCATTCGTTCAGGACAGGCTCCGCGAAGGATATCTTGTTCCGGATTTAGAGAGTAGTATTCAGGACTTTGTTTTTTCTGTGTTAATCAGTGTCCTGGGTTCTTCCCTCAGATAAGTTTCGGCAGGAGTCCCACCACTATCCCCAGCAGTACATAAAGTATGATCGTCCTGTTTCTTTCTGCATGGGCCCGTGGAAGGAGATCCGATACGCTTATGTGGAGGAACGTTCCGCCGGAGAAGGCGAGAGCGGCATTCAGTATGGATCGCTCCATGCCTACAGTATAGCCGCTGAGTATCGCTCCTGAGGGGGTGAGTGCAGCAAAGACCAGCAGGAGCGGGAGTATCTGTCCGGTCCGGTATCCCCGTGACCTGAGTATGGAGGTGAGGGAAAACCCGATAGGCGCCTTGTGTATGAGGATGGCAAGGGCTATAAGTAGACCGAGATTCGGCGAGGTTGAAAATCCCACCCCCATGGCCACACCGTCAACAAGGGCATGAAAGCTCATTCCTATCCATGCGACAAGCCCGCCTGAAGGATGCTTCTCTTCACAATGGGCATCCCTGCAGGAGCCTGAGGCAGTAAACCCCTGTATCAGGTAGAATATCCCGAAGCCCAGTACGGCGTAGAGGTAGTTGTTTTCCAGATCGGACTCAGGCAGCATGTGGGCGAGGGCGATGGTGATGAGAAGACCGGCGGAAAATCCACTGGTCAGCTTGAGCCTCTCCTTGCCGAAGGACCTTCCCATGAGAGTAAGGAGTCCTCCCATGAAAGCTGAGAGGAACGCTATGGCTGATGCTATCAGAAGACCGGTCATATTATAATTTTGGAAATCAAGGTCATTTCATCACTTTAAGAGACAGTATATGTTATCATTATTCCCGGTTGTTTTTTCATGAATCCGGTGAGCGAAACGATTAAAGGGGAGCGGTGAATGAAGATACTCGTTACAGGCGGTGCAGGCTTTATAGGCTCCAATGTGGTGGACGGATACATCTCGGAGGGTCACGAGGTCATTGTTGTTGACAATCTCTATACAGGCCGGATTGAAAACATCAATCCGGCGGCGAAGTTCTACCTCCTTGACATCAGGTCTGAGGAACTGAGAAAGGTTTTCGAGCTTGAGAGGCCTGATATCGTTAATCATCATGCAGCCCAGATGTCCGTCCCCGCCTCTGTGGAAGACCCGCAGTTTGATGCTGATGTGAATGTGATGGGTCTGCTGAACCTCCTTGAGAACTCGGCAGGGTTCGGCGTCAGGAAGTTCATTTTCATATCCACGGGAGGGGCTGTCTATGGTGAGAAGGATGATCTTCCTACTTCAGAGGAGGCATCGCCTGATCCCATGTCGCCCTATGCCATTACAAAGCTGACATCCGAGGTCTATCTAAGGTTTTATTACACCCAGCATGGCCTGGACTTTACAGTGCTGAGGTATGCAAATATCTATGGCCCGCGCCAAGTGCCTCATGGCGAGGCCGGGGTGGTGGCCATATTCATGGAGAAAATGAGAAAAGGGGAGGTTCCCACAATCTATCACTACCCTGATGCACCTGACGGGATGACGAGGGACTACTGCTATGTAGGAGATGTGGTGAGGGCGAACATAGAGGCCCTTACAAAGGGTGGCGGCGAGGTGATAAATATCGGGACCACCAGAGAGACGTCAACAGGTGCGCTCTATCGTGAAATACTGGCTATCATGCGGAAATATGGATATGCAGAGGAGGAGCGATTTGACCACCCCCTGAAGGGACCGGCCAGGCCCGGGGACCTGAGAAGGAGCGCCCTTGACTGCAGAAAGGCGGAGACCGTACTTGGATGGAGTCCGGAGTTTGATATCAGGAGGGGCCTTGAAGAGACGGTCAGATATGAGATAGAAGGGGAGAGGGATAGAGAATGAATCTGGATCCAAAGCAGAGGTTGATAGAACTGATAAAGGAGCGGGCCTACAGGTTCAGCAAGAAGCCGGTCTTCCGTCTCTCGTCAGGCAAGATGAGCAACTACTATTTCAACCTCAAACAAGTGAACTATACACCTGAGGGTCTTCACATAGTGGGCAGGCTTGTTTATGAAAAGATAAGGGGGGAAGGACTTGATCCGGTGGCTGCCGGGGGCCTGACCCTTGGTGCCGACCCCATTGCGATGGCCGTCGCCATGCATTCCTTTGAAGGGGGTGCCCCGATAGAGGCCTTTGTGATAAGGAAGGAGCCCAAGGCCCACGGGACCGGCCAGCAGGTTGAGGGGAATGTGCGGCCCGGTGACCCTGTGGTGATTCTCGAGGATGTGGTGACAACAGGCGGCTCCACACTGAAGGCAATAGACGCGGCAGAGAGGTTCGGGCTCAGGATCCTGGCTGTGGTGGCACTGCTTGACAGGTGCGAGGAAAACGGCCGGGAGAACATTGAACAGAGGGGTTATCCCTTTTATTCGATCCTGACCATTAATGATATAATACAGGCAGACCCATCATGATAGACCTTCATACTCATAGCCTCTTCAGTGACGGAGAACTGATACCTGCCGAGCTTGTCCGGAGGGCGGAGATCCGGGGATACCGGGCCATTGCGATTACAGACCACATGGATTCCTCGAACATGGACTTCATCATACCCCGGATAGTCCGGGTTGCCCGGGACCTCAATGAACTCCAGCCTGTGAGGGTGATTCCCGGGGCGGAACTCACCCATGTGCATCCCCGACAGATACCCTTGCTTGTAGAGAAGGCAAGGGAACTGGGGGCCGAGCTGGTTCTGGTCCATGGTGAGACCATGGTAGAGCCGGTGGCAGAGGGCACAAACAGGGCCGCCATTGAGGCAGGCGTTGACATCCTGGCCCATCCCGGACTGATTGCTGAAGAGGATGTATTGCTGGCGGCTGAGAGGGATATCGTTCTGGAACTGAGCGGGAGGAAAGGCCACAGCCTTGCAAACGGGCATGTCGGACGCCTCGCACAACGGTATAATGCCAGACTGGTAGTTAATACAGATGCCCATGCGCCGGGCGATCTTGTTACAAGGGATTTTGCAGAGACCATCATCAGGGCGGCAGGCCTGGATGAGGCCTGGGTGGAAAGAATTTTTTCCACAGCCGGGGAACTTGCTGGAGTCTGACCGCAAACTCTCAATGCTGAACCTGAATATAGAGAAGGAGGAACAGGAATGCCGAAACCTATCAAGAAGCGGGTGAAGAAGAAGTCAGCTGCACAGGAAGAGGTGCTCTCCTTTTACCAGCGACTTGTTGAGTATTATGAGAACAACAGCCGGTTTGTCCACCTTGCAGCAGGACTGGTGCTGGTTCTTATTATCGGGATTTCCCTGGGAGTATATGTCTGGAAGAACTCGGCGGAGAAGGCGGCAAGCCTTGAGTACAAGGGCTTCAGGCTTTACAGCAACCTCGGTAATACGGGGATGGATGAGAAGGAACGCCTTGAGAAGGCCCTCAAGTTCTTTGATGAGGCGGTCTCCAAAAAGGCTACTCCCACAAGGCTCTACTACAAGGCCCTGGCTGAGTATAAACTGGGGAAAAGGGACGATTCCCGGAAGACACTGGAGACCATTATCAAGGAGTTTCCCTCAGACCGTGAGATCAGACCTCTTGCCTACTACAGGCTCGGGCTGATGAAGGTGGAGGCCGGTGATACGGAAGGCGCTATCAAGGAGTTCAAGACCCTTGCCGAGTTGGAAGGCACACCCTATCTCAAGGACGTCGCCCTCTATGAGCTGGGCAGGCTCTATGAGGAACTCGGACAGAAGGAAGAGGCAAGAAAGTATTTTGATAGCCTCAAGATGGAGTATCCTGAGTCTCCTTATTTTAAGATTGCCCAGGCAAAGACAGCCGTAGAGGAGAAGAAGCAGGAGTCCGGAAAGAACAAAAAGAAAAACCCGCCCACCTCTAAAGTCAAAAAATCCGGGAGCAAAGCAGAGTCTTCTACTCAGAAGAAGGAAGGTAAATAACCGAACCAGGGCGGAGTCTCCGGGGATGGAGGGTCCTGTTAAGAGCCAGGATCTGCCTGGTCTTTACGCCGTAGCGTCTGGCTATCTCGGAGAGGGTATCGCCCTTTCTAATTGTATATGGTACAAGGCTGGGGTCTGATGCGGTTCTGGATATGCTGCTTATCCGGCTCTCTGAGGGAGGGAGAAAGATCATCATTCCCGGCCTGAGCCTCCTCGGGTTTACCCCCCTGTTCATGCTGTAGAGTTCCTTTCTTGGTATCCCGTATCTCTTCGCAATCTCATAAAGGGTATCACCCTTTTTCACGATATAGGGTATCCTGGGCATCCGCTCGCGGGGAGTGGCCTTCCGGTAACAGGAGAGGAACTCCTCAGCCTTTCCCTCGGGAACCCTCAACGTATAGCTCTTGAAGTCCGGAGGGGTACACCACCGTTTCAGTTCCGGGTTCAACTGCCTGATGGTCTTTGTATCAGTCCCTGTACACCGCCCGACAAAAGAGAGAGAGACGGGGCTTGAGATCTCCACCTCGTCAAACCGGAAGGGTTCATGATATTCAAGGTCGATGAACCCGTACTTTTCAGGAGCTGCTGCTATCATGCCTGCGGCAATGAACCTGGAGACGTAGTGCCGGGTCTCCCGTTTCAGGTACCGGCGGGAACGGACGAGTTTCCAGTAATCGTCAGTCTTACCCTTCCTGATGGCATACCGGATCCTTCCCTCACCGGCGTTGTAAGCGGCTAGGGCGAGGGGCCAGGACTGGAAATCCTGATAAAGGTCCCTCAGGTATCTTGAGGCGGCCCTGGTGGCTTTTACCGGGTCCCTTCTTTCGTCCAGCCAGTAATTGATCCTGAGGCCATAGCGCTTTGCCGTTGCAGCTATGAACTGCCAGGGGCCGACCGCCCTCGCCCTGGACCTTGCCGAGAGCCTGTAGCCGCTCTCAATCAGAGGCAGATAGACCAGGTCAGGGGGAAGGCCCTCTTCCTCAAGGACGTCGCGGATCAGTGACTGGAACCTTCCGGACCGCTCAAGCCATTTCTGGAAGGTCTTTCTCCTTCTGCTAAGGTAGAGATTGATCTGTTTCTCCACCATCCTCCTTACAGAGGCGTCCCTGTCGTAGGCGGTCAGGATAACATAATCCCTTTTCGGGCTGGCCTCTTGAGACGGAGGTTCTATTGTTGTACTGCTCTGATCATCCAGAGAGGGACCTTCAAGGACAAGGGCAGGCACCTCATACTGAAGAGAATCAACTTTGAGAGGGAATATCTCTGCCGGTGAAAGCAGAGACATACCCTTTGCCAGGGTGGGCAGAAAGAGTATGGCAAGACATGTAAGGAAAATGACCTGCCTGAGCCTGGCTCGATATGGAGATATACGATTTTCAGGCAAAAAAGACACTGTTGATAACTCCTTTCAGACAAAACACTCCAGGATATTTTCTCCATCCCGGAGTGTTTTGTCAAATCAGACTTGAATTTTAGGCCAGTCATCACTATAATTTTAGGAATGCTGTCAAAGGTCTTGAGTGCGACCCTTGTAGGGATTGATGCAGCCCCTGTTGAAGTTGAGGTGGATATCACAAACAGGGGGCTTCCCCATTTCTCCCTTGTGGGGCTTCCCGATACTGCTGTGAAGGAGAGCCGGGACAGGGTTCGGGCGGCCCTTAAGAACTCCGGTTACATTTTTCCCTTCAAGCAGGTGACCATCAATATGGCACCGGCCGACCTGAAGAAGGAGGGCTCAGCCTTCGACCTCCCCATTGCCGTGGGAATACTCGCCTCTGAAGGTGTTGTGCCTGCGGAAGGTCTGAGCGAGTACATGATTATCGGTGAGCTCTCCCTTGACGGGAGGCTCAAGCCCGTTAAGGGGAGCCTTCCTATCGCCTTGAGGGCAAGGGAGATGGGGCTCAAGGGGATAATCATTCCACTGGATAATGCTCCTGAGGCGGCTGTTGTGGAGGGGATAGCTGTTTATGGACTTGAGTCCCTGATTGAGGTGGCGGAGTTCCTGTTGGGCGGGAAGGATCTGGCCCCTTACAGTATAGACCTTTCGGAAATTCTGAGGAGGGCGTCAAGATATGATGCGGACTTTTCCGAGGTGAAGGGGCAGGAGCATGCAAAGAGGGCGATAGAGGTTGCCGCAGCAGGTGGGCACAATATCCTGATGATCGGACCCCCGGGCTCTGGAAAGACCATGCTTGCCAGGAGGCTCCCAACGATACTCCCTAACATGACCTTCGAGGAGGCCCTTGAGACGACCAAGATCCACAGCGTTGCCGGTGTGCTGAACTCTGATCATGCCCTGCTTGCAACAAGGCCTTTCAGAACGCCCCACCATACCATCTCTGATGTCGCCCTGATTGGCGGCGGACAGTACCCCCGGCCCGGTGAAGTCTCACTGGCCCATAACGGGGTCCTCTTTCTGGATGAACTTCCCGAGTTCAAGCGGAATGTCCTTGAGGTCCTCCGGCAGCCCATCGAAAACGGTGAGGTGACTGTCTCCAGGGCTGTTGCCTCCGTCTCTTTTCCCTCATCCTTCATGCTCGTCGGGGCGATGAACCCCTGTGCCTGTGGACACTGGGGAGATGCACGGAAGCAGTGTGTCTGTACGCCATCACAGATACAGAGGTACAGGAGGAAGATATCAGGCCCCCTCCTTGACAGGATCGACATCCATATCGAGGTGCCTGCAGTGGACTACAGCAAACTCTCAAGTGACCTGCCTGCCGAGAGCTCGGAGACAATCCGGGAACGGGTAATGAAGGCAAGGGAAATCCAGGTCAAGCGGTACAGGGAAGAGAGGATCTACTGTAACGGCCAGATGCATACACGCCATATCAGGAAGTTCTGCAGGCTTGATGATCAGGCACGGAATATACTCGAGTCGGCCATGGAGAAGATGAGCCTGAGTGCCAGGGCGTACTCCAGGATACTGAAGGTCTCCCGGACCATAGCAGACCTTGAGGGATCGGACCTGATCAGGTCCGAACATGTATCCGAGGCGATCCAGTACCGCTCCCTTGACAGAGGGGGGTTGTAAGGGTGTGGGCTTTGTACACGACGAAAGTGGCAAGCCCAAGGAGAAAGCGTGAAACGGGTAGGAAACAGAGAAGGCGAGAAACGTTGAACGCAAGAAATGCGAGAGACGACCAGTAACCAGTTTCTGGGTTTTGAGATTGTTTAGGATTTGCTTTTGCCTTTTGGGGGTTGTTTGCAAATAAAAGGCGGAAAGCGGTAGAATTCAATTATGAGACTCAGAGGGCCCTTATCACCTTTTCTGTTTCTCCTCCTCCTACTCCCTATCTTTCTGTCCTGCCCATCTTCCCGTGAGGAAAAGACCGTAATCAATTTCGTTACCTGGAAGCCCAACATCCCCGAGGTCTGGGATGAGATCTACGAGATCTTTGAGAGGGAAAACCCGGATATAAAACTGATCCGGCAGATCGGCCCTCATTCTTCCACGGCCTTTCACGACATGCTCACCCAGAAACTGAAGAACCAGAGCACTGATCTGGATGTATTCCTGATGGATGTGATCTGGCCTCCCGAGTTTGCTGCAGCCGGCTGGGCCATGCCCCTTGACGGATTCTTCAGCAAGGAAGAAAGAGAGAAGTTCCTGAAAGGGGCCATACTTGCCAACACTTACAGGGGGAAGGTGTACGGTGTTCCACTCTTCATTGATGCAGGAGTGCTGTACTACCGGAAGGACCTCCTTAAGAGGTATGGGTATCAACCGCCGGAGACATGGGAAGATCTGGTCGAAATCGCCGAGGCCATTGTTGAGAAGGAGAAGAAGCGGGGGGTGGAGATTTACGGGTATTCCGGCCAGTTCAAGCAGTACGAAGGGCTGGTCTGTGACATGATGGAGTTCATCCTGAGCAATAACGGCTGGATCATAGAGCCATCTTCTGACCAGGTGGCGATAGGAGAGCCACCAGCGGTTGAGGCGGTCCGTTTTGTCCGGGACAGGATAATAGGCCGTGTGGCCCCAAGGGGCGTGCTTACATATCAGGAACCGGAATCCCTTGATCTGTTCATTCAGGGGAAGGCGGTATTCCACCGGAACTGGCCCTATGCCTGGAAGGTGTCGGGGGATCCTGAGAAGTCCAGGATCGCCGGCAAGGTGGGCCTTGTGAAGCTGCCCCACTTCAGAGGGGGGAAGAGTTACTCGACCCTTGGCGGATGGCAGGTGGGCATAAGCAGTTACAGCCCGAACAAGGAGGCAGCCTGGAGGTTTGTCAGGTTTCTTACCAGTGAAAGGGTCCAGAAACTGATCGCCCTCCGGGCGGGCAAGGCACCGACAAGGAAGCCCCTCTATACCGATCCGGATGTTCTTAAAGCAAACCCCCACTTCAAGGAAATGAAAGAGGTCTTTCTCTCTGCCTATCCGAGACCCCGGTCCCCCCTTTATCCCGCCCTCTCGAACCTCCTTCAGAGATACCTGAGCAGGGTGATCTCCAGGCCTGACTCTGACATCCAGCGTGATGCCGAAGAGACGGCGGGAAAGATGCGCGAGATTCTTTCCCTGGCAGAATGAACCTCTCCCTGCGGCAAAGAGAGACTGCCTTCGGTGTGGCACTCCTGCTGCCCACAGCGGTAATTGTCGGGGTTCTGGCCTTCTTTCCCATAGGATATTCCTTATATCTGAGTTTCCACAGGATCATACTGGGTCTTCCCGGCCTGGGGAGCCGGTTTGTGGGGCTTCAGAATTATGTTGATCTCCTTTCCGACAGGGTTGCCCTCCGGGCCTTTCTGAACACCATGGCCTTCGTCTTTCTCTCCACCTTCCTTGAGGTGCTTTTCGGTCTGGTAATCGCCCTTGTAATCCACAGGCGGTTCCGGGGAAGGGGGTTTGTGAGGGCGGCCGTTCTGGTTCCCTGGGCGATACCCACAGTGGTCTCCTCCCAGATGTGGAGGTTTATCTTCAACGACAAGTACGGCCTCCTGAACTTCCTGTTATACGGGTCCGATGTCCCTCAGTACAGGGCATGGCTTGCCGAGCCTCTCCATGCCTTTCTGGCAGTGGTGGCAGCCGATGTCTGGAAGACCTCCTCCTTTGCCGCACTCCTCATACTTGCAGGGCTGCAGGTCATCCCGGATGAGCTTTACGAGGCAGCGGAGATTGACGGTGCAGGCCCCTGGGAGCGGTTCAGAAGAATAACCCTTCCCCTTCTGAGGCCTGCCCTCCTGATTGCGGTTCTCTTCAGGACCATGGATGCCTTCAGGGTCTTTGACCTGGTCTTTGTGATGACCCAGGGCGGGCCTGCTGATTCGACCAATGTCCTCCAGTTCTATGGATACAAGAAGATCTTTGCAGAGGGGATGATGGGGTATGGCTCCGCCATATCAGTGGTTGTCTTCGCCATCACCTTTGCCGTGGCCCTCCTCTATATCAGGATGCTCGGGAGGAGGATGTTTCAGGAGAGGCTATAATACGGGAGAGTGTATTGATTCATGGGGCAGGCTGGATGGCAGGTGGGCACAGGGTTTTCACATCATTCTCGACGGGCATCCTGCCCGTCTCCGAGGCAGGCAATCGCCTTCACCGTCCTGGTGAAGGCTGTAGATTGCCTGAAACCGTTCAAACCCAGTACCCACCTGCCATAAAAGGAAAGTAAAACATGAAGAAACTCTTTTTTTACATACTGGTCTTCTGGGTGGTGGCCCTGAGCCTCCTGCCCTTCCTCTGGTTCGTGGATACCTCCCTGAAGACAGAGGTGGAAGTAACCTCAATTCCCCCGGTCCTTCTACCGTCAGGTTCTCTGGAGTTTTACATCTCCAGTATCAGGGAATACAATCTTCTTCACTACCTCGGGAACAGCCTTGTGGTGGCCGGGCTTACCACTGTGATAACCATCACCCTTTCCCTTCTTGCAGGCTACACAATTGCAAGGCTCAGGCTCCCGGGAAAACAGTACATAATGAACGCACTCCTTCTGGTCAGCATGTTCCCCCAGATATCCATCGCCGGGCCGGTCTGGAGGATTCTCCAGAACCTGGACTGGCTGAATACCTATCAGGGGCTTGTGCTCCCCTATGTGACACTCACCCTTCCCCTTGGCGTCTGGGTGGTGGCAGGCTTTTTCCGGGAACTTCCGCCCGAACTGGAGGATGCTGCGAAGGTGGATGGCTGCAGCCATATCCAGAGCCTTTTCAGGATAATGCTCCCGCTGGCGGCTCCCGGGGTCTTTACCGCGGCCATCCTCGTCTTCATCTATGCGTGGAACGAATTCTTCTTTGCACTCCTCATCATGACAAGGCAGGACTATCAGACACTCCCTGTGGGGATAGCCCTCTTTCAGGGGCAGTATACCCTCCCCTGGGGTGAGATAGCAGCTGCCTCAACTGTGGCCACGGTTCCGCTGGTGCTCCTGGTCTTTCTCTTTCAGAAGAGGATAATAAGCGGCCTTTCGGCTGGAGCGGTAAAGGGGTAGGATGGCAGGGCTCAGGGTTAAAGAACTGAAAAAGTCCTTCGGGAAGACAGGGGTTATTGAAGGGATAACCTTTGAGATCCCGGAAGGGGAGTTCTGGATACTTCTCGGCCCATCAGGCTGCGGAAAGACCACCGTCCTTCGTCTCATCGCCGGGCTTGAGGAGCAGGACTCAGGCGATATATATATAGGAGAAAGGGAGGTGAGCCCCCTTTCTCCACGGGAGAGGGATGTGGCGATGGTATTTCAGAGCTATGCCCTCTATCCACACATGACCGTATATGAAAACATGGCCTTTCCACTCCGGATGCGCAAGGCAGAGAGGGCCTCGATTGACGGGAAGGTGAAGATGGCAGCCCGCCTCCTAGGTATTGAACCCCTGCTTCAGAGAAGGCCCCGTGAACTCTCAGGCGGACAGAGACAGAGGGTGGCGATCGGGAGGGCGATCGTGAGAGAGCCGGCCCTTTTTCTCTTTGATGAGCCCCTTTCAAACCTTGATGCAAAGCTTAGGGCCTCCATGAGGGTGGAACTGAAGGAACTCCACAGGCAACTGGGGGCCACAATCCTCTATGTGACCCACGACCAGGTGGAGGCGATGACCCTCGGTGACAGGATAGTCCTCCTGAATGAGGGGAGGATTCAGCAGGTCGGCACCCCGGAGGACCTTTACGAGAGGCCATCAAACCTGTTTGTGGCTGCCTTCATAGGTGCGCCCCGGATGAATCTCCTGGAGGGAAGGCTTTCCTCTGATCCCAATGGACTCTTCTTTCAATCCGGCGGCCTCTCCATCAGACTTGAAGACAATCGCCGATGGATGGATTATTCCGGCAGGGAAGTAACCCTGGGTATAAGGCCGGAGGCGATCCTTCTGGAGAGGGGTGAAATACCGTGCAGGGTTGAGCACCTGGAGAACCTTGGCTCGGAAAAGATAGTTTATCTCAGGGCGGGGGAAGAGAGAATTGTTTCAAAGACATCACCGGACTTTTCCCGGAAGCCCGGTGATGTCCTGGAATTCGGGGTCGATCCGAAGGGGGTGCACTTCTTTCACGAAGGCAGGAGGGTGTAGCCAGCCAGGAAGACAGCGTATGGAATCAGGGGGAGCAAAAGGCGAGAGGAGAAATTATAGAAACGATCAGGTATGCTAAAATACTCCTGCTTTTCTGAAGCCATTGCCCGTTAACAACTGGCAGCAGGGAGGGAAAGAGAACTTGAACAGGGTGATCACCATTGACGGACCCTCAGGGGCAGGAAAGAGCACCATCGCAAGGCTCGTTGCCGAGAGGCTGGGGTTCCAGTACCTTGATACAGGTGCTCTCTACAGGGCTGTCGCCCTTTATCTCCGGCAGAAGGGACTTGGCGAGGATGTCCGGGATCAGGAGATAGCCTCTCTCCTCAAAGGACTCATCCTGTCCTTCAAAGACGGAAAGACCTTCATAAATGGAGAGGATGTCTCCGGCCAGATCAGGACACCCGAGATCGGCCATTACTCCTCTGTGTTTTCTGCAAGAAGGCCGGTCCGGGAGTTCCTCCTTGAGATCCAGCGTCGGTTCCCCGAGGAGCAGGATACAGTATGCGAAGGCCGGGATATGGGAACAGTGGTCTTCCCCGGGGCCTGGAGGAAGTTCTATCTGGACGCCTCGGAAGAGGAGAGGGCCCGCCGGAGGTATCTCCAGCTCAAGTCGGCCGGCAAGGAGATAACGATGGAGACCGCCCTCCGGGATGTGAGGGAGCGGGATCTGAGGGATTCTAACAGGGATGTAGCCCCTCTCAGGAGGGCCGAGGATGCCTTTTATATTGATACCACCTCCATGGGCATAGAGGACGCTGTGAAGGAGATTCTCCGTCATCTCTGAGGAGTTTATATACCATAATTTTTTACCACCTTTCGACCCCGGGAAAAATCAGTCCTTTCTGGGGTATAATAAAAGATAGAACCTGCCCTGAAGACAAAAGAATGCATTACAGGATTTTCCTCACATCAGGTCGTTACATTTTTCCGCCGGACCATTCCCATGTTGACAGGAAGTCTGGAGACAGACAGGGGCGGTTTTGATGGAAGTCCATATCGCAGAAACAGCCGGGTTCTGTTTCGGTGTGAAGAGGGCGGTGGAGATAGCCTTCCAGAAGGCCGGTGAAGGCAGTGGACGTACAGGCACCCTGGGACCCATAATCCATAACCCCCAGGTTATTGCGAGGCTCTCATCTGCCGGAGTTCGTCCTGTCCAGCCTGGGACTCCCGAGGTGGATGAGATTGACACCCTGATCATAAGGACCCACGGGATTCCCGCCGATCTCTCCAGTGTGCTGGAGGCTACGGGAAAGGAACTGATAGATGCCACCTGTCCATTTGTAAAAAATGCCCAGCAATATGCTAAACTTCTGACAGAGGAAGGCTACAGGGTCCTGATCCTCGGAGACCACGACCACCCCGAAGTGCAGGGTATCCTGAGTTACGCAGGCAAGGATGCCATTGTGGTTGATTCGCCCGATTCTCTCCCGTCCATCCGGGGAAGGGTGGGGGTCGTCGTCCAGACCACCCAGCCTGTTGAGGCACTTAAGCGCCTTCTTGCCAGGATTGTCGAGACAGCAAAGGAGATAAAAGTATATAATACCATATGTAATTCCACCGCCCATCGTCTCCTTGAGACAGAGGCACTTGCCAGGAAGGTGGATGTAATGCTGGTGATAGGCGGGAGAAACAGCGCCAACACCAAGCAGCTTGCAAGGCTTTGTGAGCAGATCGGGATTCAAACCCATCATATAGAGACGGCTGAGGAACTGTCCCCCGACTGGTTTTCCGGGAAACATAGCGTCGGGATTACCGCAGGGGCCTCAACGCCGGACTGGATAATAGAGGAGATATGTAATGCTGTGAAGGCACTTGGGGAGTGAGACCCCGGAGCGCCTTGACAGGATAAACCGATATTTTATGAGGAGGTCATATTGCTGATGGATACACAGGAAAAGGGACTTGATGAACTTTACTCTGAAACGATCACTGATGTGGAAGAGGGAACCATACTCACAGGAAAGGTCTTAACCATAACAGACGATAGTGTGATTGTAGATATAGGGTTCAAGTCTGAGGGGTTCATACCGAAAACCGAATTCAGGGAGGGGGAGGTTGCTGCCCTTGGTCCGGGCAGTGAGGTGGAAGTCTATGTTTCAAGGATTGATCCGGAAGGCACGGTAAACTTATCTGTTGAAAGGGCCCGGAGGATAAGGGTCTTTCAGAGGCTTCAGGATGCCCACGATCAGGGGACCCCTGTTGAGGCGGTTGTCTCCGAAAGGGTGAAGGGTGGCTACAGGGTGAGCATTGAAGGCGTGAAGGCATTCATGCCGGGCTCTCATGCTGATATCAAACCCCTCAGGAATGTCGATTCCATCATCGGGCAGACGGTTTCTGTGAAGATCCTCAAGCTGAATTCCAAGATGACCAACATCGTGGTCTCCCGCCGGGAGGTCCTTGAAGAAGAAAGAAACAGGCTTAAGGAGAAAACCCTGGAGCACCTCAAGCCCGGGGCTGTCATGAAGGGGGTTGTGAAGAACATCACTGATTACGGTGTCTTTGTGGACCTCGGTGGAATAGACGGACTTCTCCATATCTCAGACATCTCCTGGGGCAGAATCAGGCATCCTTCCGACGTATTCAAGCCTGAACAGGAAGTAGAGGTGGTGGTCCTTGACTTCAACCCCGAGACCGAGAAGGTGACCCTTGGCTACAAGCAGCGGAAGCCCGATCCCTGGCTTACAGTGGATGAGAAGTATCCCGTAGGCAAGGTAGTAAGCGGCAAGGTTGTGAGTCTTACCGACTACGGGGCCTTTATCGAACTTGAAGAGGGAGTGGAGGGGCTTGTCCATGTCTCAGAGCTGGACTGGTCTCCCCGGCCCAAGCATCCCTCCCACTACATAGAGGTTGGGGATTATGTGGATGCCAAGGTGCTGAACCTGGATATGGAACAGAAGAGGATCTCCCTCGGAATAAAACAGCTCAAGCCCAAGCCCTGGGATGTGGTGGCCCAGAAATATCAGGTGGGTCAGCATGTGATCGGAAAGGTCCGGAGCCTCACCGATTTCGGGGCCTTTGTGGAGATACCCGAAGGGGTGGATGCCCTCCTGCACATCTCCGACATGTCATGGACCAGGCATATAAAGCATCCCTCCGAAATGCTCAGGAAGGGACAGAAGATAGAGACAGTTGTCCTGAGCCTTGAGCCTGAGAAGGAGCGGATGGCCCTTGGTCTGAAGCAGCTTGAGCCTGATCCCTGGGAAGATGAGATCCCCTCGCGCTATCATCTTGGTGATGAGGTCCAGTGCCGGGTGCTCAGGAATACGGAATACGGGATATTCGTTGAGATAGACGATTTTGTTGAAGGGTTGATCTACTCCTCCGAGATAGAGAGGTCTCTCCTGCCCGGGCAGGACGACCCGGTAGAGGGAGATACCCTTACCGCCCGGATCATCAAGATAGACCTTGAAGGAAGGAAGATCGGCCTGAGCATGAAGAACGTTGATACTTCCGCCGTGGAGGAGGAAACCGGGGAATAGGCGTTCCCCTGTGGGGGGCCTGTCCCGGTAATGACTGCCCGGAAGGGTATGACCGGATGAAAAAAGTCTGCATAGCAGTTTCCATGCTCTTTGTCTTTGCCCTGCTCCTGAGCCTCTTTCTCATACTCATGAACAGGGAACTTCCCATAGGTGAGAAGGTGGCTATTGTGAGGGTAGAGGGGCCCATCGTCTCATCGGGGAGGGTAATAGAGGAGCTCAGAGATTATGCCAAGGACCCCTCGGTAAAGGCGGTAGTCCTCCGGGTGGAAAGCCCCGGTGGTGCAGTCGCCCCTTCACAGGAGATATATGAAGAGGTGAAGAAACTCCGTGAGAAGAAACCGGTTATTGTCTCCATGGGTTCTGTGGCCGCCTCCGGAGGTTATTACATCTCAGCCCCTGCTACGAGGATCTATGCCAACCCCGGTACCATAACCGGCTCCATTGGTGTGATAATGGAGATACCCAACGTGAAGGAGCTGATGGACAGGATCGGTGTAAGGACGGAGGTCATAAAGAGCGGTAAACACAAGGATCTTGCCTCTGCCTTCAGAGGTGTAGGCAAGGAGGAGCGGAAGATCCTCCAGTCCGTGCTCGACGAGGTCCATGGCCAGTTCATCAGGGCCGTTTCGGAAGGAAGGGAACTTGATATTGAAAAGGTCAGGAAGATTGCAGACGGCAGGATATTCACGGGAAGCCAGGCTGTGAAGCTTGGTCTTGTTGATGATATAGGAAACATGGAGGATGCCGTCCGTGCTGCGGCAGATCTGGGCGGGATCAAGGGAGAGCCCCACAGGGTCGAGAAGAAGGAGAAGTCCTCAATCCTGGATTACATTGCAGGGAAGATCCCCGACAGGATGAAGGGCTTTTTCCAGTTTGTCCAGCTAAAATACATGATGTACTACTAAAGGAGGGTGAGATGACGAGATCGGAACTGATTGAAAAGGTGGCTGAGAGGCTTGACGGGTTTACCCTCAAGCAGACTGAGATCATTGTGGAGACCTTTTTCGACTCCATCAAGGAGGCACTGAGCAAGGGAGAAAAGGTTGAACTCCGCGGATTCGGCAATTTCCGGCTCAAGACAAGGCAGCCAAGAAAGGCCCGGAATCCCAAGACAGGCGAGGCCGTGGATGTGCCCGAGAAAAGGGTAGTTTATTTCAAGACCGGCAAGGAGTTGAGGGAAAAACTGAATCCCCATCTAAAGTGAACCGCAGGAGATTTCTCGCCTCCATTATCAAGGGTTTTTTCGCCGGGGCCGCGGTGGTATATACCTCCTTTGTATTCGCCTTCCTCTATCCTTCGAGGCTCCGGGAGAAGGTGGTCCGGTTCATTCCTGTCCTTGATGAAGATGACCTTCCGCGAAGGGGGGTAAAGACAGTCCTCTTCTCCTATCCCTTCAGAAAACACCAGGTCCATACCCGGGCCTTCATCGTCAGACACAGGGGGGAGCTTTTTGCCCTTTCACCTGTCTGTTCCCACCTCGGATGCATGGTCAACTGGCACAGGGGCAAGGGGCAGTTCCTCTGTCCCTGTCATGGCGGTAAATACGATATCGAGGGACGTGTGGTGGGTGGCCCCCCTCCAAGGCCACTTTCAAGGCTTCCGCTCCGGGTGGAGAAGGGGAAGGTGCTGATAGGGGTGAAGGTCTGAGATGGGGAGGATATTCGACTGGATCGATGCCCGGTTCAGGGTGAAGAAGCCCCACGGAGGGTTTCTCCAGAGGAGGCTTCCCGGGAGGGTGAGTTACTGGTACTGTCTCGGGGGTGTGGCGTTCACCCTCTTTCTGACCCTCCTTCTGAGCGGGCTCCTGCTCTCCTTCTACTATGTTCCGTCCGGGGATGAGGCCTTTCAGAGCATCCTGAGGATCACAAGGGAGGTCAGGTTCGGCCGGTTCATAAGAAGCCTTCACCGATGGTCCGCCCATCTCCTGATAATCTTCATACTCCTTCATACCGTCAGGGTAGTGGTCCATGGTGCATACAGGCCGCCAAGGGAACTGAACTGGCTGGCCGGGGTGGGCACCCTGGTGGTCGCCTTCGGATCAGGCTTTACGGGGTATCTCCTTCCCTGGGACCAGAAGGCCTACTGGGCGACCGTGGTGGGAACTTCCATGGCCGGAACGGTCCCGGTCATCGGCAAGACGCTTCTTTATCTTCTGAGGGGAGGGCCTGATGTGGACGGGACCACCCTTGTGCGGTTCTACAGCCTTCACGTACTCTGGTTCCCCCTGATAATGAGCCTCCTCTTGTGGGCCCACTTTCATATGGTGAAGCGGCAGGGGATCTCAGGCGGGTTATAGCGTTCTTCTTCCCTCAAGGGCCTTTGAGAGCGTTACTTCATCGGCATACTCTATGTCGCCTCCCATTGGAAGGCCGTAGGCGATCCTTGTCACGGTCACGTTATAGGGGGCAAGTATCTCCTTTATGTACTGGGCGGTCATCTCTCCCCGTGTGTTAGGGTTTGTGGCTATGATAACTTCCTCCACACCTCCCTCCCTGACGCGGGCCTCCAGTTCCTTTATCTTGAGCCTCTCAGGGGTGACGCCGTCTATGGGGGAGAGTGCTCCGAGCAGGACATGGTAGGTCCCCCTGAAGGAGCCTGACCGTTCGATCACCATTATGTTGCTCGGCTCCTCCACCACGCAGATGGAACGCTGGTCCCTCTCGGGGCTTCTGCAGATAGAGCAGAGTTCCTCCTCTGTGATGTTGAAGCACTTTCTGCAGAACCGGGCCTTTTCCTTCAGGTCCGTGATCGCCCTGGCTATGGAAGCCGCCTCCTCATGGGGCATGGCGAGGATGAAGTAGGCAAGCCTCTGGGCGGTCTTCCGTCCTATCCCCGGAAGGAGGGTGAGCGCCTCTATGAGATTCTCTATGAGTCCCTTCACCTGCCCAGTAAATCCCCGAGGTTGCCCATGCCGGGTATCTGAAGCCCTCCTGTCACCTTAGCCATCTCGGCCTGGACCATCTCCTGGGCCCTTCTCAGGGCCTCGTTGCATGCTGCCACGATGAGGTCCTGGAGCATCTCAGCATCGTCAGGGTTGATAACCTCCTTGTCAATCTTGACTGAGACTATCTCACCCCCGCCGTTTGCAACGGCCGTGACCATCCCGCCTCCGGCTGATGCCTCCACGGTCTTGGCCTTTGCCTCTTCCTGGACCCTCCCGATCTCTTCCTGGATCTTCTGGGCCTGTCTCATCAGGTCACCTAACATCTTCTTGGACATCGATCTTCCTCCTCTCGATTATTCTCCCCCCCAGGGTCTTGATTATCTTCTCCTCAGCGGGGGTTATTTTCTGCCTTGTCAACCCTTTTCTCTGGGTCTGGGATTTTTTTTTAACCACCTCTATCTTCTGAATCCCCCTGAAGAGGGGATGGTCCTTCTCCTTGATAGCCCGGTGAAGACAAGGGATGTTCTGCCGGATGGAATCGGAATGAAGGGCGTGCCCACCGTTCAGGACGAGGTTCAGGCTGTTGTCCTCTATTTCCGGCACTGCCACCCGGAGCTTTGATGCAAGAATGGTGTCTTCCTCCTCTATGCGCCTGACCAGATCTTCCCAGGCTGACTCAACATCCCCTTCTTCGGAGGTTGAGGGAGTTGTCTCCCCTGCTTCAGGAGAGTGGGACGGCTCCGGAGGTGCATTGTCTTCCCCTTCAGCTTCAGTATCCTCAGCCGGAGCAGTCTCCTTTGCCGGAAGCGGCGATGGTGCTGATGCCTCCGGGAGGGCGGAGTCGAACTGCTGGAGCCTTTTTATTATCTCCCCCACCGGCCTCAGGGTCCTGAGATATGAGGCCCTGAGGAGTATCATCTCGAGGGCCACCCTTGGGGAAAAGCCTGTTCTGACCTCTCCTTCCTTCCTTGCAAGTTCGGAGAGGAGGAGCGAGAGGGATTCTTCCGTTACTGTTTTGAGGTTGTCACGGATATAACTTCCTTCCAGTTCAGGCAGTTCCTCCAGGTTGGCTCCGTCTGTCAGAAAGGCGATAAGAAAGGCCCTCACGAACTGGAGCATGTCCCGGTAGAATGTCCTGGGGTCCATCCCCTTCTCATAGGCCTGGTCTATCAGTTCCAGTAGCTCCTTCCGTTTTCCCCTGAGTACTGCATCCGTAACAGCCACAACCATCTCCATGTCCGAAAGACCCAGGAGGTCCCTGACGCTCTCCTCTGAAATCTCTTCAGTAAAGGCAGAGACCTGGTCCAGGAGAGTAAGGGCATCCCGCATGCTCCCGTCAGCCGCCCTGACCAGCATATCCAGGGCTGCCCCTGATATGGCTATCCCCTCCTTTTCCGTGATTCTGGCAAGGTGCTCCTTTATCTCCCGGCTGCTTACCCGCCTGAAGGGGAGGTGCTGGCAGCGGGAGAGCACGGTGACGGGGATCTTCTGGGGGGCGGTGGTGGCAAGGACAAAGACCACATGGGGCGGTGGCTCCTCAAGGGTCTTAAGGAGCGCATTGAAGGCCGAACCACTGAGCATGTGGGCCTCATCAATGATATAGACCTTGTACCTTCCGAGGGATGGGGCGTATTTAACCCGTTCCCGGAGGTCCCGGATGTCCTCTACGCTGTTGTTGGAGGCCCCGTCTATCTCCATCACATCAACGGCATAGCCATCGGTAATGGACTGGCAGGACTGGCAGTTGTTGCATGGCTGGGGGGTAGGCCCCTCTGCACAGTTCAGGCTCTTGGCAAGTATCCGGGCCGTGGAGGTCTTTCCCACACCCCGCGGGCCTGAAAAGAGATAGGCATGGCCGATCCGGCCCTGTTTGACGGCGTTCCTGAGAATCGTCCTCACCGTCTCCTGGCCGATGAGTTCGTCAAAGGACTGGGGCCGCCACTTTCTTGCAAGGACGATATAACTCACTCTCTACCTGTCACCTCTATGCAGCCAGGTAACAACTGACTGCGGCACCGGCTCGGAATGCTTACCGTTGCTTCCTTCCGGACCTGGCGGGGTTCACACCCTCACCGTGCGCAGGGCTGCTACCCGACTGCATGGAAGGGACAGATTCAAAGCAATCTCAATACAAAACTGTTACTGGTATATTGGTTATTAGTATATTTGGTACTCAGCCTCAACCTCAGCCTGTCTTTAAGGATGGCGGAGAGGGAGGGATTCGAACCCTCGGCAGAGCTATAAACCCTGCACACGATTTCCAGTCGTGCACCTTCGGCCACTCGGTCACCTCTCCAACCCGAATAGAAATTATAGCATATCAGCGCTATACTTATACATAGGGGCCCAGCCGGTCGTGGCACCTTCTCAGACTGTGGTCTGGCGGTGCAGAAATGGCACGTCCTGGAAAAATCAGATATAATAGAACCAGGGAGTCAGGATGAATGCAAAGGGGGGTTAAATCCCGGGGAGGCTGAATAGTTATGCCGATCTTTTCAGAGAGAGACATTGAGGGCTGTTATCACGACCCAGCACTCCATCTTCGGATCCACAGACTCCTTCTTGAACACTCCACCAACAAAGAGGATATAAGGGACTTTGCCTTCAGGGATATAGATTTCAGGAAGATCAGACATATCCTTGACCTGGGGTGTGCCTTTGGGTTCTCAGTCCGCGGGCTGAAGGGCCGGCTGAGAAGGAATACCCACATCCTGGGACTGGACCTGCAGGAGACCTACCGGGACCCCTGGCTCAGGGCATGCAAGGAGGCGGGAGGCACGGGAGAGTTCCATATCTCCGATGCCGCGGAGATAGTCTCATATCCTTCTGACAGTTTTGACATGGTGGTGGCGAGCTACTCCATGTATTTCTTCCCGGAACTCGCGGGTGAGGTTTCAAGGATACTCCGGCCGGAGGGGGTATTTGTTGCAATAACCCACAGCAGGGAGGTCCTCAGAGAGCTTATCAGCCAGATCCCTGCCGTGCTTCAGGAGTTTGACGTGGGGGTGGCCGATCTCCTGAGCGTTCAGGAACTCCTGGATACCTTCTCCTACGAAAACGGTGAGGAACTTCTCCAGCCCCATTTCGGGGAGATCACCAGGAAACTCTTCAGAAACAGCCTGAGGTTTAAACCCGGCGAACTGGGCCGCTTCAGGGAGTATCTGGAGATGAAGAGCCATATCCTCCTGAAGGAGGCCTTTGATGAGGCACCGGACAGTGTAGGGGAGATAATGGAGCGGATAATGGCAAACCTTTTAGCCCACGCAAAGAGGAACGGCGAGATAGTCTTCAATAAGAACGACGGGGTCTTTATCTGCCGTCAACCGCTCCGCGAGTGCCATGATGTCAGAAAGCCGCGTCTGCCGAGGTTCTGTCATGTCTGCGGTCATTTCCTTGATAAGAGGAAGATTGAAGGCAGGAAAAGGATGATCTGCCGGGGATGCGGTTACGTGGTGTATCAGAATCCCCTTCCGGTAGTGGCGGTGATAGTGGAAAACCAGAAAGGTGAGATACTACTTGTTAAACGGGCAAACCAGCCGATGAGGGGGATGTGGTGCCTTCCCACAGGGTTTGCCGAGGTGGATGAAGATATAGAAGAGGCGGCACTCAGGGAGCTTAAAGAGGAGACAGGAATTGAGGGTGAGATATCAACGCTGGTGGATGTCTCCACCTCCCGGAACTGGTTTTACGGAAACCTTGTGATGATTACGTATCTGCTCAGAAATCCTGAAGGTGAGCCCATGCCGGGTGACGATGCCGCTGAGGTCCGGTATTTCTCCACCGACCACCTTCCTCCCCTTGCCTTCAGGGGCCACGAGCGGGCCGTCAGGAGGTACAGGAGGGTGATAGGTGAAGAGAGCATGCCGGATAGAGGCCATTAGGCATTTCTACTGATAAAGGTAGTCTATCAGTGCCTGTTTCTCCTTCTCCGATAGATGCCCGAAGCTCGGCATCTTGGAGTCAGGATTGTTTACAGAGGGGTCAGTCAGTTGCTGGTGGATCCATTCCCTGCTCCTCCTGCTCTTTACATCCGTCAGATCAGGACAGATGCTACCTCCAACCCCCTTGAACCGGTGGCACTTGTTGCACCCCTCCTTCTCAAAGAGGGCCTTCCCGTCCACAGTGCAGCCCGCTGTTGCAAGGGTCAGGAGGGAAAACATAAAAACCGTACCCAGAACCAGACCTCTCCTTTTCATAATCCCACCTCTCATGAAGAAGATTTCACTGGTTCTATTTTACCACGAACCCGGCAGGCATTGTGACAAGGCAAACAGAACGCGGACAAACCAGGATCACACTGATAAAAATGAACCACAGAGGGCACACAGAGGTAGTGGAGCAAATGACCTTAAGCCTTTCCTGCGTTTCTTGCCTTTTACCTGTTTTCTGCCTTAATGCCGGTCATTTCCGATAACGCAATAACCAGTAACTGTTACACCAGTACACTAATATACCATTAGCTTTCCCCCGAACTCCTTGACTTGGTTGACTTTTTGTGATATATTGGCGCCAATAAGATAAAGGGTGTTACAGATTGATAGAGGTGAATGTCAGGGGGCTTAGCATGGAACTAAAAGAATTTGTAAAGACAGTACTTTCCCAGATTGTTTCAGGAATCCGTGAGGCTCAAGGGATTGATGGCGTCGGAGCTTTTATTGTTCCATCACAAATTGGAGGTCATGATTATGCTTCTCATCCTCGTGTATCTATAAAAGCGCGTCTTACTTCTACAATTGTCGATTTCGATATCGCCGTTACAGTAGAAGAAAGTACGAGCAAATCCGGTGGAGGCGGTTTAAAAGTTGCCGGAATTGGTGCTGCTCTCGAAGGAGAATCTTTGTCAAAAGATACGCGAGTTAGTAGAATCCAATTCGCCGTACCAATTTTACTTCCTGAGAGCCAAAAGCAATGGCACTCAGAGTTAGAAAGAGAGATGTCTTGAAGTGAAGATCATAAGAAATGGGGCGGGGCTTGAATCTTGTAACAAAAGCTCTACAGCGGACGCAGATAGCCGCCGCTGAGTTTGTTGTTATGCACGCAATGTTTATAATTGAGAGAATTCTATGGAAATAACAGCTTGGAATAATGGATCACATAATTCCTCTGGTGCAGGCTATGGTTTCAAGCTGTCGCTTGAGGATCGTAATTTGTATTTCGACAAGGAGTGGCCCTCCATCTATCTCAAACTGCTTGGCGTATCTAATCCAATAGAAATAAATATCTCTAAAGATTCTTTCTGGGGGAATACCTGTATAGAACTAATTTCGAAGGAAATAGGTATGTGGCTTCGTTCCAGAGGCTTTGCTCCTTGGCCTAAAGGAAATCCGCCTAAGTTTGAAATGGTTAATAAAGGCCATAACTTATTCGAGATAATCAGAGTAATTGCATAGCACTTATAAGGCCTCCGAAAGTCAAAAGAAACAGTACCTTGGGGGGGATTTTCCATAATGTTCAGTAAAGGTCGCTCCACCTGACCGCTAATCCGATGGCGCTATATAGCGGCAGGTGAGCTTTGTCGTTAGCTCAACCGTAGGCCAAGTCAGAAAAGGAATTGAAATGAAACTCAGGAAAGTTTATCCGAAGGCAAGGATTTCAACAAAAGACGGTTTGCCTGAATCGGAAATCAGACTGCTCAGGGACAAATATTATAATTGCCCACACTGTAACAAACGTACCCTGATAAGAAGCACGGCAGTAAGCCCCATGGAACGAAGCCACTTTAGAAAGGCAAAGGGGACTCAGGTTTTTGATGATACGACACAAAAAGCATTTGACAACCTAGGAACACTCATGCAATTTCCAGTCGGGGCAGATCGAATACTGGATGCCTATGATTTCCTATGCCATGGCTGCGGTCGTCCGGTGCGTTTTCTGTACGAAGAATTCGAGCGAGCCATGGGCAGTGAAATAAGTGCCGTGGTTTATCAGGTTATTGAAAGAGCCGATTAAATGGATGATGCGTTATGGAGTTAGGGGCAGCCCTGGTTTAACTTCGACCAGCGGCAGGTGAGCCTGGTCGCTAAAAAAATAGAACTTTCATTCTGTTGCAATTATCCTCTATCCTGTAATAAAATCAAGATTAGAAAATAAAAACTATTTGAGGTTAATTATGGAGAAGGTTAAATTTGTATATTGGCAAGATGATGAGTGGTGGCTTGGGTATTTAGAAGAATATCCTGATTATATGACCCAGGGAGAGTCTCTGGAAGAATTAAAAGAAAACTTAAAAGACCTTTATAAAGACCTATCCAGTGGAAATATCCCTTGTGCAAGAAAGGTATCTGAACTTGAGGTGGTGTGAAGAGGAGGGAGTTAATAAAGAAGCTTGAGGAAATTGGTTGTGTTTTTATAAGGCATGGAGGCAGACACGACTGGTATCAAAATCCGAGGACAAAGGTATGTCAGCCTGTGCCGAGACACAAAGAAATTAATGACAATCTTGCAAAACATATCCTCAAGAAACTAAAAGATTAATTTCTAATCAACCTTTCCAGCGGACGGCGATAACCGGACATTTGACTCCAGTGAAAAGGGACTTTTTGATCGGCGTTGACATCGCACGTAGAGGCGGTCTTTGACCTGTGTGCGGATGTTTTGTGAGACACTGGTCCACTGGTCTGCCTGTGCGTGGACGCACACAGACAGGCGCTTCTTAGCGGCAGGTGAGCCTGGTCGTCAGGTCTGAAAAGGGAGCAAGGAATGATTGGCGCAATTGCCGGTGACATCGTCGGCTCGGTCTACGAGTGGAACAACATCAAGACCAAGAATTTCATCCTGTTTTCCGAGGAATGCCTTTTCACGGATGACTCAATCCTGACAATCGCCCTGGCGGACTCCATCCTGAGAGATATACCCTGTCTGGATAACCTGAAGAGGTTCTATCATTTGTATCCTGACGGAGGATATGGAGAGGGTTTTCACCAGTGGGCACGGAGCCGGGACTCCAGACCCTATAATAGCTGGGGAAATGGTGCGGCAATGCGGATCAGCCCTGTGGGATATGCCTATAACGATCTTGATTCGGTCCTGAAGAAGGCAGAGGAGTTTACTGTAATCACGCACAATCATCCCGAAGGGATCAAGGGTGCCCAGGCAACGGCCGCTGCAATATTCCTTGCCCGGACCGGGGAATCAAAGGCCGGGATCAGGGCATTTATCGAGACAAGATTCCAGTATGACCTGAGCAGGCACACAGACCAGATCCGGCCTTACTACAAGTTTGATGTTTCATCACAGGGTACTGTACCTCAGGCGATCCGGGCATTCATTGACTCTTCAGATTTTGAGGATGCCCTGCGGACAGCGGTATCGCTGGGTGGCGACTCGGATACCCTGGCCTGCATCACCGGAGGAATCGCCCAGGCGTTCTACAGGGGTGTTCCCGGATCAATCCAGTCGAAGGTCTATGAAATACTGGATGAGCGGCTCGGGAGCATAACAAGGGAGTTCATGGAGCGATACTGTAAGGATTTTTGTTAATCAAACAGGCCCTCCACAGAGAGGTATCTCTCGCCTGTGTCATAGCAGAATGTGAGCACCCTTGCCCCGTCGGGTAGTTCGGGGAGTTTCTTTGCTACTGCGGCCAGGGCGGCACCGGTGGAGACCCCGCAGAAGAGGCCCTCCTCCCTTGCAGCCCGTTTTGCATAGAGAAATGCCTCTTCCTTTGAGACCTGGATCACACCATCAAGAAGGTCGGTATGGAGGGTCCCGGGGATGAACCCTGCTCCTATTCCCTGTATGGGATGGAGCCCGGGCTCTCCTCCGCTTATAACAGGGGAGAGGTCAGGCTCTACGGCAAAGGCCTTGAATGAGGGGAACTCCCTCTTCAGGACCTCTGCACAGCCCGTTATATGTCCGCCCGTGCCCACGCCGGTTATCAGACAGTCCAGCCCCTCGGGGAAGTCCCGGAGAATCTCCCCTGCCGTGAAGTCCCGGTGGGCGGCTATGTTGGCCTCGTTTTCAAACTGCTGGGGCATCCAGGCGCCGGGTATCTCACTTACCATCTCTTTAGCCCTCTCTATGGCTCCCTTCATCCCCAGTTCCCTGGGAGTGAGTTCCAGGTTGGCACCATAGGCGGCCATCAGCTTTCTCCTCTCCACTGACATGGACTCTGGCATTACAAGGATCAGCCGGTATCCCTTTACAGCGGCAACCATGGCAAGGCCGATCCCGGTATTGCCCGATGTGGGCTCGATTATAACGCTTCCCTCCTGGAGGAGTCCCTTCCTTTCAGCATCCTCGACCATGGATAGGGCTATCCTGTCCTTTATGCTCCCGCCGGGGTTTGTCCTTTCGAGCTTTATCCATACCTCTGCCCGGTCTCCAAAAAGCCTGTTAATTCTGAGATGGGGGGTGCTGCCGATTGTCTCAAGGATGTTCTGCGCCTTCATTCTGCCTCCTTATTATTTTTTTGCTCTTATTGCCGTTGTTTCCTGCCTGTATATTCCCTGCTCTGGAGCACCATGAAGAGCACAGTGCCCATGATGAACCCACCATAATGCCCGATGACAAGGAGCATGCCGTGGCGGGTTTTCCCGAAGAGATAGGTGGCAAGGGGCATCATTGCCGAGGCAACGGCAATCAGTATACAGAGCCTTGCCACAAGGCGGGCAAGCCCCTTCTTGTCCGTCACCCGGTCTGCTGTCTTTTCATTGTATCCGGCGATCAGGTGCATCTTTCCTTTCACTCCTATCAGGTAGGCGAAAACAAAGAAGATGAGGGCGATGCCCTCCATTATGATTATCTCAACAATCTTTCCGGTCACCGCTCACTGTACCCGGACTTATTATAACCGGACCGGGTGCGTAGGAGAAAGCCGTAAAGGCAGGGGTAAGGGTATAATAAAAGGCCCTCCGGAGAGGGCCTGTGGAGTTCCCGGGGGCGGGGGAGGAGTGACCCCGGGAAATGTGCAGAAAGGGAGGGTGTCTTTCTGCACCGGAATCTATACGAAGATTGTTACATTGCCGTCAAGGGCGAAGTTCAGGAAGTCCGCTGCACCTGCCACCTCAACACCTTCAACGAGGTCGTCCTTGCTCACCCCGGTCATCTCGAGCGTGGGGGTACAGGCGATCATCCTGACCTCCATCTCCAGACAGGCATCCACGAGTTCGGGGATGCTCGGCCAGTTGATCTTGTTGATCATCCCCTTCATCATGCTCGTGGCCATCGGAGTCATACCCGGGAGTATGCCGAGGATGTTCGGGAAGGGTACAGGTGAAGGCATGGCCGGGTTTGCTATGGGAGCCACCTGGAGTTTGCCATACTTCTTCTTGTTCACTATATCCACACCGTAGAGGGTGAAGAATATGGCGGTCTCCACATCCATTGCCGCAGCGGTTGATGCGAGGATGAGTGGAGGGTATGCCATGTCAAGGGTTCCCTTGCTTGCGATGATCGCCATCCGTTTCTTCTTTTTTTCTTCAGCCATTGAGTCCTCCTTTTCCTTTTATTCCATGATTTAGGATATTGATGATTGTCTGTCCGTGCTCCTCAGGTTCAGCCTGACCCTTCAGAACCGGCGCCTTAATCATACCCATGATTATGTCAGCCAGGAGGTCCTTGTTGAACCCCTCTGTGAGAAGCCCCTGTTCCTCGGCTTTTCTGAGAAGGGTTACCAGGAGTTCCCGGACAGTGCATATTTTCTTGTAACAGTTTTCAAGTTTCTTTGAAAAGAGATTGCCTTCCTCCTGCTGAAGGACCATGAAGAATGACCGGTTTTCGTGAAAAAAGGTGACCATTTCAGTAATGAAGAGGTTGAGGTTCCGGATCGGGTCTTCTTCGGAGAACCGCTCCTTCAACCGTGCTATCATCTGGTCAAGGCCCCCCTGAAGGAGGGAGGCATAGAGGGACTCCTTGGACTTGAAGTGGTAATAAAGCGTTCCCTTGGCGACCTGGGCCCTTCTGGCTATCTCATCCATCTGGACCTTGTGGTAGGGCCTCCTGGAGAAGAGTTCCATTGCCACTTCCATGATAAGCGCCCTCTTTCCGTTACCTACAGTCATTAAATATATTATACTGACTGGTCAGTCAAAAGTCAAGCAGAAAATTGATTTAGATATTGCGAAACAATACTGACTCTCAGAGCCCGAAGAAAGACTCTATCATTCTTGCTTCTTCAGTGAGGATGGATCTTATCTCCTCAAGGACGGAATCATCAAGACCTGCCTTCTGGAAAACGGTCTGGTAATTATCATCCCATACACTGTCAACACCTTTCCTCGAAGAGACCATGGAAGCAATTCCCTCGGCTAAATACACGGTGGTTGCGATCCCCTGGTGCTTCTCGGCTGGAGAGGGATCATGGTGGTGTCTTACCCCCTGGACTATCTCTTCCGGAATCATAATCTGTTCCAGAAACCATAGCCCTGCGTCTGTATGATCGGCTCCGAACCGTTCCTGCTCGAACTCTGTCAGGCGTTCTTTGAACATGAACTCCGTATATTCCTTCCGGTAAAGGGTGTAGAAGATGACCCGTCCGATGTCATGAAGAAGCCCGGCAAGAAAACATACCCCGCTGGCTGTCACAGGGACCTTTTCACAGAGGATGCCGGATATTATCGCTACTTCATAGGCATGGGCCCAGAAGTTTTTCATGTCTCTTGTCTCTCCCCTGGAGAGCATCTCAAAGACCGCCATGCTCACGGCTATGCTCTTAACCATATCAATCCCCAAAAGGAGGATCGCCTGTTCAATACTGTTTACCATTCCGGGATGGCCGAAGTAGGGGGCGTTTGCCACTGCGACGACTCTCTCGGCAGTGCTCTGGTCATGGGAGATGAGATTACTGAGTTCGATATATGATGTGTCATCCCTGCTCAGCGCTTCCATGATCCTCTGCATCACCACGGGGATCGTTGCTACATTCTTGAGCCGCTTGATATCACCTTTCACATCCTTCATCACTTTCTCCCTTCAATAAGTCTTACGGCATTCTGGAGTTTCCTGAAATTAACGGGTTTTTCTATCACAGGTATTTCCGGATAACGTGAGGCAAGCCCTGCCTCGATGGAAAGGATATCTCCTGTAAGAAGGATTATACGGTTTCTTGGAAGCCACGATTCAATCCTTCTGATGAACTCAAGCCCTCCCATCCCCGGCATTCTGAGGTCTATGATCCCCATGTCAAAGGTGATCCTTTCCATATCTTCAAGTGCCTTGAGAGGGGAGTTGTAAGTGAAAGCGATAGAACCCATGTGGTGGAGGTACCCGGCAAGGACATCTAAAACCACATCTTCGTCATCCACAATCAGTATCTTATGGACCCCTTTTGACCTCAACCTGTATTCCTCTGCAAGGGGGATCACGATCCTGAAGGATCTTTCCATGGCAGATGTATGCCATGAGATTATGCCGCCCAGGGACTCAACCATATGGGCGGTCCTGTGGAGTGCCGAACCAAAGATTATCTCGGAGACCCGTGGTTCAGTTCCACGCATTCCCTGAGAAAAGGGTTCCGGTGCGTTGTCCCTGATGAGAATCTCACAGTATTTTCCCTTTTCAGAGGTCTCAATGTGAAGGACCCTCCGGCCCTTTCTGAGTTCAAGGGACTTCAGGATTTCCAGAAGGATGGTGAGAAGCACCTTCAGCATTTCTCCCTTGTCCAGTTCAGCCAGAAGGGGTTCTTCCGAGAGTGAGAGACCAATAACCACATCCCTCTTCCTGTACTGGTATTCTACCAGCGAGATGGCCTTTCTCAGTATTTCATTGATGTCTTGCACGGATATGCGCCCCGCAGATTTATGGTTTCTGCTCTTCTCTTTCTTCAAAACCCTTCCTCCGGAAAAGGTTGTGGTTTGTTCTCCGCCCCCGTCAACTTTAACGGATGAACCAGTCCCTGGCTTTAACCGTCAGACAGGTAGGAACATTTTATCACAATTTACAGGAAGTTACAAATTCCACCGGGAGAGTATCCCCTGCAATTATCGAGATTTTTGTTGACAAAATTCTCAGAATATGATAGAAATACGGTATGGCGGCCAGAAGGGGAAAGACCAAACAGAAGTTGGGCGAGCTTCTTGTAGAGGCAGGGCTTATTACTTCAAACCAGTTGAAAGACGCCCTGAAGAGACAGGCCCAGGTGGGAGGACAGATAGGCTCAATCCTGATCGAGATGGGCTATATCACGACTGAGACACTCCTGAACTTCCTGAGCAGGCAGCTGGGTGTCCCGTCGGTGAACCTGCTGAATGTTGAGATAGACCCTTCCCTGATGAAGCT
>CAZITN010000017.1:0-2106 GCA_964542175.1 uncultured Thermodesulfovibrio sp. | reverse complement strand
GTGTCCCGTCGGTGAACCTGCTGAATGTTGAGATAGACCCTTCCCTGATGAAGCTCATTCCTCCTGAGAAGATCCAGAAGATGAAGGTGATCCCCATCGGGATCGATGACAGTACCATCACCCTCGCTATGGTCAACCCCCATGATATCATGACCCTGAATGAGATAGAATTTTCCCTTGGGAGAAAGGTCCATCCGGTAGTTGTGCCCGCCTCCCAGATGGAGGCTGCCATCGGGAGCCTTACTGGAACCGAAGGCAAGAAAATCGCCGAAGGGGTCAGGAAGGAAGAGGATAGGAAGGCTGATCAGAAGAAGCCTCCCGGCATAATCTCCCTCCTCCGGTATCTCGCCCGCTCTTCTGCTACTGATATGCTCCTTTCTGCCGGAGTGCCACCCTCGATCAAGATGCACAACGAACTCAGGAGGGCGAATATGGAGTCCCTCTCACCGGCTGACTGCGAGCGTTACGCAAGGGAGCTGATGTCTGATGACGACTGGGAGGTGTTCCAGAAGAGGAAGGATTACGACTTTGCTGTGACATACCCGGATATAGGCAGGTTCCGGGTGAATGTATATCGACAGAGGAGGTCCATTTCGATAACAATCAGGCACATTGCAGAGATAGTCCCTACGCTGGAGGAACTCAACCTCCCATCGTGGATAAAGGAATATGCGCTCAAACCCCAGGGGCTCATCCTCGTTTCAGGGCCTGCAGGGCATGGAAAGACTACCACACTTGCCGCCTTTGTGGATATAATCAATTCCAGCCGGAAGTGCAACATAATCACGCTGGAGGACCCTATAGAGTATCTCCACAAACACAAGAACTCCAACGTGAACCAGCGGGAGATAGGGCTTGATGCCGAGAGTTTCGCCCAGGGCCTGAGGCATATCTTCCGGCAGGACCCTGACGTGATCGTAGTAGGTGAACTCAGGGATATGGACAGTTTCGAGATTGCCCTTCATGCCGCTGATACGGGGCACCTGGTGATCAGCACCGTCCATGCCAACAATACGACCTCTACGATAGACAGGATTGTCAATGTCTTTCCTCCCCACCAGCAGAACATTATCAGGACCAAGCTTGCCGACTCGCTCCTGTTGGTCTTTTCCCAGCGGCTTGTTCCTCTACATAAGGGTGAGGGCAGGATCCTTGCCTATGAGAAGCTGGTCAACAGCTACAGGATCAAGAACCTGATCCGTGAAGGCAAGACCCACCAGATCAGGACCCAGATGCTTAGCGGGACCGAGGATTACGAATCCATAGACTCCTCCCTTGCAAAGCTCCACCTTGCAGGAAAGATCAGCTTTGATGCCGGCCTGCTCTTTGCCGACAATGAGCAGTTCTACAGGGAACTGACCGGCGCTACCGTCTGATCAGTTCAGTCAGGGGACTAAAGATTGGAAGGGTCGCGCTTTACAGCAGGGTAGAACCTCTTTCTGAACTCACTATGCGTCATGTTGGCGATGCCTGCCAGTTCCTGAAGTCTCTCCCTGTTATTGAAATCTTCCCTCTCAAGCCTTATCATGTACTTTCTTGCGACCTCATAACCCTCGGAGCCTACGCTCACGCTCCTGATTCTCGTCCTGCTGGTCCGGGGGTCCAGGATGTCGCTCAGGGGAACGGGTCTCAGGTGGCCGTCATAGAGGACTATCATCGCCCCTGATCCCCCCTTCAGAAGATACCTCACGGCCCCGTAGCCGAGGTTTCTGGTGTACTCCACATCAAAGGGGATCGGATCGGCAGCCCTCAGTTCGTAGCCGATGTTCTTGTCCACGATGGTCATGGAGATCCCCCGGGCCTCCAGGCTCTTCCTCACGAAGTGTTTCATTACCCTTCCCAGCTGGATCTCCGAGAGCCTGACCCTCCCGGATTCGTCCATGGTGATCTCCTCGTACTTCCTGAGTTCCGCCATGCTGAACCTGTGGGCGATCCCCTCGGCAAGTACCGCCACCCCGTGGTTTCTCCTGAGAAGGAGCCTCTTCAGGATGGCCCCCTCAAGGATGTCGGCCACTCTCTGGACGGATACTCTCTTGCCCGGAAACTCCTCAGGTATCACGCTTATAGTTGCGCCTGAGGCCTTCCCGATTCCCAGTGCCAGATGGC
>CAZITN010000016.1:0-40944 GCA_964542175.1 uncultured Thermodesulfovibrio sp. | reverse complement strand
GAATAGCCTCTCCCGGCTGTCAGGAGACAGAAGACAAGGACAACAGAGGCAACAACCTTAACTTTCAGTTGCATAAATTTGTTCCTTTAAGACTGAGGGATGTACACTCACGGAATCCTCCCTGGCTGTGTCATTTCCGGGGTGGGGTCTGAAACTTTCATTAAAGAAGAACACTGCGGCAAAACCGCAGTGTATCTTCGATATGTAGTGAAGATGTTTTCTATCACATCCGCTCGCATAGGCTCGCTGTGCATATTCAACACCTGATCGTTCAAGAAGGCGCTTCCTCGATACGAGTCCGTTCCGGACCTGTGTCGGCTCAGCAGAGACCGAACGGACTTATCTACTCAAAACAACTTTCATACAACTGATCAAGCCTGTTAAGGCTCTGTCCATAACAGACTTTCTTTGCCCAGACATGACCGGCGCTTTATAATGAAAGTTTCAGACCCCACCCCGGAATCTTGTCAGAAGACCCCTTATGGGATGCCCCTGCCGGTCTTCAGTTCTCTGCAATATAATATACTTTTTATTCAGCTTTCCACCCCTCTATCTCTTCATGGAGCCTTATGAACCTCTCCACAGCAGGATGCCCCTCCCCGAGCATCTCCCTGAACCTCTCAAGGGCAGTCTCAAAGGAGACCTCCTGCTCACCCATTATCAGGTTATCTGCGCAGGCCACGATCTTTTCTTCCGGTGTGGCCGGCATGTAATCATCCTCGGGAAGTCCAAGCACCCTTGCCTCATCCCTGGATATTCCCGCCCCTATATGATTCCTGATTATCCCGATGACCGGTCCGTCCAGACCCATCTCCCGGGCTATCCTGACCCCTTCAAGGGCATGGGCAATCCCGTGGGTCCGGGATCTTCCGATATCGTGAAGAAGGGCTCCCTTCCGGATCAGGGAGGTGTCCAGATTTATCCGTACCTCAGCCGCTATCCTGAGGGCAAGACGGGTGACGGCCTCGGCATGTCTGATCACATTCTCGGGACAACCGGCCTTTCTCAGAAGTTCCGTCTCAGGGAACTCTCCCCGGTCAGGCATCGTCCCTTTCACCATCAATGAATCCGGCAAGGGCCTCTTCCCTCTCATATAAAATAACACCGGACCGGATTGCGCTCATTGCTATAGGGTTTCCTTCAGCAGCCATCCTCATGAAGGCATCGAGGCCGTAACTGAAGAAGTTGAGGATACCCGAGGGATCCCTTGATCTCAGAAAGAGATTATCCCTGAGAAAGTCTACCTCCTCCCTGTAAAGGACAAGGAGGTTTACCGGCGGGGAATCAGGAGGGACCTCTCCCCCCTCTGGATCGAATACAACCACTGCCACGGTCTCCTTTCCCCTGTCCTCGTGGAGACGGGATATGAATTCAGAAAGGGACTCTGAAAAGAAGCGGTCAGCCCATTGCTCTTTGAGCAAATTCCAGGATGGCTTTTGCACAGTTTATCGCCTCCTCCGAGATCTGTTCATCAAAGTAATCACCGGGACAGCCCTTTTCAAAGCAATAGGGATACCTTGAGGGGATGTAGTAAGTATCCAGTATGCGTGCCCTGTGGATGAGTTCAGAATCGACTCCGGTCAGATCCTTCATCATGTAATAAAGAGAGTGTCCTGACTGTGAAAAGTTTTTCCCCTTCATTACTCCGATAAGGGCAAGGTATGCAGCGTGATGGGCCAGAAAGGCGGCATCTTCGTGATAACCGGCGTTCCTGGCATTCCCTGCTGACCCGATGGTCCTTTCCGCCTGTCTGAACCAGTCTTTGCTTCTCATGATCAACTCCTTGGCTTTGCAAGTATCTCAAGCACCCTGAGGTCAAGGAACCTCTTGGATACCGCTGATCGGATGATCATCACCGTGTCTGCACCCCTCCCGGTTCCTGCCACTGAAAGGACCTCCTCACCTTCAGGTATAAGACCCGCATCTGCAGCCATCATAACGATCTCACAGCAGACCTTCGGCCCCTCGCCGAACCGCCTCAGGGTCTGGGCCACTATGGTGGTGGGATAGAGTCCGCTGAACTTGCCTGCAAAGGCGGTCTTTACGGAATGGGTGATCATGGTCCCTGTGTAAACCCTGACCCCCTTCTGGAGAAGGCGCTGTCTTGTCTGATCATCCATCTCTATTGTATTTGGTTCCCTGAATCCCCATGAGTGGGTAACGACGACCATGTTTATGCTCCCGGTATCAAGGGCCTCGCAGAAACGGAGCGCCGTATCCCCTGTGGTGGTAGCCAGAACGAGATGACCGATCTGGCCGGCGACAAGTTCCGCCTTTACGACCTCAATACAGGCATCAGTATTGTCCCTGCCCGGTTTCTCAAAATATATGACCCTTTTCTCCATACGTCCTCCCTCTGTTGGTCATTGGTCATTTCTCGCCTTCTACGTTTCTCGCATTTCTCGAACGTAGAACGCAAAACGTTGAATGTCAAACCTACCCAAGTTCGAGCAGTTCCTCCAGGGTTATTATCACAGACCTTGCGAGTGCATTCAAGTCATAACCCCCTTCAAGGCTGAAAATACAGGGGGCCTTTCCCCAGTTCAAAATGCCTTTCACAATCCCTCTTATCCCGTTATCCGTAACCTGTATTCCCGAAAGGGGGTCCCTGACATGTAGATCATAACCTGCCGATACCAGCACAAGGTCAGGAGCAAACTCCTCCATCAGTCCCGGAAGCACCTCCTGATATGCCTGGATGTACTCCCTGTCGCCTGCACCGTCCGGCATAGGTATGTTATGGTTCCTGCCATATCCATCACCACTGCCCCGGTCTTCAGCCCTCCCTGTCCCCGGATAATGGGGATACTGGTGGGTACTGAAATAGAAAACACTCCCGTCTTCATAAAAGGCATGTTCCGTGCCGTTACCATGATGGACATCAAAGTCTATGATAAAGACCTTCTCATATCCATTTCTCTGGGCATACCTCGCAGCCACGGCAACATTGTTTAAGAAGCAGAAGCCCATTGCCCGGGCCCTTTCGGCATGATGTCCCGGCGGCCTGACCGCACAGAAGGCCCTCCCGAACTCGCCTGAGAGACAGCCGTCCACTGCCCGTAAGACTGCACCGGCAGCCAGCACAGCAGCCTCACCGGTCTTTTCAGAAAGATATGTATCCGGATCGAGATAGCCCGGTCCCGAGTTCATAATCATCTCAATGTAGTCCCGGAAGTGGACAGCTGCTATCTCCTCCATCGTTGCCTTCCGGGGGGGTATCCTCAGGAGGAACTGATTCAGTTCAGAGCCGGTGACTCCCTCATTCACTGCACGGAGCCTTTCCGGTGATTCAGGATGCCAAGCCGGCGTCCTGTGTTCAAGGTAGAGGTCATCTGTAATGAAACCTAATTTTATCACCCTTCCGACTCTCCGGTCTTCTCTATAACCACCTCGGTTATATTTCCCTCAACTATGGAGTATGCCTTTACTGACGGGGCTTTTCCCATCAGACTGATTATAACATAGACCGCATCGTCATAAAAGGCAAGGCGGACATCCTTGGCTGAAGGAAAGGGAGGTGAGTCCGGGTGGGAGTGATAGATTCCGACCATCCTGAGTCCGGCCTCCCGGAGGGTCTTCATCACCCTGAACTGTTCTGACGGTTCCATGAAGTAACTCACCGGGGAGTGCTCCGTGTTTGTCATCCTGTACACCTTCTTGACCTCATCGTCCTCTCCCCCGAGGATACCGCAGACCTCTTCAGGATATCCCTCGCGGGCATGTTCGATCATATCCTTCAGATGTTGCTCTCTTATTTTTATAGATTCCATAGCTGTATCCAGCAATCTAACCAGCCAAAAAGTGGCGGCATGGGGCTGTCTATGTGCAATGAACAGGCTGGAAGAAAACACCCATGGTATCCGTTAAGGCTGGTGGAGGCGGTGAGTAATCCCCATTTGAGCAATACCGCATGGACAGCACAGCAACTGCCTTGCCTTATCCGTCAGGGCACTGAAGCATTCTCTTTTTTTAGAGCTGACCTGCATTGCATTAAATGGGGTTACGAAACGCCTCCATCAGCCTCTCAGAAACGAAAGATTGCTATTTTCTCAAGCACTCAATATGGTTGCTCGATAGATTTTCGATGTCTTGTCGCCAATGCTCTGAAATATAATATTTTGTATTGATATGAAATTTCAATGAAAGACAGGCTCAGGGCAGAGGCGCAAAGCCTGAAAGCCCTTCAGTCTCATCAAGCCCGAGCATGAGGTTCATATTCTGGACTGCCTGGGAAGAAGCGCCCTTCATCAGGTTGTCAATGGCGGTTACGACCACTACGGTAGAGGTTCTCCTGTTTACACAGACCCCGATATCACAGAAGTTCGTGCCCCGCACGTTCTTGACATCCGGGTACCGGCCCTCCTCATACACCCTTATGAAGGGCTCCTTTGCATAGGTCCTGCGGAAGAGGCTGATCAGTTCGGACGTCTTCAGATCCTTTCTGAGTTTTCCGTAAATGGTGGTAAGTATACCCCTGTTCACAGGAAGCAGATGGGGAGTGAAGTTAACGGTCACACTCTCACCTGTCACAGACTGAATCCCCTGCTCAATCTCAGGTGTATGCCTGTGAACAGCAATCCCGTAAGCCCGGAAGGACTCGTTCACCTCACAGAAGGAGAGAGCTGTATCGGCCTTTCTCCCGGCGCCTGAGGTGCCGGATTTCGAATCGATCACTATGTTCGACAGATCTACAACCCCCTTCCTGATAAGAGGATAAAGCCCGAGGAGTGCCCCTGTGGGATAACAGCCCGGGTTTGCAACAAGACGGGCCCTTTTTATCCGCCTCCGGTTAATCTCAGGCAGGCCGTAGACCGCCCTTTTCAGGACCGCCCGGAACCTGTGTTCTGTCCCGTACCACTCTGAATAAACATTGTGGTCCTTGAGCCTGTAATCCGCAGACAGGTCAACAACCTTTTTCCCCTCGTTGAAAAAGGCTGCAACACTCTCCTGGGAAGCACCATGGGGAAGGGCCAGGAAGAAGAGATCCGCCTTGCGGGCGATTAGGGATGGATTCAGTCTCTCGAAAACAAGGTCAGTAGCTCCTTTGAGATGGGGAAAGTACTCTTCAACGCTGATTCCAGCAGACCGCTCGGAGGTTATAACGGTAATCTGGACGGAGGGATGCAGGGAGAGGATACGGAGGAGTTCGCTCCCCGTATATCCACTCCCGCCACATATGCCGACTTTAATCACAGTACTCTGTCTCAGCAGTGCCCAAAATAAATTTGAACAATGTGGGAAGGCGGTATGGCAGAGAAAACATCCCGAATCGGGTCTCCGCGAAGGGTCGCTTCGACAATGCTCGACACCTTAAGAAAAAAGGGGATCAGGTAGCTGATAGACCTGATCAGACAGTCAGTTTTCACATCTACCGATCAGATCCCTGTCCAGTGAATCCTGTCGGTTGCATTGTGTTTTCAGAGCCTTGCCGCCTTCCCTTTTTAATTGTTGTAAAGTATTATGCTCTGGAAATTAACGTTTCGAGAACTGGAACCGCTTCCTCGCACCGGCAAGGCCATACTTCTTCCTCTCCTTCATGCGGGGGTCACGGGTAAGAAGACCTTCCTTCTTGAGTTTGGGCCTGAAATCAGCGTCAACCTCAGTGAGTGCCCTGGCAATACCATGCCTGACAGCACCGGCCTGACCTGAGAGTCCTCCGCCCTTCACATTGGCAGAGACATCAAGCTTGTTATGCATCCCCACAAGCTCAAGGGGCTGCCTGATGATCATCTGGAGAGACTCACGGGGGAAGTACTGATCCACCGATTTTCTGTTCACCACAATATTTCCCTTGCCGGGCTTGAGGATCACCCTCGCAACAGAGGTCTTTCTCCTTCCAGTTGCCCGATACATGATTTCTGCCATCGCCTAAGCTCCTTTCCTATCCATAAACTCTACAGGTCTATCACTTCAGGTTTCTGTGCCTGATGGGGGTGTTCCGGACCACGGTAAACCTTCAGTTTCTTCAGCATCGCCCTTCCAAGCCTGTTCTTCGGAAGCATCCCCCAGACAGCACTCCTGATTATCTCCTCCGGCTTCCTCTGGAGCCTCTTCCTGGCTGTCTCGGCCTTGATCCCCCCTGGATAACCTGTGTGGTGATAATAAACCTTCTGGTCAAGTTTCCTGCCCGTAAGCCTGATCTTCTCGGCATTTACAACAACTATGAAATCCCCGGTATCCACATTCGGCGTAAACCGGGGCTTGTGTTTTCCCCTCAGATAGGAGGCAATCCTGGTGGCAAGTCTGCCCAGGACCTTTTCAGAGGCATCTACAACATACCACTTTCTCTCAACTTCACCTTTCTTTGCAAAATCCGTCATCTTGCTCCACCTTCCTCAGCCAGAACCCATCCTGAAGGGCGTTCTGGCAATATCTGAAATTTAGATCTTCCGTACAGGCTAAGGCCTTATGATACAGGGCATGAAAAATTATGAATTGAAATATTATACAATTACAGGTAATTTTGTCAAATACGGTTGTATCAATTTCTTCCATTATGCTTGATATTCTTAAATTGACATCTGCTCTTGTCTTTATGGTCTTCCTTCTCCGGAAAAGGTGGAACGTCGGAGGTGTGATGTTTCTGTCCTCTCTCGTGCTGATCACCCTTTACCTCCTCCCTCCGCAGGAGATACTGAACGTATTCAGAAACACCCTTACCTCGGGGATAACGTGGGAACTGATGATCGCCCTTACATTTATCCGCTTCCTGGAGGTAATTCTGAGAAGGGCAAGAATACTTGCCAGGATGATGACAACCATGAAGGCCGTGCTCCGGAGCAGGATGGCCGTCATCATCTCCATGCCCCTCCTGATAGGCATGCTACCCTCTGTGGGCGGTGCCTATTTTTCCGCACCCATGGTAGATGAAGCCACACGGGATACGGACCTTTCGCCTGAAGAGAAGACCTTCCTGAACTACTGGTACAGACACCCCTGGGAACTCATACTCCCCCTCTATCCCGGCATCATCCTGGCCACGCTGCTCACATCGGTAAACCTCGGGGAGTATATCCTCCTGAACCTTCCCGCTGCCCTAACTATGGTCATAACAGGTTTTTTCATCATCCGCAGGACAGGCCCTGAGAGTGAGCAGAGGGAAAGACCACCGGAGCGGTTTTACCTTGATTTTCTCCCGATAGCCGGGCTCTTTTTACTGGTGATAATCTTCAAGGTCTCCCTCTCCATCGCCCTTGTGTTGACGGTACTCATTCTCCTCCTTGCCCTACGCTACACCCCTGGAGAAATTGGCAGACTGGTCTCAGAGGGGTTCTCTCTTAATGTAATATTTCTCATACTCGGAGTCATCATATTCAAAGAGACCCTGGAGGTCTCAGGGGCGGTCACCAGTCTTAGCGATTTCTTCAGAAGCCACTCGATCCCTATCCTTCCCATCACCTTCTTTCTTCCCTTTGTAACGGGCCTGCTCACCGGGTTGACGGTGGGTTTTGTAAGCAGCAGCTTTCCCCTCCTTCTGAGCCTGCTCGGAAACGATCCCGTTTCACTGAGTTTTGCCTTCACCGCAGGGTATATAGGGGTTCTCATCTCGCCTGTACATGTCTGCCTCGTACTCACAAGGGAGTACTTTCATGCAGACATGATGAAGAGTTACAGGAAGATACTCCCGGCGGCATCCGCCGTTTTCATCGTCTCACTGATACAGGTTCTGCTCCTTAAGTGATGTTTTTTCAGGAATTTTATAGAATTTTCATAACAATCTATGATAAAATTTCGAAAGTGCAGACATAAGGGTAGCTGTTTCTATATTCTTGCCCTCTGAATCTGTAACAGGTCGCTTTATAATAAATCCATAAATTTAATGAAGGAGCAAGGTGTCCGAAATGAAAAAGACAGGAGCCGAAATCGTAATTGAGTGTCTGAAGAGGGAAGGGGTCAGGCATATCTTTGGATATCCCGGCGGTGTCATATTGAACATATTCGACCTCCTCTATGACGAGAAGGAAATCCAGTTGATCCTGACCCGGCATGAACAGGCTGCAGTGCATGCTGCCGATGGATATGCCCGGGCCTCGGGAAAGGTGGGTGTTGCCCTCGTAACCTCAGGGCCAGGTGCTACAAACACCGTGACAGGCCTTGCCACCGCCTACATGGACTCAATCCCCATAGTGGTGCTGTCCGGTCAGGTCCCGACTAAACTGATCGGTAACGATGCATTCCAGGAAGCCGATATAGTCGGGATAACAAGACCCTGCACAAAGCACAACTTTCTTGTAAAGGATATAAAGGATCTGGCAAGGATCATAAGGGAGGCCTTTTATATAGCATCTTCAGGAAGACCCGGTCCAGTCCTCATAGACCTGCCCAAGGACGTAACCGGTGACAAGGTGTCTTTCCAGTGGCCTGACTCGGTCAGGCTCCGGAGTTACAACCCCAGGTATGAAGGCAACAAGTTCATGATAAAACAGGCGGCAAACGCCATCCAGAAGGCAAAGAAACCCGTAATAATCTCCGGCGGAGGAACAGTGCTCTCAAATGCAGCCCAGGAACTCAGAGAGCTTGCAGAGGTAACGGATATTCCGGTGATCATGACCCTGATGGGGCTTGGCTCTTTCCCGGGCACACACAGACTTTCCCTCGGGATGCCGGGGATGCATGGAACCTACTATGCAAACATGGCGATACAGAATTCCGATCTCATCATCGCGGTCGGGATGAGGTTTGATGACCGGGTAACAGGAAGGATTGCGGACTTTGCCCCGAATGCCTCCATAATCCATATTGACATAGACCCCACATCGATCAGAAAGAATGTCCCTGTGGAGATACCAATTGTGGGTGATGCAAAGAAAGTACTCAAGATCCTCGTCAGCCTGCTGAAACAGGAAAAACACGGGCAGTGGGAGGCCATAAGAAAGGCCTGGCTCAAGGAGATCCAGTCATGGAAGAAGGCCCATCCCCTCACATATCATTATTCTGAAGATGTGATAAAGCCCCAGTACGTGGTGGAAAAAATTTACGAACTCACGAAGGGCAATGCCATCATCTCCACCGAGGTCGGCCAGAACCAGATGTGGGCCGCCCAGTTCTACAGGTTCGACAAACCACGCCACTGGCTTACATCTGGTGGTCTCGGGACAATGGGCTATGGATTCCCTTCAGCCATGGGTGCACAGGTTGCATTCCCCAAAAAGACCGTCATTGACATAGCCGGAGACGGAAGCATCCAGATGAATATTCAGGAACTGGCCACCTGTGTTATCTACAAGATTCCCGTCAAGGTGGCCATCCTCAACAACCAGTACCTCGGGATGGTAAGGCAATGGCAGGAACTCTTCTACAATGAGCGTTATTCCCATACACATCTTGATCTGGTACCTGATTTTGTGAAGGTGGCAGAGGCTTACGGGGCCGTGGGCCTGAGGGCGGAAACACCGTCAGAAGTTGTACCGGTAATAAAGGAGGCCCTGAAGGTGAAGAACAGGCCCGTCTTCATGGACTTCATTGTCGACTGGAAGGAAAAGGTCTATCCCATGGTCCCTGCAGGAGCTGCTATTGACGAGATGATATTCGAGGAAGAACCTGAAAAGAAAAAAAAGAAACTAAGGGCTGTCAAATAGGGGGTTAGATATGAGACATACGATAAGCGTTCTTGTAGAGAATAGATTTGGCGTACTTTCCCGGGTAGCCGGTCTCTTCAGCGGAAGGGGCTACAACATTGAAAGTCTCTCCGTTGGTGAGACCACTGATCCCCAGATCTCTCTGATGACCATAGTAACGACTGGTGATGATCAGATAATAGAGCAGATAACCAAACAGCTCAACAAGCTGATAGATGTGATAAAAGTGGTTGACCTGACCGAGGTTGACCATGTCGAAAGGGAGATGGTCCTGATCAAAGTCGCCCCACGGCAGGAAGACAAGGCGGAAGTGCTGAGGCTCACCGAGATATTCAGGGGGAGGGTGGTGGACTCAAGCCCCAAGACTTACACTGTTGAGATCACTGGTGATGAAAAGAAGATTGCCGCCTTTGTCGAACTGATGCGCTCTTTCGGGATAAAGGAGTTCGTCCGGTCCGGGAGAATCGCCATCGCCAGGGAGGGGATAAAGAAGGGGAAATGACCCTCCGTGCGATCTTCCATCTTAACCAGCCTGAAAGATGGCAGATAGCTCTCACCAATATCCGGAACCTGATAAAGGATGCGGGAAGAGAAAATCTCAAGGTAATCGTCCTTGCAAATGGAGGTGCCGTTCAGGCACTCACGGATCCGGATATGCTGAAAGAGATGGAAAGCCTCTCCTCCGAGGGGATCAGGTTCCTTGTATGCAGGAACTCCATCAGGAACCTCTGCAGTTCAGGCCTCTGTCTTGACGAGGAGAGCCTTCCTGACTTTATAGAAGTGGTCCCCGCCGGTATTACCGAACTCATCAGGAGACAGGCCGACGGTTATGCCTATCTGAAGCCCTGAGCCATGGTTGAACGCATTACTGCCTATCTCAGAATGATAAAGTTCTCCCATTCCGTCTTCGCCCTTCCCTTTGCCTTTACCTCTGCGATCATAGCGGCCGGAGGCATACCTGAGCTCCGGAAGATATTCTGGATAACTGTGGCAATGGTGAGCGGGAGGTCGGCCGCCATGGGTATGAACAGGCTGATAGACAGGAGGATCGATGCAGAGAACCCCCGTACAAGGGACCGGGAGATCCCTGCCGGAAAGGTATCGGTAAGAGAGGCGGTGGTCTTTGTTGTGATATCGTCCCTGATCTTCATATTCTCGGCCTTCATGCTCAACCGGCTCTGTCTCATCCTCTCTCCTGTAGCGCTCGCTGTCTTTTTCATCTATCCCTACACAAAGCGCTTCACCCACCTGAGCCATGTATTCCTGGGGCTTGCCATCTCGGGAGCCACCGTGGGCGCCTGGATAGCCATAGAGGGAAAGATTGACCCCAGGATACTGATCCTGACGGGAGGGGTGATCTTCTGGCTTTCCGGCTTCGACATACTCTACGCGCTTCAGGACATGGAGTTTGACAGGAAGGCGGGACTACACTCCATCCCCGGACGGTATGGTCCGCGGAAGTCTCTGCTCCTTTCAAGGCTCTTTCACTTCGCGACCTGGTTACTTCTTGCGTTAACAGGTTTGGTCTTTGATCTCGGTTATATCTATTTCGGCGGACTTCTGGTTGTGGGAATGCTTCTCCTGTACGAACACCGTCTCGTGAAAGAGGATGACCTGAGCCAGCTTGATATGGCCTTTTTCAACATGAACGGCTATATCAGCCTGACTGTTTTTTTTGCCACTCTTTTCGATTATCTTGTCTCCTGAGAAAATGGGCCCTGGTGATTATATAATTGATGTTCTCTCCCAGATAGCGGGAGGGAGGGGAGACCCCGGAAACAACGTGGTCCGGTTTCTCCTTCCGGCGATCTTTTTCGGAACCCTGCTCTTCGCCTCCTTCAGACAGTGGAGAAAGTCCGGTGAAAGACGGGACTTCATCGTAGCGACGGCCTCACTTATCGGGCTTTTCAGGGAACTATTCATGTTCGTGATCGAGACCGGAAACTGGCTCGGCTTTCTTCCCCACAAACTCACCCATTCCTATTTCCCGCACTTTGAGCATATCCTCAGCATTTTTGCAGAGACGTTGATCGTCTATGCCTTTATCAGGTTCTATCAGAAGGAACGGCGGTATCCGGACATTTTTCTGGTCACTGTATCCATAATACTGGTCGGACTCTACCTCTTGGCCGCCCCTGGCTGGGCCTCCTATCTGGCTGAGCACCCTGATGCAAAGTTCGGCGAATTCATGGCTGATCTCGCCTTCCATATAACGGCATCGCTCGGCCTGTTTTTCGGGATATCCGTTCTAACATCGCTCCGCAAGAATGGTATGAGCATTCCCCTTCTTCTGATAGGTGGGTTCCTGTTCTTCTTCCTTGATGAGTCACTGATGATTGTCAATCTGCTCCAGAGTGAAATATACCGTGAGGTCTACGGACCAATCCGGCATAACCTTCACATCTGGGCTGTCCCGATGTTTCTTTATGTGTACTGGAGGGAACTGAAGAAGGAGATAAGGGAGCTTGGGAAGGCACGGGATATCGCCTTTGAACTCAGTCCCGACCTCCTGATAATTGCAGACATGGACGGCCGGATCATCCAGGCAAGCCCTGCCTCTCTGGAGATCTTCGGTCTGCCGCCTCACTCCCTGACAGGTTCAAATATCAGGAGCTATGGATTTCCAGAAGATCTATTAAAGGAAATCGTTGAAGTAAAAGAAAGCGGGACATCAATAAGGGAGACGGAGATCCGGATCAGAAACCCTCATGCCGGCTTGATCTGGACAAAATGGAGGATCAAGCCCGTCCCAGCCGAGGGTATTGTCTATATCGTAATAATGGATATTACCTCAGAAAAGATAAACAGGGAAAGCCTCCGCCTCCTTGAACAGATCAACACGGCCATACTCGCAGGAGTTCCCCTAAGAGAGGTCCTTGAAAATGCAGCCATCCTCTCAAGAGAGATATTCGGTTACTCTGCCTTCAATATATACCTGTTTGACGAGGAAACCGGTGAGCTCCGGCCAGTGGCCTCTGCCCTGGAGGGCAGTCTCATGAAAAGGATAGAAGGTGTGATTGGGAACAATCTGGGTGAATACACCATCCCCATCCGTGAGGGAAACTCCTTTTATGAGGTAATCAAAAAGGGCAAGACAGTGGTTACTGAAGACATAGAAGGTGCTCTCGAGGAATTTTCCGATATAGAGGAGATACGCTCCCTTGCCCGGGAGGCAGGCAGGAAATCGGAATTCTTCAGGATCATAAGGCTTCCTCTCAGGGTCGATGACAGGATTATCGGGCTTCTGGGGGCTGCAAGGGACTGCAGCATCTCCGGTGCAGACCGGAAGATGTTTGAGCTTTTCAGTTCCCAGCTCGGGATGGCCATAAAGAACGGCCGTCTCGAAGAACAGCTCAGGGAGAGCGAAAGAAGGTTTCGTGAGGTCCTTGAGCAGAATGATGAGGCCGTCATTATTATCGATGCCGAGACGGGGAGGATCGTCTATGCAAACCGGGCTGCCGGGGAGATAACCGGGATCCCCCTCAAGGAACTCCTTGGGGGGACATCCGGATCAGTTCAGGAGCTTACAGGTGGTCCGCCCCCCTTTGAGGGAGTGGAGGTTTCAGGACTCACAGTCAGACTGAACGGTGATCTCCGTCCCGAGACACGCCTTACGGTAAAGAGAAAGCGGATCAGATCGGGAAGGCAGAAGCTTCTGATTGTCACCTGCCGGGATGTAACTGAAGAATACCTGATGGAGAAGAAACGGCACGAGTTTCAGGCAAGGCTTATCCAGACGAACAAGATGACTTCACTGGGGCTTCTCGTTTCAGGTGTGGCCCACGAAGTGAACAACCCCAACAACTTCATCCTCACAAACGCCCGGCTCCTCGAAGATATATGGCCCGATATCTTCAAGATCCTCAGCGAGTACAGGGAAGACAACGGTGACTTCTCCATCTCTGGCATCCCATTTGAAGAACTCAGACATACCCTTCCTGAACTGATATCCGGGATAACCGAAGGCTCGAGGAGGATACGCTCCATCATCGAGAACCTCAAGGGCCTGGCCCGGAGCAATGCCGGGAAGTTCTCCTCAACTGATCTCAACAGGGCAGTCCTCAATGCCGTGACCATACTCAGAACAGAGATAAACAGACACACAGAACATTTCACATTCAGCCTCCATCCAGACCTTCACCCTGTTACCGGAAATGAGCAGCAGATCGAACAGGTGGTTATCAACCTGCTGATGAATGCACTTCAGGCCCTTCCATCCAGGGACAGGGGCGTTTCACTCGCGACTTCTGTAAGGAGGGAGGAAAAAAATGCTATCATTGAGATAAGAGATGAAGGAAGAGGTATCCCACCGGAAATACTCGAGAGACTGGGGGAGCCCTTTCTCACAACAAGGCACGAAAGCGGTGGAACCGGTCTTGGAGTATCCATATCCAGGACGATCGTCTCTGAACATGGGGGTGAGATCAGGTTTTCAAGCAGCCCCGGAAAGGGCACCACAGTTGAGGTGCTCTTGCCCTTCAGTGAGGTGAAAAAGGAATGAAGCTATCCGAATATGCCGAACTTTCCGTAATGATAGTTGATGATGAGGTTGAAACACTCAGGAGTTTCCAGATACTCCTGAAGAGCGCCGGAATAAAGAATGTGATAACCCATGATGACTCCAGGGCAGTTATGAGGGACCTCGACCAGAGGGAACCTGCTTCGATAATTCTCGATCTGACCATGCCATATCTCCCCGGGGCTGAGTTGCTCAGGCAGATAACAGAGCACCATCCGAACATACCTGTCCTCATAGTAACAGCCACTTCAGAGATAGAAACAGCCGTGGAATGCATGAAGAAAGGGGCCTTTGACTACATAGTCAAACCCGTCGAGAAGGAAAGGCTGCTCTCATCGCTCAGTAAGGCCCTTGAACTATCACTCCTGAGGAGAGAAGTCTCATCACTGAAGGAATCCCTCCTCTCCGAGAAGCTCCGGCATGAAGAGGCATTCAGTGAGATCTATACAGCCAGTCCAAGAATTCATGCCCTCTTCCGCTATGTCGAGGCAGTTGCAACAAGCCAGCAGCCTATCCTGATCACCGGGGAGACGGGAGTGGGGAAGGAGCTTTTTGCAAGGGCCGTCCACAGGCTTAGCGGCCGGAAGGGAAGGCTTGTAGCCGTCAATATTGCAGGTCTGGATGACCACGTCTTCTCGGATACACTTTTCGGTCATCGTAAAGGTGCCTTTACAGGTGCAGACCAGCCCAGGGAGGGGCTCATAGCACAGGCTGGAGAGGGCACACTCTTTCTTGATGAGATAGGAGACCTTGACAATGCTTCCCAGGTCAAACTTCTGCGACTCCTTCAGGAAAGGGAGTATTATCCCCTCGGCTCCGATCTCCCCCGTCAGACAGACGCAAGGATTATCGTATCCACAAACAGAGACCTCACTGATGTCATAAAGAGCGGAAAATTCCGGCGGGACCTTTACTACAGGCTGAGGGCCCACCAGATCGAGATCCCTCCACTGAGAGAGAGAAAGGAAGATATCCCGATCCTGCTGGAGCACTTCCTTACAGAGGCGGCCGAAGCCATGCAGAAACCGAAACCGGCCTATCCAGCGGAACTGCTCACCCTGCTGTCCACATATCACTTTCCGGGTAATGTGAGAGAACTGAGGTCTATGGTCTACGATGCCCTTGCCACACACCAGAAGGGGATACTCTCAATGGAACGATTCAAAGAGGCCATAATGAAGGAGGCGACTGTAACAGACAGGGAGACCCCGTCAGAGTCACTCCCCCGGGATGACTGTCTCGTTTCTGTCTTCGGCAGGTTCCCTACCCTTAAGGAGGTTGAAGATTTCCTTATTGCCGAGGCAATGAGGCTCTCCAAGGGCAACCAGGGCATAGCTGCCAGTCTCCTCGGAATAACACGCCAGGCCCTTAACAAGAGGATTGTCAGGGCAAGACAGCAGAGAGACTGAGGGGATGCGACATATTTTGCACCATGCATCCATAAATATATTCTGGTTTATCCTTTTGTTTCAGTATGTTGTATCTTCCTGCCCTGTTCTTGATGAAAAAATTTTCTCACCCCTCTTCATTCTCCGTCAGGCTCCTGCTACTCCCTGCTGGAAATGCCGGTATGAAGAAGGCCCCTTCAATTTCCCCCTTAAATAACAGGAAGTTACAGCCTTTCATGGCTTGAGATCCGGTAGCATGACAGCCAGCCGGAACCGGGCGTTGACTCATTGGCATCTTTCCTGCTTTTTCTTATTTCCGGAGATTAAGGGGTGCCTCCATCTCCGGAGGGAAAGAGATGGAGGCGAGTGTGGGACTAAACCCTATCCCGAGGGGGTAGAGATAGGGTTTGGTGGGTATTTTTATATTATACCAAAGGGGGGGGCCTTTTTTTCATTAAATTTCTCAGCACCCACTCCGGCCACCTGAGAGCCAGCGGGGAGGCCGTATACCCTTTTTCGCCAGCTTTTCCGCAATCCGGCCCCTCACGGAGGCATGCTGGCTTGAACTTCAGAGGAGCCGGCCGTATGCCTTTCTGAACATGTACGTGCTATAGGCGTATATGAACACGATTACCAGGATGATTCCAATGAAAATCTTCATACTTCTATTATAGCCCGGAGGACGCTGTTTTATCCTCCAAGGCGGTTCATCAACCGCCTCAACTCCAGCACGGGTATCTGGCCCGGAGCCTTCTCAGCACCCACTGAAGCAAAAGTGAACAGGCTGCCTATCATCGGGAGGAACACCCTTGAAGAAACCCCCTGCTCACCCATACCGATCACCACAACACCGCTGTCTGAATAATCCAGCGTGAGACGGGCCAGAACCATCAGGTCATCCCTGGTCCTGACCATCGTGGCTATCTTTACGATATCCGCCCCCCTTTCGTAGGCACTCTCCATGACGCCTCTCAGATCGCCTTCTGGAGGTGTCTTATCAAAGTCATGAAAAGAGGCAAGGAGATATCGGGATTTCTCCCGAGTAACGGAGAGAAGGTTATCGAAAAGTTCCGACCTTATCTCTATATCGATTATATCCACCCATTCAGAGAGGACTGAAAAGAGTCCGACCCTCTCATCAGGCGAGAGATCCCCCCCTCCGCCTTCATCCGCCGACCTTACAGTCCCGATGAGGGGCCTGCCCAGGCTGGAAACCTCTCTGAGCCGTTCCTCAAGATACTCTTTACCCGGTTCTGAAAAGAGATCAACCCTGACTTCTATCAGGTCGAGCGCCTCCAGGTCATCACAGGTCAGTATACCGGCATCCCTGTCGGAAAAGGAGCCGGCTATGCCGGGCCTTCCGAACCGGAATCTATCAAGAGCCTTTTTCATCGACCTTCTCCTTCAGTGTCAGGTATCCCGCAAGCAGTATCAATGCACCACCCAGATATGAACGGAGTCCCGGATATTCTCCAAGAAAGATCATGCTGAAGATTATAGCACCAACCGGTTCAAGATAGCCAAGTACAGCCGTCCTGTTGGCCTGGACCTCTTCAAGCCCCCTGTAATAGAGAAAGGGCGCAAGGGTGCTGTGCAGGGCTCCCATCAGAAAGAGGAGCCAGAGATTGCCCTTCAGCGAAATCTCCACAAAGGGGAAAAGTATTATTACCATCAGACTGTTTTGCAAAAAGACCATCACATAGGGGTTTATCTTCCTCACAAAGAAACGTATCGTTATAATCAGAAGGGCATAGAAGACACCTGATGAAAGGCCTGATACTATCCCGAGCATCTCCCCTGAAAGCCTCAGCCCGTCCCTCATCAGGCTTCTGAAGCAGTCAACGATCGTCACACCGCCAAGCATGATCCAGAGACCTGCCGAGGCAATCAGTATCGAGAGGACTATCCTCTTCGTGATCTTCTCCCTGAGCAGGAGATAGGCAAGGACGGCAACCACGACCGGTGCTATGTAATGGGTGAAAACGGCATTGGCGATGGTGGTCTTCTCATAGGCAAGCAGAAAGGTAGTCGTATTCAAGAGAAGGAGAATGGTTACAATGAGGATCCCCGGGATCTGCCTCATTCCCGGGAAGTGTCTCCTCAAAGGTGTACCAAAGATGACCGGACCCTGAAACAGGAGAGAGAAGAAGGCTGAATAGAATATTATCTCATATACCGGTAGCCCGGCGTACCTGACAAATACGCCAAGGGAACTCCAGATGAAAATAGCTATGACTACAAAAAGGGAGGGCATCAGGAAAGAGAAAGCCCCTCTGTCTCCCTGAGCACCCTCTCCCTGATAGTTGTGGGGCCTTCTCTCTCAATCAACACCTCACCATCCTTCAGAACAGGCAGGAGCAGTTCTTCGTACACCGCACCGCAGGAACAAGACCCTGGGTTCTCCTGCAGTGGAACCACCCTTCTTGCTCCACAGGCAGTGCACCGGTAGAGCCCCTTCCTTCCGGAGAACTTTCCCCTCTTTGCCAGGGGCCTTCCCTCAAGGTCAACAATGTCCATTGAGTAGTCCACGACAGGGGCGTTACTGATGGAGGTCCCGATCCCGTAGGCAGCCACAAGGGGGTTCAGAACCGGGATATCCTCTTCACTTATCCCACCGCTCACGAAGAGCTTTACACCGTGAAAGCCCCTGTAATCAAGCTCCCACCTGACCTCCTCAAGTATCCTGTAGAAATCCCCCCGTCTTGAGGATGGGGTGTCAAGCCTGATGGCAAAAAGTCTCTCTCCAAGGGCTTCCGCCACATTCAGGGCCTCAAACTTCTCATCAAGAAAGGTATCAATAAGAGCGACCCTTTTGAACCGGGGTTCAAGAACCTCATCATAGGCCCGGAGGGCCTCCACTGTCGAACCCATGCAGATAATGAAGGCATGGGGCATGGTTCCCATGGGGTCCCGGCCTATGATCTCCCCGCTCTTCACCACCGCCACACCATCACAGCCGCCTATATAGGCATTCCGTTCAATCATGGGGGCAAGAACGGGATGCATCCTCCTTGCACCGAAACTGACCACCATCCTGCCGTCGGCAAGCCGCTTGAACCGTGCCGCTTTTGTGGCTATCCCCGTTGCCTGGCAGACAAGCCCCAGAAGGGCCGTCTCGTAGATGCAGAAGTCCTGATACCTCCCTTCTATCTCCATCACCGGCTCAAAGGGATAAAAGACCGTCCCTTCCCTCACTGCCCTCAGACTGACCGGCAGCCCCTTAAGGAGATGGAGTACCTCCTCCAGCCCGGCGAAGACAGCCCAGGGCCAGCCGTCAGGGAAGGACTTTGCAATGAACTCCGCCCTTACAATGGGGTTTACACCCTTTGCCTTCAGGACCCTGAGGGTCCGCTCAAAATATACATCCGTTATCTTCCCCTGAAGAACATCCTTCTGTTCTGCGGTATGAAACATCTCTTCCCCTTAACCTTCCAATTGCATAAATTGTTCCCCCGAGGCAGGGGGGGCGATACGACTAAATGCCCTCACGGAGTCTTCCCTGCCTGTTCAGTTATCCGGGGGTGTGCTCTGAAATCTTTCATTATCAACACCTGATGGTTCATGAAAGCGCATCCCTGTGTCGGCCCGGCGGAAACCGTCCGGTCTTCTCTGCTCAAAAACCCTTTTTACAACTGATCAGGACTATTAAGGCACCGTCCATAACAGACTTTCTCTACTCAGACACGACCGGAGCTTTATAATGAAAAATTTCAGAGCACACCCCTGGAACCATACCGTATTCATCTCTCTAAAATCAACTCTCAGTGAGCTACTCATCGCTGTCTCGAAGAAGCAAGCGGAAATGCCGATAATCCCCTTGCGTTGGAAGGTCCGTGAGGGTATACCCCCTGCCGGACCTCAGGTTTATGCAACGTTAAGGTTATCTGTTTATCCGGATCTCCACTCTCCTGTTCCTTGCTCTCCCCATCATTACCATCATCTCCCTTCTACATTTTTTTCCAGTAGCCCGGCACCCACGTTCCATCTCTGCCATAATATCCCTTAACCCAGACATATCCAGGTTTCGATGCCGGTCTCCAGTGCCCTTCTACCCAGACAGAACCAGCCCAGTGTCCCGGCACCCACAGGAACCCCTCTTTTACCCTGAGGGGCCTCCAGTAGCCGGGGATCCAGTTGCCGTCTTCATCCCAGTAACCATCAACCCAGATGTATCCTTCTCTGTATTCCGGCCTCCAGAATCCATTTACCCAGACATACCCGCTCCAGAAGCCGGGCACCCAGACATAGCCATTCCTGACCTCAAGAGGCTTCCAGTATCCAAAGATCCATCTCCCATCGGAATCCCAGTAACCTTCAACCCAGACATAACCTTTCCTGTAAGGAGGCCGCCAGAAACCACCAACATAAAAACCCCGATGATTCCGGTACCTGGAAACCCATATATAGCCCCTCCTGGGTGGAGGAGGACGGTGTGGTAAGGGGGCGGGAATGAAGAGCCTCTTCACCCTTTCTGGGTGATATGGTTTATGGGGCTTATAGGGCTTTCGGTGATAAGGGGGTGAAGCAAAAGAGACTGAAACAAGGAGAATTCCCGACAGGAGGAGCATAAGGGTTACCAGCATTTTCCTCCTGAATCTTCCTGACGCAACAGAAGATAGCCCTGAGGTAATGTGCAATTCTGGGTTCCAGAAGAAATTCACCATAAAGACTCCTCTGCTGTCCAAAAAACTCTGTAAAAGGGAGGGAGTCGGTATGCCGAAGAAACATAAATGCTCGACACCTTTGAAAAAGAAAGATCCGTTAACTGCATATTCCTTCCAGAACTGACAGATCTCTGATTTACAAAATAAGTTTCCTTTACATCAAATCCCGTCGGTTGCATTATGTTTTCTGAGGCTTGTCGCCTCCCTCTCAATGTATTAGACAGTTATGTAAAGACTCCTAACCCCTTTGAAACTATTATACCAGAAAAGCCAGTGCATAAAACTCAGGAGAAATACCGGCACGGAAGCAAGATATCACATACCCTCGTACATCTCCTCGGCATTCATTGAGCTTCTTACAAGGGGGGCAGAAGCAACAAACCTGAAGCCCATCTTAAGGGCACGCAGGCGGTATTCCTCAAAGATATCAGGGTGCACATATTCTACTACATCAAGGTTATCCATCCGGGGCCTGAGATACTGCCCGATGGTAAGAAGTTCACACCCGACAGCCCGGAGGTCCTTCATCACGTCCATCACCTCATCAAATCTCTCACCAAGCCCCACCATCAGACCGGACTTGGTTGGAATGGCAGGGGCGATCTCCCGTGCCATAGCCAAGACCCTGAGAGAACGATCATAATCAGCCCGGGGACGGACCTTCCCGTACAACGATGGGACTGTTTCAAGGTTATGGTTGAATACATCGGGAGATGCCTCAAGAACGGTCTCAAGGGGTTTCCTCTCACCCATGAAGTCCGGTGTTAGGATTTCAATCCTTGCCTCAGGGAGTCTCCTTCTGATCTCTCTGATGGTATTCGCAAACTGTCCTGCCCCGCCATCGGGCAGATCATCCCTCGTTACAGATGTTATTACAATATACCTGAGTCCCATCTCAAGAGCAGCATCTGCAACCCTTGCAGGTTCATCAGGATCAGGTGGTCCGGGGCTTCCCGGGGTTACGGAGCAGAAACCACAGTCCCGGGTGCACCTGTCACCAAGGATGAGAAAGGTAGCAGTGGGTTTTGAGAAGCATTCCCCCCGGTTCGGGCAGCGGGCCTCTTCACAGACTGTGGAAAGATTCCTCGACCGGAGAACGGACTTGGTCCTGTGTGAGCCGATGACAGACTTTACCCGGATCCACTCTGGTAATCTCATGGAAGACTCAGGAGGAAAATATGTTGGGGGAAGTGCCCGCAAGGCGCGGGCACTTGTGGTTTTCAGTCAATTCTCGTTACATTCGTTGCCTTGGGCCCCTTTGTGCCCTCCACAACCTCAAAGGATACACGCTGACCTTCTGCAAGGGTCTTGAATCCATCACCCTCTATATCAGAGTAATGAACAAAGACGTCCTGTCCGTCATCCTTCTTGATGAAGCCATAACCCTTGGTCTCATTGAACCACTTCACTGTTCCTTCGACTGCTGACATACTGCTTTTGCCTCCTTTCAAATACTGAAACCTGAAAAAATACAGGCTCATCTTTTATAATTCTTTATGTCCCATAAAGTCAAGAAAAAAATCCTCCATCCCTTCAACATTCTCAGGAATTACCTTTTCCCATGCCATACAGTCTGATCAGGGGCGTAAACTGGATCGGCGATGCCGTGATGACACTCCCTGCTATCCGGTGTATCAGGGAGAACCTGAAGACAGAGAAGCTCGACCTCCTTGTAAAGGAGTGGGTAGCGCCTGTATTTGAGAAGGACCCCAATATAGACGGGATAATATACTACTCTCCCTCCTTTGAAGGACCTGGCGGAAAGATCAGAGGGGCAAGGATTCTCAGGGCAAGGAGCTACAAAAGGGCGATACTTCTTCAGAATGCCTTTGATGCCGCAGTGCTTGCCTTTCTTGCCCGTATACCTGAAAGAATCGGTTACAGAAGGGACGGCAGGGGGATTCTCCTTACAAAGGGGGTCAACTTCACAGAGAAGACCGGGACACTTCATCACATCCTCTACTACCTTGAAATGCTCCGGAATGCCGGATTCCACACAACCTCCAGGATGCCCTGGATATACATCGAGAGAGAAGAACACTTCAAAGGTATAAAGATGCTCTCAAGCCTGAGGAGACCGGTTATAATCCTCAATCCCGGGGCAACCTATGGCTCTGCCAAGCGGTGGCCGGCTCAACACTTCAGCAGGCTTGCTTCCATGGTAATCAATACACTGGGAGGGAGCACCGTCCTGATAGGCTCAAAAAAGGAGGTCCCCATAGGCAAGGAGATCGGCTCGTTGATGGGAAAGGAGCATCAGAGCGATGAGTCCTTTCTCGACCTTACAGGCAATACTACCCTCCGGGAACTTATCAGCATCATCGCCCACGCCGATATGGTGGTCACAAATGACTCAGGTCCCATGCATATAAGCTATGCCGTGGGTACGCCACTAATCGCCCTCTTCGGCTCCACCGACCCTGACCTGACAGGTCCGCCGGAGCCGTCCCTCCTGGGATCAACGGGGATGCCCCTGGAATATGAAACAGACTCTCCGGCACGGGTCCTCAGAAAAACCCTGACCTGTTCTCCCTGCTTTGAGAGGGAATGTCCTGGAAGGGAGACAGAATGCCTCTCCGCTCTTGGCCCGGAGGAAGTCTTCAGTGAACTCAGTTCACTCCTCCCCCGGAAGAAGGCCGTCTTTTTCGATCGGGACGGCACCCTTTGCAGGGATGCCCACTACCTGAACAGGATGGAAGATTTTGAGCCCTTTCCAGGGTTATCAGAACTAAGGAAGCTTAAAGAGGCAGGTTTTCTTCTGATCGGCATAACTAACCAGTCAGGTATAGCAAGGGGGATCGTAGAGAGGAGTTTCGTTGGGAAGATAAACCGTATATTTGTTGAAAGGTATGGCTTTGATGACTTCTTCTACTGCCCTCACCACCCCGATGAACACTGTGCCTGCCGGAAACCGTCAACGGGCATGTTGATGAAGGCACGGAAGAAATACGGGATAGACCTCAAGGAGTCCATTGTAGTTGGAGACAAGGAGAGTGATATGGAGCTTGCTGAGAGGACTGGAGCAAAGTGTATTGATGTCAGGGACTTCACCGGAGGAGACCCCGGCAAGAGCCCTTCCCTCGAAGCAATTGTCCGGAACATACTATACAAAGATGATGAATAGCCCCTTCAGGTCCGGATCACGACCTCTTCTATAATCCTTTCCGCTCTCTCCTTTAATTGTTTTGCAAAGGGATCATCCCTCCTCAATGCCTCTTCCACCCCGGTCAGTGTCTCGTAATAGACCCCCCAGGCCTGTTTTTCATAGTCGAACCTTTCTTTTATAAGAAGGGAATTTTCCCTCAGCATGGCAAGGAGCTTCCCGATACGTCTGATCCCGATCCGGAGAAACTCCAGAGCCTCATCCTCATCCCTGTCAAAAAGATATGCCCCCTTGAGGGCAAGCCTGAGAAAGGCCATTGTGAAGGGGATATCGGAAATGAAACAACCGGAGAAGGGATCAAGGAAATCTTTGATCTCTTTTATTCTCCAGGGGAGGGCTCCGGCATAAAGGGAAAAGAGGAGCATCCTCAGTATATCCCCGATAGCCTTACCCTGTGCCGCCTGTCTGATCGCCTCTTCTGCAAAGGCCTCTTTGTCATGCCTCATTATCAGCCCTGCTTTATGAAGATACCGGAGGAAAGGCCCATTATTCTGATAGAGAACCGACATTATATACGCCTGATCTTCAGCCCTCCCGATAAAAGACGGGGAGAAGGGCCTGTAAGCCCTCAGATCCCTGATCAGAATGCCTGTTGTCCCTCCTGTCACGTGCACCCTCTGGAGGCATGAAGATTTTCCATCCAGATCATCTGATCCGTCATATCTGGTCATCATCTCAGCCACTGTGGAGACTGCCTGGGGAAAACGGCTATGAAAAATCACTTCATCCGCAGCCCCTTCATCTTCAGGAAATCCCACATCCGGAGTAAAGAGCGACCTCTGTATATCGGACTCATTCACGAGGGCACCTGCAAGCATCCCAAGCCTGACCGGCCTGCCCTCTGAATCAATCCCCTCAGCTCCCCAGAGCGGGGTCTTCAGGTGTTCAAAGGCGGAACATCCTGTCTCCCTCACTAATGTTTCTTCAGGAAATACCTGATCAAGATCGATCTTGAAGGTAGCCCTTTTCCGTGGATCAATGAAAACCTGCCAGAATGCAGTCACCGCCTTCAGGAAGCTGTAATGCCTTCCATATTCCCCGTCCACCCCAAAGACATCCTCAATCATTTCCCCGTCACTGAGAGAGAAAAACTCCCGGCCGGCAGGATACAGCACCTCCTCGACCATGCGGACAGTATCCGCCTCGGTGAAGATATAGACATCCAGCCCCTGTATATCCTTATGCTTCCGGATCTCATGCTCGAGATATGCCTTTGAACAACGGTGCAACCCCCGGTGAGTCACAGATACGGAAAGAATTACGGTAAGCCTGGAATTTTCCGGGACGACTCCCCTTTTCTTCTCGAATCTCAGGGTCTCTGAAAGCCCGCTCAGACCATAGAGAACTTCGTTTCTTTCAGGGTCCACACCTATCTGGACCGGATGGTCATACCAGTAGAGTTGCTCCTCCTTCATCACATCTTCCACCTCACAGGCGAGTTCATCCTCAAGCCCGCAGGCCTTCAGAGCCCTCTCCGGAGGAGGAACGGTCAGGAGGGCGTTCGCCGTAAAAATTATCTCTTCCGCCGGTTCCTGAAGCGGTTCGGGATTAGGTTTTTCTATCCGGACAACCCTCCTCTTCCTGAGAGCCGAGATAATTTCTTCACGGGCATCATAAAGTCCGACACCCTCCGGGAAAAAGACCTCCCTTATCCCCTTTATCACTTCGGGATGCCCAGCCGGTCTGTAACTCTTGAGTCTCCCGGCAAGCGATTGCAGACGTCCGGGAAAGTTCTCGTCTTTCGACAAAATCTTCTCAATCTCCCTCCCTGTCTCTTCAATCGCCTGGAGAAGAAATCCTGCCGCCTCTTTCATATCCTTATCCGGTGCGGATTCAGCGGCTCTGGACAGATACTCTCGGGCTTCAGAATAAAGAAGATGACCCCTACCGGCAAGAGAGATGAGAAATGCCGCGTTCAGTCTCCTCAGGGCGTCCCATTTTCCCGTGGAGGGTTTTCTGAACTGGGCAGCGAGATCAATCTTGATTATCTCTTTTCGGCTGATGAGGCCGCTTATCACTTCTGAAAATGCCTTAAGCACCGTTAATATTAATACAAGCACCCACCTTTTATCCAGAAAGCAAGTCCCCGAATTTCCCGGCAGAAACAACATGAGACGATACGAAAGCGGGAGGTCTGAATGATTCTTCAAATAGCCGAAACCCTGTTCCGGAATAAAAAGAAAACGGCCTCATGATGAGGCCGTTCTACCAGGGAGGTAACAGACAGCCTGATCAGTACCCATAGTACTCTTGCCAGGCATCCCTTCTTCCTCTTTCGTAATCCCTTCTTTCAAGATACCGCCACTCATCCCGCCAGCCCCTCCTGTATGCATGGCCCCGGTGTCTGTGCCAGCGCGGGGCTTCCTGGTAAACATAGACCTTCTTGTAAACGACTCTTTCTGGAGGTGCATGATATACCCTCTCATAACGGGGCTGGCTGTCGTTTGCGATAGCGTTCATGATTGGTATCCCAAGCAGGACTATGCCTGCTGTAAGCAGTGCAGCCGATTCATTGTTCATCGCCTCAGCCTTATGGGGTACAGTCATCCCCGCAGCAAGCACCGCAAAGGTGAGCAAAGCTATAATGGCGACTCTCTTCATAAGTCATTCCTCCTTTCTTTGATCATATTAATTTTATTAACCGGAAACTCCGGCTGTTTCTTCACCCTTTCAGCCTTCTATTTACAATTACCGTGCCAGCCGGAATTCAACAGTTCTGCCATGGGGAAAACACCGTCATCCTCTGGTCTGCAACTATCTAACCTCCTGACAAAAATGAAAATTTCATACACAACCCCGCTTGTCCTGCAATGAGGTGAGGGGTCAGACGGTAAAGAACTTGCTCCCCATTTGGGAAAACCTTCCCCTTATAGTCAGAGACAAGGCCATCTCTGTCTCGCACAGCCTGGCTTTGTGGTAAAATACCGATATGCCACTGATTCTTGTGACCAACGACGACGGTATCCAGTCTGAGGGCCTCAAAACACTCACAGAAGCGATGGAAGAATTGGGAGAGGTCTGCGTTGTGGCCCCTGAGAGGGAAAAGTCCGCCGTGAGTCATGCCCTCACGATGCACAGACCCCTAAAGGCTGAAAAGATCGAAGGGGGGAGATACACCGTCAACGGGACCCCTACAGACTGTGTTGTCGTAGCCGTTGAAAAGATATTGCCAAGGAAGCCTGACATACTGATCTCCGGCATCAACAGGGGAGCAAACATGGGTGATGACATCACCTACTCCGGAACCGTCTCTGCCGCAATCGAGGGAACGCTCTTCAACATCCCATCCATTGCTGTTTCCATGCCTTTCACCGATGGAAAGAAATTCCACTTCGAGACCGCGGCATCCTTTGCAAAAAGGCTCGCCAGGATGATCCTCAAAGAGGGGCTTCCCCCTGATACATTGCTTAATGTGAATGTCCCGAACCTCCCTGAAACAATGGTAAGGGGTGTGAAGTTCACCAGGCAGGGCAAAAGGGTTTATGACAATGCCATTCATGAGATGCTTGATCCCTGGGGCAGGACTCATTACTGGATCGGTGGAGGAACACCCTCATGGGAGGCAGGAAACAACACCGACTTCAGTGCCGTTGATTCGGGCTTCATCTCGATCACGCCCCTCCATCTCGACCTCACAAATTACGAGGCCCTCTCCTTCCTGAGGGAACGATGGAAGGACTTCACGGAAGAAGAATGAAAAAAGCGGCATACGACGTCATAGTAGTGGGAGCAGGCCCTGCCGGTATCTTTGCAATCCTTGAACTACTCAAAAACGCCCCCCGTATCAGGATACTCCTGATAGAAAAGGGGCTTGACATCAACAAACGGCACTGCCCCATGATGACCAGGGAGGTCTCATGCCGGACCTGTGAGATCTGTGCAATCCTCTCAGGCTGGGGAGGAGCAGGTGCATACAGTGACGGGAAACTCTCCCTCTCCGGCCAGGTCGGCGGGAATTTAGGCCGTTACACCGGGGAGGATAAGCTGAAGGAACTCATTAAATATGTGGATGCCATATACCTTGAATACGGTGCACCTTCTGAGGTGTTCGGGACCCCTTCGAAACAGCTGAGTCAGCTCATCAACACCGCTGCAAAAAACGATCTCACGCTGATACCCTCACCTATCCGGCATATAGGCACTGAAAACTGCCGTATCCTGCTGGAGAGGATCAGGACATTCGTTGATGAACAGATAGACATCCTCTTTGAAAGCAGGGTGACCGATCTCATCATGGATGGCATAGGAAGACTCACCGGTGTCCGGTTGAGCACCGGCAAGGAGATAAAGGGGAAGTTCGTAATCCTCGCCCCTGGAAGGGAAGGCTCCCGGTGGCTTGAACGGGTGGCAAGGCGGCACGGTCTGGGACTCCTTAACAATCCCGTGGATATCGGTGTCCGGGTGGAACTGCCTGCACCGGTTCTGGAGCCCCTGACATCAGTAACCTACGAGCCCAAGCTCATCTACTACTCAAGGGCCTTCGACGACCGGGTCCGGACCTTCTGCGTAAACCCCTACGGTGAGGTGGTAAAGGAATACCTCAAGGGTATCTGGACCGTAAACGGCCACAGCTACGGAGACCGGAGGACGGAGAACACGAACTTTGCAATACTCGTAAGCACCTTCTTCACTGAACCCTTTGACGAACCCATTTCATACGGGAGGTACATAGCCAGGCTTGCAAACTTTCTTGGACAGGGTGTGCTGATACAGAGGCTTGGAGACCTTAAAAGGGGACGGAGGTCAACGCCTGAGAGGATAGCCCGGGGTATGGTGAACCCGACTCTCAGGGATGCAACACCAGGGGACCTGAGCTTCGCCCTCCCCTACCGGTACCTGACCGGCATCCTGGAGATGCTTGAAGCAATGGCCAGGATAGTACCGGGGGTGAATTCCCGTCATACCCTGCTTTACGGCATCGAGGTGAAGTTCTACTCACGGCAGATAAAATTGAGTCCCCATCTTGAGACAGAGGTGGAAAACCTCTTTGCCATAGGTGATGGGGCAGGCGTGAGTCGGGGGCTTATTCAGGCCTCCGCCTCAGGGGTGGTATCGGCACGGGAGGTACTCAGAAGACTCTGAGCATCTCTCCCGTCCTCGAACCGATTATCACAACATAAACTGCCTCTATTTGCCTGACTGCCTCTGCAGATATTTGAAGAAATCGCCCTTTGTTGAGAGTACGAGCCAGTCCCTGTCTGAAAAGGTTGTCTTGTAGGTCTCCATGGTCTTCAGGAACCGGTAGAAATCCCGGGATTCCTGGCTCTGGTTATATGCCTTTGCATATATCGCAGTCGCCTGGGCGTCAGCCTTGCCAATGATCTCCTGGGCTGTCCTGTAAGCACCGGACTGGATCTTCTTCAGTTCACGCTCCTTGTTTCCCAGTATCTTGGAGGCCTCTCCCTGCCCCTCGGACCGGAACTTGTCGGCTATCCTCTTTCTCTCGGAAATCATTCTTTCGAATATCTTCTGCTGAACCTCTTTAACATAGTTGATCCGCTTGAATCTCAGATCGAGCAGTTCAATGCCAAGCTCAAGGGTACGCTTTGATGCTGCCTGCAGTATCGAACGGGTTATGACCTCCCTGCCTGACTGGATCCTGGCCAGACTCCTGGCCACTTCACCAGCCAAAAGGCCTTCACTCGTAAGATATTCCCTGTTCGTTGTACGGACCAGTTCAACGAGAAGGTGTTTGGCGATTGCATTTCTGGTCTCACCGTCCAGGATGTCATCCAGCCTGGACTGGGCACCCCGCTCATCCCGGACACGCTGAAAGAACAGCAGCGGGTCCTTTATCCGCCAGCGTGCATAGGTGTCCACCCAGATGAATCTTTTATCTTTCGTTGGAACCTGATTGGGATCGCCATCCCATTCCAGGAAGCGCCTGTCAAAAAAATGCGCCTCCTGTATGATGGGAACCTTGAAGTGGATACCGGGTTTTACTATGGGTTTGCCCACGGGCTTCCCGAACTGCGTGATTATGACCTGCTGTGTTTCATCTACGATGAATGCGGCGGAAACCACCGCAATCAAGGCAAGAACAACTACACCTGCGAATACTATATACTTTGCTTTTTTCATTACTTTGCGTCTCCCTTCTCAAACTGGAACAACGGCAGGATGCCGGTTATCTTGTCATCGGTAATCAGCTTCTTCCCCACCTGCTGGAGGACATCGTTCATTGTTTCCAGGTAAATGCGCTGAAGTGTCACCTCTTTTGCCTTCAGATACTCCTTGAAGATTGAATCGAACTTTGCCGCTTCACCCCGGGCATTGTTCACCCTTTCCAGTGCATATCCCCTTGCCACCTCAATAGTCCTGTCAGCCTCACCACGTGCCTTGGGGATAACGCGGTTGTATTCCGATTTGGCCTGATTGATCAGTTTTTCCCGCTCCTGCTGTGCCTCGTTGACCTCGTTAAAGGCGGGCTTTACCGGCTCAGGGGGATTGACATCCTGCAGCACCACCTGGTCAACCTTTATACCCAGTTCGTACTGATCACAGAGTTCCTGGAGTTTCACAGTGACGGTGCTCGCAACCTCCTGGCGGCCGATGGTCAATACCTCGTCCACCGTACGGTCACCAACGACCTCACGCATGACCGCCTCATTAATATCCCGGAAGGTCGAAACAGCATTCCTCACACGAAAGAGGAAGTTGTAAGGGTCTTTGATACGGAACTGGACAATCCATTCCACTTCAGCGGCATTCAGGTCCCCTGTCAGCATCAGTGATTCCTCTGGATATTTCTTTGTGGAGTATTGGGTTCTGACCCCCGGTTTGGTTGTCCTGAACCCGAGTTCAAGCTTCAGCTGCCGTTCAACAGGGACCTTGTAAACCCTCTCGATACCCAGCGGCAGTTTGAGATTCAGACCAGGGTCAGCAATGCGGGTAAACTTCCCGAATCGCAGGACAACACCAACCTCTTCTGTATCCACGGTAAACCATGCGGAATACACAAGGGCTATGAGCAGTATCGCCACCACAACCCAGCCAATCATCCCGGGGTTGACTTTCGGCAGGCGGACACTCTTCAAATCATTCAGATCAAATGGTACCTTTGGCTCCATAAAACATACCTCCTGTTTTTCTCTGTGTTTTTCTGGCCAGGGACAGCGTCATCTACAAGAAACCGCTTTCAACAGTAAGGAATTCCTGGAACATCCTGAAGTTCAAGGACTTGCCTGTACACCCCGTGAGGGACTGTTACGGTTATTTCGGAAAACTCAAGAATTAGAAAGGAATATGAGGAGAAGTGGAAATGCTATCCTTCTCTAAAATCGCCTGGTTTGCCTATATAATTATTGTAGCAGTCTTCAATCCTTTTGTCAATGTTAAAAATCGATAATTGCTTATCCCTCGTGAAAAAACTGGAATGATCTGTCTTTTCTCAGCACAACACTTCAGTCTCCATCGCCGGTTATCAGTGGCTCCAGGACCTCTGCCCAGACCTCATAGCCCCTCTGGCTGAGGTGAACGCCGTCATCGAGGAAATACTCTCGGACCGGCATCCTCTCTTCATCGACAAAGCGGGAATAGAGGTCAATATACTCCACCCCTTTTTCTGATGCAAGCCTCCTTATAGCCCTGTTGGCCTCCACTATTACTCCGGGATCGATCCATTCAATCATGATCGGGAGGACTGAATGGGAATGAATCCTGGCATCTGGCCAGGCGGCCTTGAGCCTGTCTATGAGAACCCCGTAGGGGATGGTGAAATCGAGATACTCCATGGCGATATCATTCGTCCCTGTCATTATGAAGATCAGATCGGCAGAGGGATGTCTTGTTATCACACGGTCAAGCCTTCCAAGGAGGCCCTCAACCGTCTCCCCCGCCACCCCGAGGTTTGCCACATTGTGCTCAGGGAACCGGGCCTCCCAGTCGAAAAACTCGATAAGTGAATGGCCGAGGAAGAGGATGTTCAATGGTTCCTTGTTTTTCATCTTATAAAAACCTCCACCCTACAGCTGAATTCACTGAAAACATCTCCCTTATTCATTACCATACAGCCTCATAATAACCAATATTCTAATATTATACAACGCAATTGTCACATAATGAATTCTATTATGTCTTTTTCCAAAAACTCCTTGACCTAATTTACTTTTTATGATATATTCTCGACAATAAGATCAAGGATGTTAGCTGTAAAATAGATGCATGTACTACTCGAAGGTTAAAAGAGAAAAATATGGGCCATGTAACTTATGCCGAAAGGAAGCAGATCTGACATGGGACCATGTTCCGCCCAAAGGTGGAATAGAGCTATCTTCTGTGGAAATGCGAACGATTCTGCAGGCACTGTCAGGTGATCCAAACAAAGACAAATTCAGAATATCTCAGAATGGTGTAAAGTACAGAACGTTATGTAAGGATTGTAATAATTGGCTGGGGAAAGAATTTGATCCAATATTGAATAAATTTGCGAATGATGTAGCGCTTTTTGTACGGTCTCCTTTGCATCTACCGCCAGTTTTTGAAATTGAAACTGTGCCGCATCGATTGATAAGGGCAGTTTTAGGGCATCTTGTCGCTGCGAAATCGGAATTAGATGATGTTGTTTTCGATAAACAGGTTAGGGAATTCATCTTTGATTCTGAAGCACCTGTACCTGAAGAAATTAACATATTTTACTGGATTTATCCTTATCCGGTTCAAGTAATTCTCAGGGACGTAGGGATGCCATCAAAGCGAGGTGATTTTTCTGCTTACATGTTTTGCCATCTCCTTAAGTATTTCCCTGTAGCTTTTTTAGTATCAACGGCTAAAGAATATGAGGGCTTGTTAGAATTAACAAAGTATCGATATGCAGGGCCAGATGATATAGTCAATTTACCTATTATATTGAGGAATGTGCCTAATCAACATTGGCCAGAGGCACCTGACAAGGGAAATATACTTTTCGGGGGGCAAGCAATGGCAAGCTCTGTAATTGGATCCCCTCGAAAATGAATATGAACAAGCAGCTAACACTTATAAGGCCTCCGATTGTCAAGTCGAAGCATCTGCGGAGACCAGTATCGGGAGAAAAAGCATCCCTGGAGAAATTTATAAGATAATTTCCTTAAAGTTCTGCAAAAGTTTCTTCCAGATTCCGTCTTTATTTCCCCTATCAACGTCAGAATAAATTCTGCACCAAACACTTATAGGTATAATGATTGTCTTTCACATCATATCAAGAAGATGGAAAATTCCAATGGAAATGTGCAAGAATCTAAGAACATGGAAGTCGTACCGATAAAAATAGAGCATGGCGAACAGAAGGCCTGGGATGATGTCTGTGGCCTACCGAGGGAGGATGTATGCAAACGGACAGGTGCGGTTTTTGATGAGAAGGCCGGGGCATACATCCTGAAATGCTTCGGAATAGATTTCCTGATAAATCCATGCGATCTCCTGATCTCCTCCAGTGACGAAAGGGGCAGTATCTTTCTTGATAAACTGAAATATTTCTTCAGGCTTTCCGTCCTGAACTACCTCTCAACTGCCAAAGACATCCCCCCTACAGGCATCCTGAAGAAGCCCCTTGACCTAAGGGGCGGACACAGGTTCTTCCAGGGCACTCACCAGCTCCCTCTTGACAGGGTGGCAGAGAGGTTCGGGAAGGACAGGGAAGGATTCATCAGCCAGGGAAGGCTTTATGGTGCTGAAGTACACGAAGGCTATGGCGATGCATCTATTGTAATTTATCCTTTTCCAAAAGTTCCCGTCACCATGATCCTCTGGCTTGAGGACGAAGAGTTCCCTGCTTCTGTTGACCTTCTCTTTGACTCAACCTGTGAATTTCAGATATCCCTCTCCGATATAATCTGGGCGATTGCCATGATGTGTACTCTCTTAATGCTTGAAAACAGGGGGTGAAGCAGAGTAACCGCTTCACCCTCATTGGTCTAACAGAAAAGAATCAACCTTGTTTATGCTGCAACCGATTTCTCCATCTCCCTGAGCCAGAGGAGACGGGAACCCTCGACCATGACCTTCAGTGTTGATGAGAGAAAGCCTTCAGGATCATACTCGAGGTCGTCCCTCCTTGCAAACTTCCCCGAGGGCTCCTGAGGAGTAAATGCCTTCAGGGCCTTCTTAACATCCGGTGTCTTTGCCACCTTCAGCGTCAGCCCCATCTCCTTCGCCAGATCCTTGAGAATCTTACTGTGCTCCTTTGCCCCTCCATAGGGTTCTATGGCAGGTCTCACATCAAGCAGGTCCCCTGTCAGCCCCACAACCGTTCCTTCTTCTTCGTAGAAGGTCGTAGCAGGAATGACAAGGTCCGCCTCCTTTGAAAGGTCCGTCATGTGGGAGTTCTGCACTATCAGAAACTCCACCCCTTCGGGCCTTTTCCCGGGAAGGTCACCTATTACATATAGAACCTTAACACCTCCTGATATCATCTCTCTGTAGTTCTTGCCGCTGCCTCCAATGCCGAGCATAACCGTTCCCCTGGCATTGGCCTCCACCGGCACCGAAAGGGCGGCTCCCTTTATGGAAGCAATATTCATTGCCGCCTCGAACAACGGTGTTGAGGCAATAACAACAGGATTGCTGGCCTCTGCATAGAGGTCCGCTGCCTTGGCTACAGTCTCTGACACCTCTGCACCAGCAAGGTCCATATTATCAGGGACATCCACACCCCTGTCCTTGAGTGCCCTTGAAAGAGCACCAAGGGTCTTTGCTTCATCAGCCTCTATCCTTATATCCGCCACTCCCTCATAACTGTCTTCACCTGCATTGATCACCACAAACTTTGCACCCCTTGCCTTCCGCTTCCTCACCGTCGCATCAAGGGCCGGGAATATCCTCTCCCACTGCGAGGGCTTAAGGCCCACCAGCAAAATCAGATCCGCTTTATCTATATCCACCTTTTCTCCCCCGACAAGGGAGGCACTGTCTCCGTAAATGCTCACGGTGGAGTCAATATTATTAATACCTGCATCAGCGGCAAAGCGCTTTACCGTGAAGATATCCTCATTCAGGAGGTTCCCCGAGAGTATTATGCCGGCACTCTCTCCGCCCTTCAGCCTTGAGGCAACCTCCTTTATCGCATCCCTGTATCCCAGAGGGATAAATTCGTCACCCTCACGCTTCAACGGCTCAAGTATCCTCCGGTCGGAATTCACAAAATCAAAACCGAACCGGCCGTAGGCGCAGATATAGTTGTCCGCCCTGCCTGCCTCACCTCCGATATTCACCTTTGCAAGGTCTCCCTTGTAGGTGCTCACCTTGATACGACAGGCATTGCCGCAGAAAAGACAGACCGATTCCGTCCTCTCGTAATCCCACTCCCGCCCCCTTCTCCACCGGTCTGCCTCCAACAGGGCGTTTACCGGACAGGCATCAACACAACTGCCGCAGAAGGTGCAGCCCGACTCATGAAGGGGCCTGTCCTCTGCCGTGGTTACCCTCGATCCCACACCCCGTCCGGAGAAGTCTAACACCGCCGTCCCCTGCTCCTTGCACACCCTCACACATCTGCCGCAGAGTACGCAATAGTCAGGGTCGCGCTTTATGAAGGGGTTCTCTGAATCTATCTCAAACCCGAACTGCTTCCTGTTAAATGTCGACTCCTTTACCTCGTACTCATAGGCATAACGCTGGAGATCACAGACACCTGCTTTCGTGCAGGTCATGCAGTCAAGGGGGTGCATGCTTACAATGAGATCAATCACATACTGTCTGATCTCGTTTATCTTCTCACTTGATGTATTGACAACCATACCATCCTTTACACGGGCTGTGCATGCCGTCATGGGTGCCTTCATACCCTCTATCTCCACCATGCAGAGCCTGCAGGCTCCTATCCCCTTCATCCCCTTCAGATAACAGAGATTGGGAATGTGGATCCCGGCATCCTCCGCTGCCTCAAGTATCGTAACACCGGCAGGTGCCGTTACCTTCTTGCCGTCTATTGTGAGTTTTACCTTCCCAGCCATCTAAACCTCCTAAATTTGTTATTAGTGTATTGGTATATTGGTTATTGGCAACTGACTTAAAAAATCATGCTACCTCTTCGGTGACTTCTTTTTCCTTTAATGTTTTCCCTGTCTTACGCTCTACCACAACTATCGCTCCAGTCGGGCAGACTGGCAGACATGCTCCACAGCGCGTGCATCTCCTGTCCCTAATCTCAAAGGGCGGATAGCCGGTCTGGAACCTGCTTTTCCGGGTCTGGCCGAATATGGCCTTGTCTTTGCAGACCTTCTTGCAGTCTCCACAATTAATGCATTTTTCTCCGATTATCTTATACCTTACATACTCCGGGCATACCGCATCAGGGCATACACCGTTCACATGTTCTTCAAACACACCGCTTTCAAGATACTCAATCATGAAGTTGGCCGTATCCTTCCCCTTCTTGCAGAAGGACGCCACAAGCATCTCATCGGCTATCCTCCTCAGCGCTCTGAGATCATCCTCACTTCCCTGATGGTCTATAATCCCCTGAAGCCTCAGTTTCGCCTCATAGGCACCAAAGGCACAGGGAAAGCATCTTCCACACATGGGGCCTTTGAGAAACTCGTCTATGTAGTACGCCGCCTTCTGGACCGGACAGGTCAGTTCATCGGCAGACTCTTTTATCTCAGTAACCTTAAGAACTTTCTTCTCTTCCATCCTTCACCTCGAAATCTTGTTTTTATCATCTATCTGCCTCTGGAGATCAATACATATCCTCTGCCATGTACACTACCTCGGGCAGGAGATAGGAGACAAGGTCCCTGTAAGAGATCATCCCTATCAGCTTATCATCCTCTGTGACCGGAAGATGGCGGATCTTCTTCTCGGACATCACATTGATGGCCACCCCTATATCAGTGGATGCATCGAGGCTGACCGGGGCCTTTGTCATCACCTTCTCGATGGGGTCATCGTTGAAGTTTACACTCTTTACGAAACAGTGCATGACGTCCCTCTCAGTGAAGATCCCGATCAGTTTTTCATCATCATCCATCACCAGGATGGACCCTACATTCTTCCCGTCCATGATAGTTACGGCATCACCGATCTTGCAGTCCTTCTTGCACGTAACAATTACCGATGGCTTTGATTCCAACACATCCCTGAGTGTCATCTTGATACTCCTTTCAATGGTTTCCAGTTTTTCATAAGGTATCTGGAACCTCTCCTGTATGGCAATAACACTGTGCTTCCATATCTTCACGGCATCCACCGGGCAGGCATAGTAGCAGGCCTTGCACTTTGTGCAGTAGTCCCTGTCGATGATGAAGGCATCCTTTGTCTCCTTCACCGCATCAAAGGCACAGGCCTCTTTGCAGAGACCGCAACGGATACACTGGGTCAGATCTATGGTGAAAAGGCCCATCCCGTTACATACCTTGGCCCTGCAGTACTTGTCATAGATATGCTCTTCATACTCCTCTCTGAAGTATTTTATTGTGCTGAGGACCGGATTGGGAGCGCTCTGCCCGAGCCCGCATAGGGAGCCTTCCTGGATGAACTTCCCGAGGTCTATAAGTTTCTGGAGGTCCCCGTCCTGCCCTTCTCCGTTCGTAATCCGCTCAAGTATCTGGAGCATCTGGTAAGTCCCGATACGACAGGGCGGGCATTTCCCGCATGATTCAGCCTGGGTGAAGGAGAGAAAGTACTTGGCCACATCCACCATGCAGGTATCCTCATCCATCACGACCATACCGCCGGAGCCCATCATGGAGCCGACCTTTCTGAGGGAGTCGAAGTCAACGGGGAGATCAAGGTGTTTCTCAGGAAGACAGCCTCCTGAGGGACCGCCTGTCTGGACGGCCTTGAACTTCCTGTCACCAAGGATCCCGCCACCTATGTCAAAGATAATCTCCCTGATGGTTATGCCCATGGGCACCTCAACGAGTCCTGTATTCTTCACCTTGCCGGTAAGGGCAAATACCTTGGTGCCCGGGGATGTCTCAGTCCCGATGGACCTGAACCAGTCAGCCCCGTTCTCTATTATCGGAGGCACACAGGCATATGTCTCGATATTGTTCAGGTTGGACGGCACTCCCCAGAGCCCGCCGCCCACCTCGGAAAGCCTGGGTGGCCTCGGCCTCGGGAAGCCCCTTTCTCCCTCAATGGATGCAACCAGTGCAGTGGACTCACCGCAGACAAAGGCACCGGCACCTTCCCGGACATCTAAGTGGAAGCTGAAATCCGTCCCGAGAATGTTATTACCCAGAAGCCCGAGGTCCTCGGCCTGTTTTATCGCATGAAGGAGGTTTTTCACTGCAAGGGGATATTCATGTCTCACATATACAAATCCGTACTCCGCATCAATGGCATAGGCACAAAGCAGCATACCCTCGATCAGGCTGTGAGGGTCTCCCTCCATTATGGAACGGTCCATGAATGCCCCGGGGTCCCCTTCATCACCATTGGCTATCACGAACTTGAAATCACCTGGAGCCTTCTTGGTATGAAGCCACTTCTTCCCAGCCGGAAAGCCTGCACCGCCCCGGCCCCTGAGTATCGCCCTGTCGACCTCATGGAGTACATCATCGGGAGTCATACCGGAGAGTGCCTTCTGAAGTGCGGAGTATCCGCCCACTGCTATATAATGGTATATATTTCTCGGATCAATCCTCCCATTGTTCCTGAGGGCTATACGGAGCTGCTTCTTGTAAAAGGGAAGTTCATCCATCAGCTCATGGGGTTCTTCATAAAAGGAGTCACGGTTCAGGAGGTGTCTGACAGGAAAACCGGCAGAAAAGGTATGGCTGACAATTTCGTCGGCATCCGAGGACTTTACCCTCTGGTAGAAAAACCCGAAGGGCTCAACCTTCATGACAGGCCCCTTCTGACAAAGTCCCTGACAGCCTGTCTTGACGACCTGGATCTCAAGCCCGGCCTCCTTAGCCTTCTCCTCTATCCTTTCAATCACCCTGTTTGCCCCGGTGGCCATACAGGCGGTCCCGGTGCAGACCCTGAGCCGCTCCTTGCCTTCAGGGAAGGTCTCATCCTGAAGGAGAAGTCTCAGGTTATTCAATTCCTCTACATTCTTCAGTCTTGCCATACTGGTTCACCTCTGAGCTTTCTTTATAATAAGGTCAAAAACCAAATTAATCAACCTCTGCCTCTTCCTCCTGCTCTATTGAGCTGATAAGTTCAGGAAGCTTCTTTTTCCCGATCTCCCCGACCACATCCTCATTAACCGTTGCAACCGGTGCAAGTCCGCAGCAGCCGACACAGCCGACGGTCTCAAGGGTCAGAGTCAGGTCCTCCGTTGTCTCGCCAACCTCAATCTTGAAGTGTTCTTTCAGTGCATCAAGGACCTTTGAGGCTCCCCTCACATGGCAGGCCGTCCCCATACAGACACGGACGATCTTCTTCCCTCTGGGGCTGAAATGAAACTGATGATAGAAACTCGCCACCGAGTAAATCTCTGCCAGGGGAAGACCGAGTTTCTTCGAAAGCCTCTCCAGGGCCTCACCGGGGAGATACCCGTAGTCCTCCTGAATCCTGTGAAGAATGGGAATGAGTAGCCCCTTCTTCTTGTCATGCTCACAGATGTGTCTCCCTACCTTGCCTATTTCCCTGTCAATATCAATTTTTTCTATATCCATCCGAACCTCCAAATCTGAAATCTTAGATCACAAATCTTAATTCAATTATCCCACTCCCTCATGGGGTCTTGCAGCGGATTCCAGTTTACGTCTGTCAGCCATGCTGAGAAGTTTTCTCTCAACACCAAACCTGCCCGGCTCGTACTTCCTGAGCTTGAGGGCCTCGCGCTTTCTGTCGATATGTTCAAGGGACTTCTGGAGTATCTCCTCAGGGTCTGCTATGAACTCCAGCCTCCCGCCGACACGTTCCTCCCATACCTCGGTCATAATCCTCTGAACCTCAGTGGATGCCTCTACAGGGCTCTCAGAGCCGAAGATAGTGTAAACACCTGAGGCAACGAAGTAACAGCCAATGGCAAGGGCCTTCTCGCTCATCCATTCAGGGGCGATACCCACTGCAGGAAGGTCGGCGATATCATCTCCAAGCCCGCCCTCTTCCGCCATCTGGGTGGCAACGGTAAGTATCCTGGAGTTGTCAACACAGGCACCCAGGTGAAGTATAGGGGGGATCCCTATGGCCTCACAGACCTCCCGGAGTCCGGGGCCTGCCATCTCAAGGGCGGTCTCAGGTGTCATGAAGCCGGCCTTTGCACAGGCAGCGGCACCACAACCCGTGGTCACCACAAGTACGTCGTTCTTGATGAATTCAATGGCAAGGTAGTCGTGAACACTGTCCTGGGCGGAAATCCTCGGGTTGTTGCATCCAACCACCCCGGCAACACCCCGGATTCTACCAGCCGTTATCGCGTCGTTCAGTGGCCTGAAGGATGCCCTGAAACGGCCACCCTGCATGTAGTTGAGGTATTCATGACTGAAACCGGCTATCACAGGGCTCGTATCATGAACCCGCTCACCCTCGGCCGTCCGGTTCTTGTAATTGTCAATCGCAAGCCTTAGTATCTGCCTGGCAACCTCCTTGGCACGGTGCTCATCATACTGTATATGGACGGCATCTACCATCTTACCCTTATGGGAGGTGGTAACCACCTTTGTATGAAACTTCTTGGAGACCTGGGCGATCGCCGGCATAATGCACTGGACGTCAACCATTATAGCCTCGGCAAGACCGGTCATTATGGCCAGCTCCTGGTTCAGGAAACCGCCGGCAGTGGGAATACCGTGGCGCATCAGGACCTCGTTTGCAGTACAGCACATCCCAACGAGGTTTATACCCTTTGCCCCTGCCTTCTTTGCATACTCAAGGATCTCAGGTTCCTGGGAGACCTCAACGATCATCTCAGCAAGGGAGGGCTCGTGACCGTGAACAACGATGTTCACCTCATCTTCCTTCATTATACCGATGCTTGCCTCTGACCGTCTGGGAGTCGGGGTCCCGAAAAGAATATCAGTAACATCAGTGCTTATCATGCTTCCTGCCCACCCGTCAGCCAGTGAAACCTTAAGAGCAGCCATCATCAGGTTTTCCGGGTCCTGGTCCACCCCCATGTTGGTCCTGTGGAGTGCCTCTACCACCTCACGGTCAATACCCCGGGGGACCAGCCCCCAGTTGCGCCAGACCTCCTGGCGTTTCCTGGGTGCCCTCGAAACAAATGGTATCTCTCCCTTCTGCTGGCCGAACTGGGAGAGGAGCTTTTCCGCCACTTCCTTTGCCACCTCTTCCTTGGTCCTGCCGTCAACAGGGACATCAAGAATCCTTGCCAGATTGTGAAGCTTCTCCACATCCCTGATCTTGAAGTCCGGGGCCTCTCCTGTCGCCGCCTCAAGGAGTGTATTCGCCATATCCCTTGCATGGTCACTGTGGGCAGCAGTCCCGGCAGCAACCATCCTCAGAAAATTCCTTGCTGCAACAACCGGAAGGGAGGCGCCACAGGTTCCGACGGCCTTCTCCTCTGCATCCTTCCCCACCAGCCTGCAGGGTCCCATGAAGCAGATCTTGCAGCAGGCACCACTGTGGCCTATGGGACAGGGCTTGAGTTTTTCAGCCCTGTCAAAGACGGTCTCAAATCCCCGGGACTCAGCCCAGTCTGCTATCTTCTGGGCCACCTGATCTACACTTTTTATAATCTTTTCAGCCATCTTAACCTCCAAAAGTTGGGTTATAAAGTTACTAAGTTATTAGGTTATTA
>CAZITN010000015.1:1997-41678 GCA_964542175.1 uncultured Thermodesulfovibrio sp. | reverse complement strand
ACGTGCTTTTCAACTCTTTTGACCCTCTTTCTTGCACAAATTCTTGAGATGTGCCTACAAATAAAATTGCCTGACACCTATAAGGCCTCCGGATGTCAATAGAAAAAGCACTCCCGGGGAAATATTGAACAGATTCCATTTCCCTGATGTTCAGTTAAGGTTCTTTTCAGGTTCTGTCCTGGTTGCTCTCAATTTGAAGTCATGACCGATGCCCTGTTTTAGAACTACCAGGCCCGAGGTGTAACCTCAAGAGATAAAGTGATAATTCTTAAAGAGACAAGGGATGCTGACCCTCTGACCTGTGATGGAGAAGAATTTCTTGAGAGCGGCAATCTTGAGAACTGGGTAACTCTGAATTGAGAACAATATTTTGCGGAGTAGGGAGACTGAATTTCTAAACATACTAATCAGGACCAAGGTTATCCGACCTTTACTTTGTTGCACTCAATAGGGGAAGGTGAGATTGGACGTTGGCATAAACAGATGCCATAAAAAAAGCTTGACATTATTAACGAGGCAGTTTTATATTAGTATATTATAATAAACTTATAAGAGAGGCTGGACCATGAAAGAAGCAGCAGACTTATTTAAAATTCTTTCAGTTGACAAAAGGATAGAGATTATCGAACTGCTAAAGAAAGAACCTATGAGCGTTAACTCCTTAGCTGAGGCGTTGGGGGTAACACAATCAGCAGTGTCGCAACATTTGCGGGTGCTCAAAGGGGCAGGACTTGTAAGAGACGAAAGGCAAGGATACTGGATTTATTATTCTTTGAATAAAGATGTCCTTGAAAAATGCCGTCAAAGACTCAATCGTATTTGCACATGTGGTTGTTTAGGCGGAAAGGTAAGTATGGAAAGAATAAAGAAGGAAGTTTCAAAAACAAAATAAGTATTTTTTTTAACCTATTTATAAGTTTATGAGCAATAACTTAATCAGAGAGGAGGTGAGAACAATGACAGAGGACTCCAAAAAAGAGACAAAAGAACAGCCCGAAGAAAAGAAGACCGAAGTGAAGAGCGAGTCAAAGAGTACCTGTGGCTGCGGTTGCATTCCGCCTGTAAAGAGGAAGTAGTAAATCTTTTGTGAGGGCGGGTTGTTAAATCAATTCGCCCTCACTCTTTAAAATCATAGGGAGGACAAAATGAGAGAGATAATATTAACGGGGGCCTACTGGCTACATCTCATCGCAACAGTTATATGGATTGGAGGGATCACTTTCGTACTTTTTTTCGTGATACCATCGGGGAGGCAGATTTCTGGTGGAGAGGCAGCTAAGCTGACGGGGGAAATTTCAAAAAGATTTACTCCCATAGCGAATTATAGTATAATTCTTTTGATTGTTACAGGAGCTGTATTAACTGCCGTTAAAAAGCAGTTTTTTGGAATTGGTAACGGTTGGTCATCTGGTTTGATCGTAAAGCATGTTTTTGTGTTAGGAATGGTCGCTGTTCATTTTTACAGAGGGTTGGTATTAGCCCCCAGGATTGCACGAACAGAGCTTGCTTCCCGGAAAGCATCTTTACAGAAATTGTCACTGAATTTGGTCAAAGTGAATTTTTGTTTGGGAGTGATTGTGTTACTGCTGAGCGGTATTATATCTACTCTAAATTAAAAAATGCATGGAAGCCTCGTACGCAAATCATCCCAGCAGACGGCGATTGGGCTGCCGCTGAGTTTGATGATGAGAAAATGATTTCCATCCGAAACATTAACATTACTTTTTCAGTCCTGCTGGCCTGCCTTTTTTTCCTTGAATCTGGTTGCACATCATATGAATCCAAAGTGTACAAGGGGAAAGTCGTCGACAAGCAAGGCAATCCCGTCCAGAATGTAATTGTACAACTATGCTACACTGGATGGAAGTGGGACTGGAATATGGAAGGAGGGTTTCCTTTGACCATGGATCACCCTTTCTGCTCTGAGCCGGTTCTGACCGGCCGGTCTGGAAATTACAAAGTAGTTTTCGCAGGGCCAGTGAATACAAAGGTGTTTGCGAGACACAAGGACTGGATTCAAGAGCAGGATTTCATAGCAACAGACAACCGGGTGGTTATGATCAGGCTGAAGGAATATAACAGACGGCATGCAGAACAGGCAGCTCCAAAAGAAAGGATCTTCAGTCAAAGAAGACCAGGAGAGGCTGATCCAGAGTATTATTGCCGCGTTGTCCGCAAACGGTCCGGAAAGATTGACCTGATCTATAAGGGGCAAAGGGTAACTTTATTTCAGTCGCTGCTCCATAACGGAAAGCCGCTGTTTGCAGTCTCTGCTGATTATGAATTGGCTGAGTCAATAGCTGAAGAGATAAGGATAACAAAACCAGCCTCAGCCGGCGGGGAAGTTCTCTTTGCTGATTTTATAGCATTGCCAGAGAATACCCTTTGTGCTGATGGAACTTTTCTTGTGCAAGCGGTAAATTACCGCAATCCGGGGTCGGAGGAAAGGTCAGAGGAGGTAACCGCTCATTTGCCAGGTTCTCGTGCGGCATTTCCAATGTATATCTGGAGAGAGGAATTCGGCGGGTGAGCCTGGGTGTTATTACAGGGTGATTGGAAGCATTGAAAAAAGCGTGAAAGTGTCATGAAAGACTGTTTTAAAGTCATTGAGGTGAGATTGTGCGCTAGTCACTACACGTATTAAGAAGTCGGCCATCTCCTCCTGCCCTACCATATTGATCTGCCCGATATGTCTCACGTCCTGATATCTACCCTGTCTTCAGGAAACTCTTTCCCCTCCGGAATCACCTCGCGGCTTACAGTGACGCTCTGAAGATTAAGGCCGGCCTCTTCAAACTGTGACCTGAGGCGGTCACGATTACTGATGATCCTCTCCATGAACTCCCTGCTTTCAGTGAAGAACCGGAGGTTGAACCCCCTCGGCGTGTAGTAGAGGAGACTTATAACCCGTCCATGGCCTTCAAGGTCAAGCCTTACAGCGCACCGGAAGGACCGTTCCTCACCATCCTCAACTCCCCGTTCAAAACGGAGTTCACCGTCTTTGAGGTCCTCCCAGATAAGGGGAATCCAGGTCTGGACCGTCTCGGAGAGGGCTGAATGGAACTGGTGATGCTCTATATTGCTTATAAGCCGGTCTATGGTTCCTCTCAAGGTCCGGGGAGATACACCCTCCTGCCTGAGAATCTGGAGGGTGTCCTTCCGGGTGAGTTTCTCCCTGAGTGAAAGAAGGAGGCCCTTCAGGTCCGACTCGATATGCCTCCTGATCAGGGTGGAAGCAGCCTGGGCCTGTCTTGCTCCGGCCGGCTCTGGAGGGGGCTCGCCTGATCTGCCCGGCCTCTCCGGTGCGGCAGCCTGAGTTCTGCCTCCTCTGGCGGGGGGCTCCTTCAAAAGGGACTCTTCACTCAGGAACCGCCTTAAGAGAATCCTCAGTCCGGTCTCAAAAAAGCCCCCTGACTGTCTGACGGTCATCCCGAAGTTGTCTGGCTGGAGGTTCTCGCCGGACTTGAAGAAGTCGATTATCTTCTGGATTTCAGGCAGGGCCTTTCTGACTGAAGAGGGCAGGGCGGTGAGATCCTTTTTTATCAGGCCGGTAATCTCACCGGCCTTCATCCTGGATATCTTTCCAGACCGCATGGCGGCCAGAAGGATCTCCCTCATTTCCGCTTCACTCTCAGAGAGAGTGCTTAAGAGATGAAGCCTTATCTGGTTTCCATCCAGACCATCCACCCTGAGCGAGACGGGAACACCGGGCTTCAGAGGCAAAGTGGTCCTCGCTGTCAGGGTTGCTCCCTTCAAACGGACCTCCACCCTCCCGGGCCCAAGCATCCTGATGACCTCGGCCTTCACAAACTCTCCCTTCCTGAGGGAGAGGGCCTTCCCCTTCGGTATCAGGAAGGTCAACTGAGGCGTACCACTGGGACCCTTGACCGGCATCAGAGCTCTCTCCTCTTTCTGAACAAGCGGAAGGCCCTGCGATCCATCCAGAGAATCTCCATTGTCAGTTTCATGGCCCGGCCTCCTGCTTCAGATAAATAATCCTTATTTAGTATAATTGTTCATTAAGAATTCCCGAAAGGAGTCTTTCATGCTTGATCTTAAGTTTGTGAGGGAAAACCCGGACCTCGTCAAGGAGTCTCTCAGAAGAAGGGGATATGAGGAGGTCTCCCTTGATGATTTTCTCTCTCTTGAGGAAGAGAGGCGGAGGGTGATAGTTGAGGTTGAGGAACTCCGGAACCGGCGGAATACCGTCTCTGACGAGATAGGGAAGAAGAAAAAGGCCGGTGAGGATGCCGATGAACTGATAAGGGAGATGCGGACGGTCTCCGAGAGGATAAAGGAACTGGATGAGCAACTGAAGGGTGTTGACCGGAGGATCAGGGAATTCCTCCTCACGGTCCCGAACATTCCCCACGAAAGCGTGCCCACCGGTGCTGACGAGGATGACAACATAGAGGTGAGAAGGTGGGGAGAGCCGGGGGAGTTTGATTTTGAGCCCCTGAACCACTGGGACATAGGAGAGGCCCTTGATATCATGGATTTCGACCGGGCCTCCAAGATCGCCGGGGCGAGATTTTCCCTGATGAAGGGGGCCGGGGCGAGGCTTGAACGGGCACTGATGAACTTCATGCTCGACCATAACACAGCCCTCGGCTACAGGGAGGTCTTTCCGCCGCTGCTGGTCAACCGGGAGACCATGACCGGTACCGGCCAGTTGCCGAAGTTCGAGATGGACCTCTTCAGGACCGCTGATCCTGAACTCTACCTGATACCCACGGCAGAGGTCCCGGTAACGAACATCCACAGGGATGAGATACTCCGGGAAGAGGACCTTCCCCTCTACTATACCGCCTACACCCCCTGCTTCAGAAGGGAGGCAGGCTCCTACGGAAAGGACACACGGGGGCTTATCAGACAGCACCAGTTCAACAAGGTGGAGCTGGTGAAGTTCTCAAAACCGGAAGGCTCCTACGATGAACTGGAAAGGCTCACCCGCGATGCAGAGGACATCCTCCAGAAACTGGGCCTTCCCTACAGGGTGGTTGTGCTCTGTACTGGAGATCTCGGGTTTTCAGCCTCGAAGACCTATGACATAGAGGTATGGCTCCCGGGACAGAAGCGTTACCGCGAGATATCCTCCTGCTCCAACTTCGAAGACTACCAGGCAAGGCGGGCAAATATCCGGTTCCGCCGGACCGGGAAGAAGGGGACAGAGTTTGTCCATACCCTGAACGGCTCCGGCCTCGCCATAGGCAGAACCCTCGTTGCAGTAATAGAAAACTACCAGCAGAAGGACGGGACGGTCCTTATCCCGGAAGTCCTCCGTCCCTATATGGGGACCGACAGGATCGGCTGATTACTCCTTAATGGGTAGAATATGCACAGCGAGCGCATATTCTGCCTTTGGCAGGTCGTAGCGTGCGAATGTGATAAAAAAATATCCTTTCATATTGTCCTGATTGTGACACAGAGGTGCGTAAAAAGTCCCCATCCTGCCAAGGAAAAGCGAGGAGCAGATCTCACATGAAGGGAAGGCCCCTCTCCATTCTCAAGCCACCTCGTGAAGAGGTTCTGTCGTTAACTCACTAGTTTATAAGGATATTTCTGGATATCCCCTCAATTTTTGCAGTCGTTCTCCCTGGGAGAGGCTGAATCTGATCCTGCCCGGAAATTCCTGGCATGGAAAATGCAATAATATTTGACAGGACAGCATTTAAGGAGAGAACAATGAACACCCTGACCAAGGACAATGAGAAGATGAGAGAGATCATCAGCATCCTTATGGAGAGTACTCTCTACCTCGATCTTACCCTTGAGGAACGGTCAATTTTGATCAAGTCCCTCCTTGGAGCCTGAGGCATTCCCCTTCCTGAAACGCCTTCTCAGGGCAAAAACAAGATAGGGAATCATCACCGTAAGCCCGCCCAGATATAGGATCAGTCCCTGTCGATGGAGGTTTATTGTCGGCTCGGGCCTGAAGAGTTCATCAAGCATGGAGATCAGAAGAAAGAGGGTGCCTGCAGCAGCAACAAAGACCCTAAAGGAATCACTCATCCGGGGATTTCCTCTCTGTAAGGGGGAGATATTTCCTCGTCTCATCCCGGGTGGATATATAGGCAGGCCTGATCAGCCTTCCCTGGATAATCTCTTCAATCCTGTGGGCAGACCAGCCCGCAATCCTTGACATTGCAAATATGGGAGTGTAGAGCTCATGATGAATGCCCATCATGTCATATATGAAGCCAGAGAAGAAGTCCACATTGGGGCAGACCCTCTTGCCCTTTTTCTTCCTTATCAGCCTAACCGCCTGATCTGCAACTTTAGTATAGAGGTTGAACTCATCAGTCCTTCCGACCTTCTCGGTAAATATCCTTGCCTTCTCCCTGAAGATCCTCTCCCTGGGGTCGGAAACAGTATAGACGGCATGGCCGATCCCGTAAATCTTCCCGGAGCCGTCGCCTGCCTTCTTCTCAAGAATGAGTTCAAGGTACCTGTAAATCTCCTCCTCGTCGTTCCAGTCCTTTACATCCCGCTTGATGTGCTCCATCATGTTCATCACCGCCTCGTTCGCCCCGCCATGGAGATGACCTGCCAAAGAGGCTATGCCTGCACATATGGCCATGTAGGTGTCAGTCAGGCTTGATGAGACAGTCCGGACTGTGAATGTGGAGTTGTTTCCACCGCCGTGTTCGGCATGAAGGACGAGGGCAAGGTCAAATAGCCGGGCGATGAAGTCATCAGGGCTGTCACCATTAAGCATCATGAGGAAGTTCTGGGCGGTGCTCAGGGAAGGGTCGGGCTCAATCAACTGGCAATGTCCGTTTCTGTCCTTCAGTACACAATAGTTGTAAGCGATTATTGTCGGAAACTTTGCTATCAGGTCTATACACTGCCTGGTTACATCTCTTATATCAGTGGACCGGGGGTTTGGGTCGAATTTGTGGAGAGCCGACACAGCAGCATGGAGTGCCCCCATCTGGTCGTCGTTTTCAGAATTGAACCTGATTATCTTCTTGGCAAGTGCCGGGAGTGCCCGCCTTTCTCCGAGGACCTCATGGAATCGTTCAAGGCAGGCCTTGGAAGGAAGTTCCCCTGTGAGGAGCAGATAGACGATCTCTTCAAACCCGAACCTTCCTTCCTCCTCAAGGTGCTGGACTATATCCTCAACATCGTAGCCGCAGTAGTAAAGTTTCCCGGGAACAGGATGGCTCTTCCCCCATTTGTCCTTCTCGTAACCTTTCACCTGTCCCTTGCTCGTGATACCTACCACTACACCTGTGCCGTCAAGGTTTCTGAGCCCCAGCTTGATATTCTTTCTCTTCACGAGTTCAGGATCAATCCTGTCGTGCTTCTCCTCAAGCATTGCAATCTTATCAAGTATTCCGTTCACAGGGCCTCCTCTTTATTCTTATGAAGGGAACATGATGGATCCCGGACAGACGTTGCACTGGCTCGTTGAATATGTACAGCGAGTGCTAACCCATTGGTTAGCGAGCGAATGTGATAAATAAAGCTCTTCCTCTCCTCTCGAAGATCCCCTGTGGCCTCCCTAAGGGTTCTTCATAAAACGGATTTAAATTATAGCAGATTTAACTGTGTAAATACCATAGAAGTCATGATACCCAAATCCGGCCTTTAGCTGTGAGGCAGGTTTGAGGCCTGGCGGGCAGATCAGTTGGACCTCCCACAGGCAGCGGATATCCGCTGCCTCTGAGTTCTTTTTTCAGATGGTTACATCCTGAGGCGGGAGGAAAGTCCTCTGGGCAAGATCTTTATCTATCATAAAGAGCCCGCCGGGGTTGTTCTCATTCAGCTTCAGGCTCTGGATGATCTCGTCAGCCGATGCCTCCTCTTCCACCTGTTCGTCTATGAACCACTTCAGAAAACTGTTTGTTGCATGGTCCCTGAGTTCCACGGCAAGATCCACAAGACCGTTGATCCGTGATGAGACAAGCCGCTCATGTTCAAGGACGTGTTCAAAGGCTGCGAGAGGAGAGTCCCATTCAGTGGGAGGGGCCTTTATCTCTGAAAGAAGCACCCTTCCGCCCCGGTCGATCACATAGTCATAAAACCGTTTTGCATGAGTCTGTTCCTCCATCACCTGAATCCTCATCCAGCTGGCGAAACCCTTCAGGTTGACGGATTCAAAGTAAGCAGACATGGAGAGGTAGAGATAGGCAGAGTAGATTTCCGCATTGATCTGCTCGTTCAGGGCCTTTTCCATTTTCACATCAAGCATGGGGTCCTCCTTTGTTTATCCCAAGATCAACTGCTTAAGTTTCTGTAGAGTCATCTGGTAGGCGGTTTCGTACTGTTTTTCATGCTCGCCTATGAACTCGGAAAGCCTCGCCTCCACCGCTTCATCCACAGAAAGGGTGGGCTGAAGAGCGGTTTTCCCATCAGGAGTCATTACTGGTTTCATCCTCAACTGGGGGTTCTGCTCCATCGCCTCCTTTAACTGTCTTGTGGCGTCTTCAATCATCCTCTGAAACTCAAGGGAAAGGGATTCCAGTGTGGAAAAGGCGTTTTCAATAAGTGGGGTTCTGGGATTTTTTTTCAGGCTCTCGATCCCGAGAATGCCTTCCTTTCTGATCTTGAAGTCTTCATCCTGGGTTCTGAGAGAGAGTGTGCCGATTATCCCATCCTGGATGAGAGGCAGTACGGACTCAGGAAGTTCCTTTGCCTGCTTCCAGAGTTCACCAGCATCGATGTCTCTCCTGAAGTAGGAGGAAAGCATCTCTTTGACCTTTGCCTCGTACTTCAGCCTTTCCTTTTCTTCAGGAGTTAGAGGGGCGATTGCATCGGCCCTCTCCATAGCCTTCTCAAAGGCACTCTTTATTATTCCCAAAAGGACACCTCGCTATCTTACGTTTATTTTATTGTAATCGAACGGCATATAAAAATAGAAGAATCCTGCAGACAGCCACAGGGTCTCTTCTAATATGAGAGTAAAGGTTATTTTTATTTGCCTGCCTTAGATGTTCACGGCCGGTGTTTCAGTGAGGGGGGCCTCCATGGCAGGATCTCTCTGCCACGGAGGCATCTTGTTATCCTTCACAGCAGATGCGTTTGATCTTCTTTTTCCCTGTGGAGGAGACCGCCATTACGACCTGGACAGGATTACCGCAGATGCGGCAGGTCTTGGCAGCGCTTTTGTTCCCGCTACGGGCGGCAACATCCGTCTTGGACTTCTTCTTCTCTGACACTGGTATCACCCCTTTCTTCTGTTTTTTTAAGCCCTTATCGCAGACAGACCGGGTAGTGGATACTACCTGGCAGCCGGACCGAATTCAGGCAAATCCTTTTAGACTAAGATATTTATAGGACAATAGTCAATAGAATTAGCTGGTAGAAGACTGGAAGTGTAACATCCATGGATCCTCAGGATTTTGTTTAAGGCATTCTCAATACATAGGGGTTGTTTATTCAACCCGGTGTCCCTCCGTTTTCCGGGATAGAAAGCGGAATGACAAACCAATGGGAAAAAGGATCATATGATAATTACAATTTTAGGATTTTAAAGTCATCCACAAAGCGACCGATAAAGGAACATTAGTGTCTGCGTGGCAGATCGGATTACTCAAAAGGAGGAGAGAAAATGAAGAAATGTTTCCTTGTATCAGTGGTTGTTTTTTCAATGGTATTGATGCTGTCAGTCGGGAATGTCCTGGCGGTCAAGCCAATGACTCCCGATGGCATTGACGGTGTCAAGGTTGTCGATGCTGCCTGGGTGAAGTCGAATATGGACAAAATCAAGGTCTTTGACGTAAGAAAAAAGGCAGAGTATGTAGAGGCTCACATCCCCGGTGCAGTCAACGTCTGGTATCATGAAAAGAGCAAAAAGACTGCAGACTTTGATTCCTCCAGAGACCGACTTGATCTCAGTAAGTTTCCTGCTGACAAGAACGAGCCTGTCATAGTCCACTGTAACGGCCCCCGTTGCTGGAAGTCCTACAAGGCTGCTGTCCTGCTCACGAGGGCGGGATACAAGAACGTTTACTGGTTCAGGGGTGGATTTCCTGAATGGAAGGCAAAGGGCTATCCCGTAGAGTAAGCAGAGAATGTATTTTCACTTAAACGGAAGACCTGAAGGAGGTGCCACTTGTTAAGAGCAATAGATATGAAGATATCCCAGAAGATACTGTTCATGACAGTTCTTGCGGTTGTAGTCATAAGCGGACTTTCCATGCTCACCTATTCAACAGAACAGAACCAGGTAAGAATACTTGACGAGATATACAAAAACAATGTGGCACCTCTTGACGGAATGCGGAACATGCAGCTGGCATTCAGAGAGATCGAGACTATGATGACCGGGGTGGTCTCCGATATGATGGCCCCTGTAGGTGCCGGTGAGCATCTGAAAGCAGTTATGCCGGAGATTGAGAAACAGTGGAAAGCCACTCTTGCGGCGATACCTGAAAAAGAGAAAGCCCTCTTCCGGGCAGAGATAGCACGGTTCGAAAAGGGGCTTGAGGGTTTCAGAGGGCTTGTGCCCGGGCTTATACAGGGATACTTTGATGAAGACAGTGCAAAGGTTGAGGATATCTACATCAAATGGCTTGACTACAAGCCCCTGATTTACAAGTCCATTGACAGCATGGCAGATAAATTGAAAAAGGGAGTGAATAACATTTACATTGAGAAAAAAGAGGCCATCGAGAAGTTCAACAGGGGCCTCATTATTGTTGCGTTCATGGTTATTGCAGGGTTCCTTGCCTTTGCCTTTCTGCTGAGACGGTCCATTACTCAGAAGATTGACCAGGTCCTGGAGGCGACACGTGAGGTCTCCGAGGGTAACCTTGCACACAAGATTGACCTTGCGGGAAAAGATGAGATGGGGATGATTGCAGGGTCCCTGAATCAGATGACCGGCAGACTTAATGTCCATTTTCTGGAAACGGCTGAATCAATACGGAGCATGACCGGCCACTCATCAAGGGTTCTATCGTTCTCGGACCGGCTCAAGGCGGAGATGACCGACCAGAACCAGAAGGTCTCACAGGTGGTTTCTGCGACTGCCGAGATGTCGCAGACAATAATTGACATGGTCAGAAACGCTACTGAGACATCGGAGGTATCGAAAACTTCCCATGAGGTAGCGCTTTCAGGAATGGATGTTGTGAAGAATGCTGCCTCAGAGATAAGGAATCTGGCGGAAAGCTTAGAAGAGGCCTCGCGTTCCATGGAGGAACTCGGTGAGAAGTCAAAGGAGATCGGTGATATAGTCAGTGTGATCCAGGATATAGCAGACCAGACAAACCTACTTGCCCTTAATGCAGCTATCGAGGCGGCAAGGGCCGGTGAACATGGACGGGGGTTTGCAGTGGTTGCTGACGAGGTAAGAAAGCTCGCAGAAAAGACGACGAGGGCCACGGATGATATTTCTGCCAGGATATGCTCTATCCAGGATGAAACCACACGAAATATTTCCTACATGGAAAGGGGGCTGAGCATAGTCACAAAGGCGGTTCAGTCCACCAATGAAGCAGACGCCGTTCTGGGCCAGATAGTGGAAAATTCCAGCCGGGCCATGGAAATGATACAGCATATTGCATCTGCTACAGAGGAACAGTCCGCTGCATCGGAGCAGATAACCCAGAGCATGGAGGAGATCTCGAAGGGGATCAACGGCACCGCCCTTCAGGCAGAAGAGATGAAAGCGCTCTCGGATGAACTCTTTGAGATTGCAAGGTCACTCGAGGAAAACATTTCAGCCTACAGGACCAGATCTGTTCAGATAGACACCCCGCATGAAGGGGGGTCCTTTGCTCCGGTTCCTCTGTCGGAAATGCCCGTCAGCACGGCCTGATGCATTCATGGTGAAGTCCGGCTTTTCAACGGGTGTTGTTATGGCTGTTATTACAGTGGTGGTAATGGCAGCAGCCGGGGTGTCCGGAGGTACATACCCCTTTGACATTCAGCGTTTTGATGCCGGTGTATTGGACGGAGAGACGCTGGTGAAGGTCCGTCTCCCCCTGAGAAACATAACTTCAGAGCCGGTAAGAATACGGTCGGTCCAGCCTTCCTGCGGATGCACCAATGTTACCCTTGACAGATGGATGGTTGATCCCGGCGAGTCCGTGGATCTCCATTTCCTCATTGATACACGGGGAAAGATTGGAAGGATAGTAAAAAGCATTGATATTTTCACTGACCGGCGTACGCAGCCGTACACCATTACACTGGTAGCCAATATAGAGCATGTCAGTGAAAGAGAGGTGGACCCTTCCGTGATCTTCAGGGGTGGATGCAGAAACTGTCACATCGGCGAGAATGTCGAGGAAAAGAAAGGCGAGGTGCTTTTTAATGCTCTCTGCTATCTCTGCCACAAGGACGGCAAGGCTTTTCCTGATCTGGGGAGATCCTCCCTTAGGGATGTCATCTCAAAGGGGGTCAAGGGGACATCCATGCCGGGTTTCCTGGACAGTCATGGCGGACCTTTGACAGGGGAGCAGATAGAGAGTCTGGTAGGGTTCCTCAGCGAGGAAAACCAGTATTAAAGTTTTCCGGCTTCTGGCCGATAAGTTAGATAAAATGTCCTTCAATGGACAGAAAAAAGACTAAGGAGGTAAAGAGGCATGAAGTCATTGAGAAGGATTGGCGGCATTTGTGTAGCAGTGCTGGCAAGTCTGTTCCTCTTGGCTGCTACCGCAGAGGCAAAGGAGATCAAGTGGGTTGGTTGCGGCATAACAAAAAGGGCATTCATGAAGGAACTGGCGACAAGCTACCAGAAGAAAACCGGAACCAGGATAGTGCTGAAGGGTGGCGGAGCAACAAAAGGTATAAGGGCCGTGGCCAAGGGGCTGGCGGATATGGGAGGTTCCTGCAGGCATACAATTGATGTTGCCGATGAAAAAGGTGTAAAGCTTCATCAGGTCGCCTGGGATGCCCTTGTGGTTGTTGTCAACAAGGACAACCCCGTGGAAAACATCACCGTCGATCAGCTGAAAGGGGTACTGACCGGTAAGATAACCGACTGGAAGGATCTGGGCGGACCTCCGGGGCCTGTCAATCTCTATGTCAGGAAGGGAAAGATAAGCGGTGTGGGCCTGATGGTGAGAGAGTTGATATTCAAAAATCCTGATCAGGAATTTTCCCCAAAGGCAAAACACATGAGAAGCTCAGGCCCGCTGGAAAGGGCCATCTCCCGTGACACCCAGGGGATTGGTCTTTCAGGGATCTCGAGTGCGAGAAAGAGAAAGAAGCTGAAGATGCTGAAGGTTGACGGTTTTGCGCCGACCAAGGAGAACATTATTGCCGGGAAGTATCCCTTCTACAGACCGCTGTATCTTGTGACAAAGGAAAGGGCCTCTTCTGATGTGGAAGACTTCATCCAGTATGCCCTGAGTGAAGAAGGGCAGAAGGTCATCTCGGCACAGGGGACCATAACCCTCTCGGAGGGGAAAAACCTGAGCAAATAAAGCCGACTTCGCTTATACGGAGGTAAACGATGGGCTTCAGAAATATAAAAATCACCCATAAACTCATTGCCATGACTGTCATCGGGCTTACTGTCCTGCTCTCTTTCGGTCTCGTAAGCGTTTATATGGGAAAGTCTCAACTGAAATCACTCAAGGGGCTGTATGCTCAGAACATGGTTCCCCTTGATAATCTCAGGAGGATACAGCTGATCTTCCGGGAGATCGATTATCAGATGGTCGGTGTCATAAGCGCTGCAGAGTCCTCTCAGAATGCACTTGTCCACCTGGAGAAGAGCCTTAAGCAGCTTAAGACGATATGGGAAGATACAAACAAGAGGCTGACCAGGACCGAGTTCGGAGCCATTAAGGCAGATTTTGCCAGGGTCATGAAGGACTTCTCAGCCCTTGCCGGCAAGCTGAAAGAGGCGTACCAGTCTGACAATATTGATAATGTGGATCTTGTCCATGAGGAGTGGATTGATCTCAAGGAGAAAATTTTCAAGGACATAGACAGCCTGGCGGCACGGCAGAAGAAGATTGCCGAGGAGTTGTATGCCCGGAAGGAAAAGGTTATAACACGGGTGATTTCAATTGTTCTGATTGCTATGGGGATCAGCATAATAGCCTTTCTGGCCGTCTCTGCAATGATAGTCAGGTCGATAAGCAAACCAATCAACAGAGTAGTAATGGCTTCCAGGGAGGTTGCCGAGGGGAATCTTAGCAGGCGGATAAATGTGATAAGCAGGGATGAGATGGGTTTCATGGCTGAAACCCTTAACAATATGATAGCGAAGCTGAACAACATTTTTACCGGCATCTCCGAAAACATCTGCCTTATTACAAGACAGTCTGAAAACCTATCCCTCTTCTCAGAAGAAATGCGGAAAGCCGTGAAGAATGAGTCCTCCCATATAGAGCAGGTGGCATCAGCTACAGAGGAGATGTCACAGACAACTCTGGACATGGCAAAAAACGCCCTCTCTTCTTCTGAATCAGCCAAGGTCTCCTTCAATACGGCAGAGAGGGGAATGAGCATAGTCGAGGAAGTGGTGAAGGACATCCAGTCGCTTGCCAGTGAAATCAACAGTGCCTCTGAAAAATTGATGGGCCTCGGTGAGAGATCCAAGGAGATAGGTGAGATACTCTCCGTCATCCAGGATATCGCAGACCAGACCAACCTCCTTGCCCTCAATGCAGCCATTGAGGCGGCAAGGGCTGGAGAGCAGGGGCGGGGTTTTGCAGTCGTTGCCGATGAAGTGAGAAAACTTGCAGAAAAGACTGCAAGTGCCACGGACGATATTGCAGAAAAGATAAAGGCAATACAGGATGAAACCGAACTGACGATCTCGGTGATGAAGCAAGGCACTGATGCCGTAAACGCTTCGGTTGAAAAGGCGGCAAATGCAGGGAGTGCGCTCAGGGAGATTGTTGGAAGTTCCGGCGAGGTGATGGATATGATCCAGAGGATTGCCACCGCCACTGAAGAACAGTCTTCAATGACCGAACAGGTGAGTCAGAGCATGGATGTAGTAGCAAATATCGTAAAGGATAATGCCGGGAAGGTGGAATCGCTGACGGAACTTTCCGCCGAACTCCTTGAAATCGCAAACAGGCTCCAGACGCAGATAGGACAGTTCATAACGGAAGATTGCAGCCATGGCGAGAATGAGAACATGTCGGATGTGCAGAAAATGCCTCTGCTAGCTCCAGAAACAAAGGATATGCCTGCCATGATAACATGAGAGATTGAAGGAAGAGTCTTCCCGATAGGTTATAATTAATATAATGGAGGCTCAGCTCTCATTCCTTGGCGGTGTTGATACCGTTACCGGCTCCTGCCATCTCCTCAGGGCAGGGGGGCTGAATATCCTCATAGACTGCGGGCTTTTCCAGGGTGACCCTCTGTGGGAGGAGCGGAACTACGATCCATTCCCCTTCAATCCTTCGGAGATCGATTATCTCCTGCTCACCCATGGTCACCTTGACCACTGCGGAAGGATTCCGCGCCTGGTAAAAGAGGGATTTCAGGGGAGCATAATCTGTACCTCAGCGACCTATGATATCGCAAAAATCGTCCTGATGGACTCAGGCCAGATCCATGAGGAGGATTACGCGCACTGGAAGAAGATATGGCTCCGCCGCGGGGAAAAACCCAGGGAGCCCCTTTATACAGTGATGGATGCCCTTGACTCCCTCCGGTATTTCAGGGAGTTTCCCCCGTACGGGCAGCCCGTCAAATTGAATAATACTATAACTGTAACATTCCGGGATGCCGGACATATCCTCGGAGCCTCTTTTCTCGTGGTCGATATCAAGGGGGGAAAGAGGATAATCTTCTCAGGAGACCTTGGCAACAGGGGCAAACCGATAATAAGGGATCCCGAGCTGCCGGAAGGTGCTGATATCATAGTGACTGAAAGCACGTACGGTAACAGGCGACACAGGGATTTCGATGCATCGGTGGATGAACTCAGGGAGGTCATCACAGAGTCCTGCCGGAGTGGTGGCAATACCCTGATCCCCTCCTTTGCAATTGAAAGGGCCCAGGACCTTCTGTACGTCTTCAGCAGGCTTTACGAGGAGGGAAGGATGCCGGAGTGCAGGGTCTTTCTTGACACACCCATGGGTATCGCTGTTACCAGGGTGATGAAAAGACATCCCGAATGTTTTGATCAGGAGACCAGCCGGCTTTTTGAAGAATCAGGGGATCCCTTCACCTTTCCAGGCCTGGAGTTCACCAGAACACCCGATGAATCAAAGCAGATAAATTTCATCAAAAGCCACGCGATAATAATAGCAGGATCAGGAATGTGTACAGGCGGCAGGATCAAGCATCACCTTAAACACAACATCTGGAGGCCTGAATCGTCAATAGTCTTTGTAGGGTACCAGGCGGAAGGGACTCTTGGAAGAAAGATCGTGGATGGCAGAAAGAAGGTGAAGATATTCGGAGAGACTTACAGGGTGAAGGCACGGGTGAGTACAATTGGAGGGTTTTCCTCTCATGCTGACCAGGATATTCTCCTTGACTGGCTTGGTAGCAATACCGGTACAAGGAGGATATTCATAGTCCATGGAGAGGAAGGGGCTGAGGCACTGAAGAAAGAGACCCTCAGCAGGGGTCTTGCAGAGAAGGTCACTATTCCCCATTACGGTGACAGTTATGATCTCTGATGATAAAACTCCGGTTCTTCTATAAGGAAGGCTGTTGTCTCTGTGGCGTTACAGAGGAGATGCTGAACGGTGTTGTGGAAAAATATGACCTTGAGATTGAGAAGACAGACATAGAATCGGATGAGGAACTCTTTGAACTCTATCGGTATGATATCCCGGTGATAGAGTTTGAGGATGGAACGTCTCTCCATGGGAGGATCAGGGGGAAGACCCTGATCCAGAAGCTGGAAGAGCTGAAAAATAAATCCTGAGGTTGCCCGGGAGTTCCGTAGTGGGTGTCGATATGACTAACCCCCCCCACGGGCCTTCCAATGCAAGGGATTATATGGATAATCTTCTTTTTGATTTCTCTCACATCTGTACAAAATAATTTTATGGAGAGGCGGCAAGGCTCCAAGAATACAATGCAACCGACAGGATTTATGGGACAGCAACCTGATTCTACAGGTGTTATACCTGAGTGTCTGGTTAGGTCTGTGTGGTACAATAAACCCTAATTTTCTAAGGTGTCGAGCATTGGTATTCTTTCCGCCATACCGCCTCTCCCTGTCGTGTCAGATTGTTTTGGACACCAGTGGATTTCTCTCTGTTTTAAGTGTTCTCTGTGGTTCCATAAGTTTTTTTAACATTAAGACTAACTGTGCGGTGAGGGACAGCGGAAGAGCCTTCACTGTTCCTTTAGGCACAGGGTAAAGGAGACAACTCCTCCAAAACCCCCCTTTTCCCCCTGGCATCAACCTTGCTTATATATTTATGTTGTTGTACTACCTGTTTATCCAGTAGGGAGTTCAGGAACCTTGGACAGAAGGACTGGTATGTGTGAAGAACAGAGATCAACAGCCTTTTATACTTGATTTAAAGGGAATAGCATGCCCTCATCCAACGGCGATAGCTATAAACAGGCTCAGGTGGATGGAGAAGGGTGAAGTCCTTGAGATAATAACCGACAGCATTGGTGCAGAGGAGAGTATCACACGGCTATGTCTTCAAGCCGGACACAAGATACTTGAAAAAAAGAACGATGCAGGACTCATAACGATTATTATCCGTAAATAGTTGACCCTCCCCCACTAAGGCCGGACCAGGTATGGCCTGGTCTGGTCATTTTTTCATTACAAAGGTGGCCGGGATTAAAAAACTCTGGAGGTGAGTATGTCCAAGAAGATCGCCCTCTTGGTAAGGGAACGTCAGGAAGAGGCTTTGAGGATGGGAGTGGGAATCATCCTACTCGATGATCAAGTGGATGTCTACGTACTTGACAGAAAGGTTGAGGAGACTGAAGCAAACAGCCTGAACCTTGAGACCATGAAGGACCTGGATATGAATGTCTATACGAATGTGAAAGAGAACGAGGGGCTGGAATTTCTTGATACCGAGGAGATAGGAAGAAGGCTTGCCGGATATGATCATATTATTCCGTATTGATCCTAATAACCCTGAAACCTGGGAAAGGAGGAGAATGTGAAAATACTTTTTCTCACTAAAAGGGACCTTGAAGGAACAGGAGAGGTCTTTCTTAATACTCTTGGGAAGGAACATGATGTTAAAATACTCGACATTAGGGAGGAGAAAGACTACCAGAGGATAATTGAAGAAATTGAAGATGCAGAAAAAATAATTTCCTGGTAAGGAGGCGCTGATGAAATTAGGGATACTTGTTAATACCCAGGGCCATCGGGAGGATGTTATCGGGATCACCGAAGCGGCAAGAAACAGAGGCCATGAGGTTATCATATTTGTGATGGATGAGGCCACAAAACTTCTTGAGGACTCTGCCTTTACCGCCCTGGCATCAAAGGACGGTGCGAGTATGAGTTTCTGTGACCATAATGCAACGAAGTTCCAGATAAACAAGGACCTTGTCCCTGAAGGCGTGGTCTGTGGCAGCCAGTACAACAACGCCCAGATGCAGCATGAGGCTGATAAGGTCATTGTGCTTTGAGATATTATGCGGAAAGGTAAGAATTGCGTCTGCTTACAAGGAACGAGCAGCATCTTCTGATAGGATTTCTCTCAGTCTTAACCTTTCCAGTACTATATATATTCAGGCAGTCTGATACAAACAGTCTCGTCCGGTGGGGATGGACCTTTGGTCCGGAGAATTTCGGAAGGGTCTTTCTCCTGCTCCTGGGTGCCATGGTGGCCCTCGTGGTCTTCTTTGTTTGGCTCAGAGGAGGGGAAAGAGTTCTTCATCTCCTCTGGGGGGCAGTGCCGGTCATTTCAATCTTTACCTTCCGCCAGCCTGAGATGATCATAGATGCCGGCAGATACTTCATCCAGGCGAAATACCTGGCCCTCAGGGGGCCTCTCTATTTTCTAAATCACTGGGGTGGTGAGATACCCGCCTGGACAGACCTTCCCCTTATCCCCTTCATCCAAGGGGTAATCTTCCGCTATATTGGGGAGGAGAGGATACTGCTGCAGGTATTCAATTTTATCGTACTCGGAGGGGCCTTCTATCTTCTGTACCTTATAGCAGAGAGGCTTTTCGGTGAAGAGGCGGGAATCTGTTCGGCAGGTCTCATGATAGGCTCTCCCTACCTCTTAAGTCAGGTACCCCTGATGCTTGTTGATATACCTTCGATGTTTCTCTTTCTTCTGAGCTTTTACCTGACAGTCCTGGCCATGGAGAAGGAGAGGGCCTATCTGACAGTCCTTGCCGGGCTTGCCCTCTTTCTCTTTCTGCTTTCCAAATACACCGCCATTCCGATTCTTACACTCTTTCTTTTTCTGCCCTTTCTCAAAAAGTCCAGACTGAAAAGACGTTCCACAACACTTATGACGGTCTTTGCAACCACCGGGATCCTCCTTCTACCCCTCTTCCTTGAAAGACAGGATCTGGTGCTGAAGCAGATATCCCTCCTTCATGATTATCAAATGAAAAAATTAGGGTCCTGGGAGGAAGGCCACATCTCAACATTCTTCTTCCAGATACATCCCTTCGTGACCCTCCTTGCTGCTTATGGAATAATTGCCGGGTTGAGGGAAAGGAGACGGGAGATCCTGGTGATGCTTTTTTTCCCGCTCTTTCTTCTGCTCCTTGACCTTCACAGGATACGATACATGATTCCCCTTCTCCCAATCTTTTTCCTCTCTGCCGGATTCGGGATGAAGAAGCTCCTTGACGACCGTGGCGTGAGGGCCCATCTCCTTTTTGCAATTGTCACAAGTTCACTCCTGGTCTACTTCATGGGATACCTGCCCTTCCTCAAAACCACCTCCATGAACAATCTCATGGAAGCAGGAAGATACATTGACGGGCTCCCTGCTGACGAGATAAGGGTGGACTTTCTTCCTCAGTCCGCGTCTGTCGGGAATACGGCAATTGCCATCCCCTTGCTTGACCTCTACACAAAAAAACGGCTCTGTAACAGCCAGTCATGGAACGAACCGCCTTCCCAGACGCACAGGGAGTCTTCATTGCGGTTTGTCTGGGAGATGAGGCGTCCCTACTTCTATGACTGTCCCGGGATTCAGGAATACAGGCTCGTTATCTCTGACAGGTCTCCGGCATTATCTGAGATGACAACCCCGTTCTCCGGAATAAAGAAGTCCTTTACCTCCAAGAGCGGTGTCTTCCGTTTCAGGACTATGGTCACCCTTTTAGAAGAGCCGCCCTGATTACTGCAATAGGCCCTTCATATATCGGGGGGACTGATTCATTCCTCTGTCCATAATAGACCAGGAGGGTGGGTATTCTGTCCTGTTTGGCACACCGGTCTTGAAAAACCCCCCCCCTTGAGAGAAAGCTTGGGGCCACGGCACTTCTGAATGTTTTCCTGTGCAGGAGCTTCTCTCTCCCCTGGTTTCCCGGGCCATTGCGCTCTGACAAAGAGCGGGTTTTATGGGATATTTCTTTCCATTGCCTCTTTCCGTCAGCCCGGTTTTCTAGGGTGACCCGGAGCCTGAACTGCTTCGTCCCGGGTGTAATGCCGGTTAGTGGCATAATCTTTGCTACCTTAAATTGCTGGTCAGAACGATAATCAAATTTCAGGGAGGTAACGAGGTGGAAATAACTGTTCCAAGGAAAAACAAGGTCTGGGCCTTCGTAATCGTTGGCTTCTTCGTCCTGGTGAGTCTTGCAACCTTCGCCTGGCATGAGTACTATGTATATCTTCAGGCCTATCTCTGGTTCGGGTTCATCTACGGGATGTGTCTTCAGTACGGGAGGTTCTGCTTTGCCTCAGCCTTCAGGGATCTCTTTGCCGTAGGGGTGCCCCGGATGGCTGTGGGGATTATGATCGCCACCGTACTCTTCGGTTTCACCTCCGCCTTTGTGAATGCTACGGGGTGGAGCACCTTTCATCCGGCTCCTACAAGCATTCATGCAGCAATAGCCGGAGCCATATTCGGTGTCGGGATGGTCTTCGCAGGCGGCTGTGCCTCAGGGTCCCTCTACAAGACTGGTGAGGGAAACGGGGTCTCCCTTCTTGTGGTGCTTTCCATCAGTGTAACCCAGTCGACCTTTGTTGACATGGGGGGATGGCTCAACAAACTCGTTCCTGCCTCATGGGCAAAGTCAGCCCTTGAGAAGGGGCTGCCTGAGTCGATAAATGTATCCGACGGCTGGATCGACCAGTACCTTGCCGGTTATGTCTGGAACCAGCCGGTCCTCAGGTTTGCAGAGATGTTCGGGATGAAGACCGATTCCATTACAGGCGCCTTCATCGGCAATCTCGTCTTGGGAGTGGTGATCCCGGCTCTTCTGATCCTTGCATGGGTCTATATCGTCTGGGTGAGACGGAACTATATCAAACGCGTGAAAGAGGAGAAGGGGAGTATTACCCTTGCTGATCATGTTAGAGGGTTCTGGTCGATGGTCTCTGCGTCCAAGCGGACTGCTATAGCAGGCCTCTTTCTTGGTGTGGCCTGCGGACTCCAGATGTTCGTGATAGAGGGGCTCAGGATGAAGTTCGGTGTAAAGAACGCCGGAACTCTCCTTCAGCGGCTCGGGTTCGACTTCGGCCTTTCAGCAAAGGGGACGGTCTTTGATCCCGGGTACTGGTATGTTACCACCCAGGAGGCGCAGTGGGTCGGCTGGGTGATGCAGAAACTCGGCTGGGATCATATGGACAACATCTTCTTCGGCTGGGTTAACGGTATCCCCAATCCTGCCTTCAACCCCGCTGACTGGATGTCTGTCGCCCTCATTGGTGGTGCAGCCGTGATGGCGCTTCTTCATAATGAGTTCAAGTTCAAGAAACCCACACGGGAACTTGCAGTCTGGGCTATTATTGGCGGCTTTTTCATGGGTATCGGCTCAAGGCTCGCCCTTGGCTGTAATATCGGAGGCTTCTTCGTAAGGGCGGCCAACGGTGACCCTTCAGGCTGGCTCTTTGGAGTGGGAATGATAGGAGGAGCCTTCATCGGGGTGAAGTTTTTCAACTGGTGGACTGAGAGAAAGATGGCCAAGGAGATGGAATCTCTGGAATTCGAACTCTGATCCTGCAGGTGCTTCACTCGTTGAAGCACCTCTTTATACATATGCCGGCATTTACCGGCAGAGGCAAGGATCCCAGGAGACGGAAAGAATAAAAACCTAAAAAGGAGGTAAGGGATAATGGCAATGAAGTTTGAAAAAAAGGAAGAGGGAAGGTATATGCTTGATGTTACTGGGTATGTATGCCCCCATCCCCAGATCTACACCAAAAAGGCGCTGGAGAAACTCCATTCCGGTGACATTCTGGATGTGGTTTTTGATAACCCGTCATCTTCCGAGTCCATAACGGCGATGTGCGATTCAAACGGGAACGAGATAGTTGACAAGAAGATGGAGGGAGGTGTCTTCACCTTCTCTATAAAGAAGGGTTAAGGGAGGCAAGGAGATGAAAGATAAATCCTTCTGGATCATTATTCTCATTGTTGTCGGATTCCTGGGCTTCATGATGGGCTATGCCGTTCCACCCTTCATGGAGGTCGGGTTCGGTCAGCGCGAAGCGGTCATGGAGGAAGGAACCCCAGGGGATGAGGAGTTGATGAAAGAGTATCAGCAGTTATATCAGGAAGGGGAGCAGTCCCCTCAGAGTGGAGAATGAGGAGGCGGAGATGAAGACCGGAAACTGGATAATTATAGCAGTGCTCGTCTGGGTCGTGGGGTTTTTTGCCGGCTACAAGATATCTGCAAAGACCGGGACCGAGCCTGGCTACTTTGAGGCGGTGGAGGCTGCAGGTTATGGCGGTGGAAGCGAACTGGAGAAACTCGAAGGTGTGAGTGATGAGATGATGCAGTATTATAAGGAACTCTCGGAGGAGTCTGAATAGAGAAACGCAGAAGGAGTGGACATGAAAAAGATTCTTATAGCAGTGGATGAAACCAAGGGCTCCAGGACTGCGGTGGAGACCTTCAAGAGGCTCTATTCTTCAGCAAGGCCTGAAAGTGTTGTCCTGCTTACAGTCCAGAAGATGGAGGGAAAGTCCGTGATGGACGACCTCCTCCTGAGTGAATCAGAGATGAATGAACTCAAAGAGGCCCTGAAGGGGTCGGAATATCAGGAACTTCTCGATAAGAAAGCCAAGAAGGTGCTCGAACACTATGTGAAGGAACTGGAGGATCTCGGGATACCCGAGCTCATAACCATGGTAAGGGAGGGGCACCCGGCGGAGGAGATAATACAGGCTGCCACGGATGAAGGTGTGGAGATGGTCATCATCGGCTCCAGGGGCAAGAGGCCCGGAAACCTCTTTGTTGGGAGCGTAAGCAGGGAGGTTGTGAACAATGCAGGGGTGCCGGTGCTTGTAGCAAGATGAAGGTTATACTCGGTGGCGGGCTTGCAGGTCTTTCTGCGGCCCTCAAGTTCAGGGACCTTGATGAGAGGTCCCTTCTTATTGAGCGGGGGGATGCGCCGGGAGGTCTTGCAAGGACCTTTGAGGCAGAAGGCTTCAGATTCGATCTTGGAGGGCACAGGTTGCTTACTGAGGATGCCCGGCTGGAGGCCCTTTTCAAGAAGCTTCTGGGAAAAGATCTCCTCAGTGTCCGGCGTAAGAGCAGGATCCTGCTCCGGGGACGGTACTTTGACTATCCGCTGAGACCGCTGAATGCATTATCAGGCTTCGGGGCCTTCCGGTCCGCAAGGATTATAGGGGAGTATCTCTATGAGAGGGTACGACAGCGGTTCGGGAAAGAAGAGGCCCTTTCACTCCGGGACTGGGTGAGAGGGAATTTCGGCAATACCCTTTATGAGATATACTTCAGGGATTACTCTGAAAAGGTCTGGGGGATCGATTGCGAAGAGATAAGCAGCGAATGGGTCTCAAAGAGGATTCAGGGACTCTCTCTCGGTAAGGCAATAAGCAACGCCATTTTCAGAAAGCAACGCTGTGCCGAAAGGACACTTACAGACTGTTTCTATTACCCACGGTCCGGGATTGGAGAACTACCAGAAAGACTCCTTTATGCAGCCCGGAGCCATACAACCTTTCTGGGTTCCACCGAAGTAATGGAGATACACCACAGGGGCGGGCTGATAAGGGGAATTACCCTCCTCACCCCTGAAGGTATCAGACGGGTGACTGGAGAGGACTATCTCTCAACAATCCCGGTAACAGCCCTACTCAAGGCGCTCAGACCGTCACCACCGGAAGAGTTGATGGAGGCAGCCAGGAAACTCAGATACAGGGACCTCATGGTAGTTGTTATCATGCTTGATAAAGGCAGTGTTTCCGACCTGACTTGGCTTTATATACCCGAGAGATCCGTTCCTTTCGGCAGGGTTCATGAGCCCCGGAACTGGAGTCCTGAAATGGCACCAGATGGAAAAACCCACCTGGTGGTTGAGTACTTTACAAATTCCGGTGATGACCTCTGGAACATGGAGGATGAAACAATATCCGATATCACGACTGGATGCCTTGAGGCCCTTGGGATTATAGGTGGTGAAGCGGTTACAGGTTTCAGGGTGCTCAGGATACACCATGCCTACCCCGTTTTTGACATCCATTACAGAAAGACCCTCCAGGAGATCATGGATTACCTTGCACGATTCAGAAACCTTTCCCTGGCAGGGAGGACAGGCGGATTCGAATACCTGAACATGGATCAGGCTATGCTTTCAGGGATGAATGCGGCTGAGGAGATGGGCAGGCGGGGGTTTCCGGAACTGAGATACAGCACGGTTTTGCAGCCAGTTACCGGTCAAGTTTCCAGGGAAACCTGATGAAAATACTCCTCGTAATACCTGCCTGGCGGCCTGAGGATATCTTTCCGACCAGGACCGCCTCGGTACAGATCAATTACTGGCAGCCTCTCGGGACACTTTATGTGGCTGGGGCTCTGAGGCAGGCTGGGCATCAGGTACGCTTCCTGAACGGAGCCTTTACCTCCCACGGAGAGATAATCGACGAGGTGAGAAGTTACCAGCCTGATATCGCCGGTATATATTCCACCACCTTCGGCTGGAAGAGAGCAGTCCTTACGGCGGAGGGAATAAAGGCCGTCTCACAGGACATATTCACGGTTGCAGGCGGGCCCTATCCTATAGCCCGGAGGGGGAAGGTCCTTGAGGAGGCCCGGCCGATTGATGCAGTGGTGACAGGTGAAGGTGAGATGACGTTCCTGGAACTTGCCGGTTGTCTCAAGACAGGCAGAGACCTGGCAGGTGTGAAGGGGCTTGCATGGAGGGATGGAGAGAGGATTGTTGAAAACCCGGACATGCCCCTCATTGAGGACCTCGACAGCCTCCCCTTTCCGGCAAGGGATCTCCTTGGCGAACCAGACCGCTACATACCTCCACCGGCAACCTACCGGCGGAGGCCTGTTGCTGTGGTGATCACTTCAAGGGGCTGTAACAGGAGGTGCATATTCTGTTTCCAGATTGACCGGCGGAGGGAGAGGGGTATCAGGTTCAGAAGTGTAGGGAAAGTTCTGGAGGAGATTGAAGAGTGTCTCCGGCAGGGCTACAGGGAGATAAAGTTCATTGACGATACCCTTGCCGCTGATTACGGGAGGGCCCTTGAACTGGCAGAGGAGATAAAGAGGCGGCGGCTCGATTTCACCTGGTTTGCCTCTGCCTGTGTTCACCAGGTGGACTATCGGCTCCTGAGGGCCTTCAGGGAGGCCGGCTGCTGGGCCATCCTGATGGGCGCGGAAAGCGGGGTCCAGAAGAACCTGAACACCCTGAGAAAGGGGATCACCCTTGAGCAGACGAGGGCGGCAGTTCAAGCGGCAAAGGATGCCGGGTTAAGGGTCTTTCTTCCCTTCCTGATCGGAATTCCAGGTGAAACCTTTGAAGAGGCGCTTGAGACCATAGAGTTTGCCTGTGAACTTGACCCTGATGTGGCAAACTTTCATGCCCTTACACCCTTTCCTGGGACCGAACTTTATGAGAATATTGAAAAGTACGGCTCTCTCTCTTCTGAACTTGAAGATTACACCTACCAGGGAGCTGCCTTTGTCCCCTATACGATGACGAGGGATGAGATATTCCGTTTGAGACAGATCGCCTTCAGGAGGTTCTACTCAAGACCCCGCTTCCTTGTACGGAGGGCCCTGGGGATCAGGTCATTGCGGGATCTCGTCCTTTCAGTCTCCGGCCTGAGAAGCCTTGCCTGGCTATGGCTGAAGGAGGGTGTGCTCAGGAGGTAAAGCAGCAGCCCGGGGATCTAGATAAAACCCGGCAGAGCCAAAAATCTTCTTTTGCAGGTTCTTCTGTTTTCTGGTATAATGAGATAAGGGGCAGAGGGCCCGGGACAGACTAATGAAAGGGGAGAGCGACCAAAGAGCAAGGGGGCAAGACCTTCCCGCCAGAGATGAGGTCTATCGTGAGCAGGTAGACTTCCTTTTTAGAAATCTACCCCTCGGTCTACTGGGATCAATCCTGAACTCAACCATCCTGGGACTGGTCCTTTTCAGAAGGGTACCGCTCAAGGGGTTGGCCTTATGGTACTTTAGTATCCAGGCGATCAGTCTGGTCCGGTACCTGACCTATCGAAAGTGGAAGCAGGCGGGAGAGGGGCGGCCCCCTCAAAAGGACGCAAGGCTCTTTATTGGCACAGTATTCAGCGCTGGTCTTGCCTGGGGCTTGCTAACCTTTATAGCCTATCCGTCAGACCTTCTCTATCAAGTATTCATAATCTTTGTGATCGGGGGATTGGTGGCAGGGGCTGCTGCCTCTTATGCAGTGCTTATGGCCGCATATCTGAGCTATAGCCTTCCGGCCCTGTTGCCCCTGATATTAAAGGGAATCATTATGGGAGGGGAGATAGGGTATGCCATGAGCGGGATGATCACCCTCTATTTCGTCCTGATCACCATAGCGGCAAGGCATATTCATAAAATGACCATTAAGTCAATCGTTCTCGGGCATGAGAAGGATCGACTTCTCCTTCAGCTTGCCTCTGAGAAGGAGAGAGCTGAGGGACTTAACCTCGATCTCTCCCGTGAGATAGAGAGGCGGCGTGAAGCGGAGGAGGACCTGAAACGACACAGGGACAGCCTTGAAGAGACTGTTAGGGAAAGAACCAGGGAACTGAAGGAGGCAAACGAGGCCCTCCAGAATGAACTCCCCTACAGGGAACAAATGGAGAGGGAACTGCTCAAGATCCAGAGACTCGAATCCCTGTCTACCCTTGCCGGAGGGATCGCCCACAGGTACAACAACCTGCTGACCGGGATACTCGGGAATATAAATCTGATCCAGATGCTCTATCCCAGCGACATAAAACTGCTCGATAAGCTCTCGGCAGCGGAAAGGGCTTGTCTGGAGGCACGGGATCTGAGCCATAAGCTCCTTAACATCTCCCGCGGCGGGGTTCCCTACAAGAGCATGGTGAACCTCTCTGAACTTGTGAAGGATTCGGTCAGCCTTACCCTCGAGGGTGCGCCGGTCAGCTTTGATTTCCATACAACCTGCGACAGTTTGGAGATCGAGGTAGATCAGAACCAGATTAAACAGGCCATCCAGGGGATTGTCCAGAACTCCAGAGAGGCCATGCCCGGTGGAGGGAGGATAAAGGTTCTTTGCGAGGTTGTCTCGCTTGGAAAAGATCAGTCTGTACCTCTTCCGGAAGGTGAATATGCCAGGATAACCATCTCGGATCACGGTTTCGGGATCAGGGAGCAAGACATCGAGAAGGTCTTTGACCCTTTTCTCAGCGGAAAGGAGACCGGTACCGGGCTCGGCCTTGCTGCGGCATACTCGATCATAAAGAGACATAATGGTTATATAACCGTGTTTTCGTCCGAAGGGAAGGGGACGACATTCCAGATTTACCTTCCCCTTAGCCGCGGACCTGACCATAGACAGGAGAAGAAAGGTATGGGAAAGCCTTCCCCTTCTGCAATGAAGGTTCTGGTAATGGATGATGAGGATGTGGTAAGGGACTTTGCAGCCTCTGCCCTGGCGGAACTGGGTTGCAAGGTCGTTACAGCAGAAAACAGCAAAGAGGCGGTTGAGCGCTACAGAGAGGCAAGGGATATGGGCAGGACCTTTGACCTCGTGATACTTGACCTTACGGTGCCGGGCGGACATGGCGGGATGGAAGCACTTGGACTGCTCAGAGAGATAGATCCGGATGTAAGGGCGGTCGTATCGAGCGGGTACTCCGACAGCTGGATGATAAAGAACTTCAGGGACTACGGCTTCTGGGGCGCACTCCCAAAGCCTTACCGGCTGGCTGATCTCCGTCGCCTTATTGAGTCTATCAGTCCCGGTCCATCCGGAGATACTCCCTGAGAAGGCGCGGCCAGGCCGATGGGCTGAACAGAATGCTCATCATCAGGTAGCACTCATGGGTGCAGTGGCATCCGCCCTTCTCTATCTCATTCAATACCTCTTTTGCCCTCTCCGTCTCAAGTAGTTTTGTCAACCTGTAACCTGCATCCCTTATGTTACCGATACGAAGGCGGAAGTCCTCGCAGGGATAGACAGAGCCTTCCTCCCTCATCACGAGCGTTAGCCTTCCGGCGAGGCAGGGCATTACCTGCCGATTTTCTTTTATCGTCTGGAGGATCAACCGCCTCTGGAGGATATCCTGGGCCGCCTTCAGACGGGCTCCTCTGAAGGAGTATCGTTGAGCCTCTCCCCGCCGGATCTGCTCCTCAAGCCTCATAACCGTCTTCCTGTATTTTCCCAGGTCCACTTCATCGAGACCCCTTCCCCGGATGAGCGAGACAGTATGGGTCCTGATACCCTTCATTGTCTTTACCTGGTCAATCAGGTCAGGGATCTCGTCCTGGTTTTCACGGCAGAAGACGGTGTTTATCCCGAGTTCGAAATTGGGGTATCTTCCAAGGAGTGGGTTGAGCAGACGGGCTGTCTCCAGGACTTTCCCATAAGCCCCCCTCACCCCCCTCAGGTAATCATGGGTCTCCTCAAACCCGTCAAGGGAGAGTTTCACGACGATCCTGCTTTCCGGAGAGTCGGAAAGAATCCCTTCCACCTCCTGCCTGATGACCTCGGGCATGAGACCGTTTGTTGAGAAGAGGATGACCGCCGGGCGTGTATGGTGATAAAATATTTCCGTTATCTCCCGGACATCCTCCCGGAGGAAAACCTCTCCACCCGAGAAGGAGAGCCAGAGGAGGTTCCCAAGGTCCTCTGCCACCCTTTTGATCTCATCAAGACTGAGTTCCTTATTGCCGGTCTGGAAGTCCTCATCCTTCAGATAGAAACAGAAGGGGCATCGGGCATTGCACCGTCTTGTAAGAAAGAATGTGAACTGGACAGGCCTTTTCCTGACAAAAGCCGATGGTATATGCCTTAAGGGGGAATACATCTCAAAAATCCAGTCTCTTCCTGAAAAATGGAGTAGCCATGCCTCCAAGGACTCCACCTGTCAGCACAGGGAGGGGATATATGCAGAGATAGTACATTGCGGCACTGAGGCCGAATCCAGGGCCACCCGATCTGAAGAAGGCGGCGAGAAGGTCCTTGTTCAGGATGATATTCAGGATGTTTACCGGTATGGAGAAAAGAAGGGGCGTAAAGTTGCCGGGAAACAGAGCAAGAGCTATAAGCAGAAGTGTTACGAGCCAGGAAAGGATATTGACCTTGAGTTCCCTTGAGGCGGTTCCGGAATCACGAAAGATATCCCTTCGGGAAAGTGAGTAGATTGTCCAGTAGAAGGATTTTCTGAAGGCATTTTTCAAAGATTTCAGGAACGTATAGTTGAAGATATGGCCGACCTGGAGAGATGGGATCATCCTCAGATGGAATCCCTGCTCACGGGCCCTGTGGCTGAACTCGACGTCCTCGAGTATGGGGAGGAAATCCTCCCGGAACCCTCCCGCAGAAAAAAAATCCTCTTTCCCTATAATCATCAGGTGGGTCGGGATATAATCAGGGCTTTCAGGGTGCTTTGTCTCGGAATAGTTTATGAAGACCGACTGGAAGTCGCTGAAAAAACCACCGTCTGAAGAAAGGGGGGTATAGGTTCCGCCAAGAATTGTTCCAGGCAGGATTGCCTCGGCTTCCTTTTTGATGCTATCAATGAGTCCAGGCTTGATGAGGCAGTCAGCATCAATAAAGACAAGAACCTCTCCCTGGGCAGCCTCTGCACCGCGGTTTCTTGCTATCCCTGCCCCTGAGTGTTCATCAGTCTGGATCATCCTTCCGTTTATCTTGCAAAGAATCAGAGCTGCCAGAGCAGGAGTATCATCCTCGGAGAAATCGTCAACAAGGATTACCTCAACATCCTCCAGGTCTTCTTTCATGAATGATGCAAGTGTCTTCTGGATCGTAGCGGCTGCATTATGTGCCGGGATTATAAAGGAAACCAGCATATTTTATCTTAACTTATCGGCTTTTCTTTACTCCGATCCTCTGGCAATACTCATAGATGCAGCACCGGCTGCAAAGTGGTGAGACGGGCTTGCAGATACCCTGCCCAAAGGCAACAAGGAGACCGTTTATCTCCTTCCAGTACCGGCGGGGGAGTTTCTCGCGGAGGGCAAACTCCGTCTCTTCCGGGGTCTTCGTTTTCACATAGCCCCACCGGTTCGTGATACGGTGGACATGGGTGTCAACACAGATGCCGGGCCTGTTCCATCCGAGGGTAACGACGAGGTTTGCCGTCTTCCTGCCCACACCGTCAAGTTTGAGGAGTTCCTCTATTGAGTCCGGGACCGTCCCGTTATAATTTGTGACAATCTCCCGGGCGATCTTTCTGAGGTTTCCGGCCTTCACCCTGTAAAACCCGACCGGATATATCGCCTTCTCGATCTCCTTCACAGGAAGTAAAGCAAGGTCCTCAGGCGTTTCTGCCAGGGAGAAGAGCCGTTCTGATGCCTCAGAGGTGGTCTTGTCCTGGGTCCGGAGACTGAGGATGCAGGAGACAAGTACTCGGAAGGGAGAACGGTCCTTCCTCACCATATGCTCAAGGTAGGGAACGGAGAGGTTCGAAACCTGTTTTTTCAGCCTCCTCAGTACCCAGCCAATCTTTTCTGCAGGGAACCCCTCAGTCCTCTTCAATGGTTATTGCCTCGACAGGACAGTTCTCCTCAGCGGCCTCACAGCATCCGGCATAGTCACAGGCATCGGAGTCTACGACGCGGGCCTTCCCTATTTCCTCGTCCAGCATGAAGACGGCCGGACAGATCTCAGAACAGTTACCGCATCCTATACAGGTATCCTCATCTATTATGACCTTCATATCAAACCTTCCAGAACATTGGTGTATTAGTGTATTAGGTTGCTCCGCCTTGACCTCAGCCTCAACCTTGACCTCCTTGACCTCGACCTCAACCTGTCTTTCCTATGCCATCTCTATCAGTTTTTCCGCAATCTGGACCGCATTCAGGGCGGCTCCCTTTCTCAGGTTGTCCGAGACGAGCCACATGTTAAGTCCGTTCTCAATGGACTCGTCCTCCCTCACCCTTCCTACATAGACCTCGTCCTTTCCTGATGCCATGATCGGGAGGGGATAGACGTTCTTCTCAGGGGCATCAAATACCACGACCCCCGGGAAGGCGGCAAGGGCAGCCCGGGCCTCGTTTGCGGTAATCTTCTTTTCCGTCTCTATGTTCACGCTCTCAGCATGCCCCCTGAAGACAGGAACCCGGACGGTGGTTGCCGTAACCCTTATCGAGTCATCACCCATGATCTTCTTGGTCTCATTCACCATCTTCATCTCTTCCTTTGTGTACCCGTTTTCAAGAAAGACATCTATGTGGGGAAGGAGGTTGAATGCGATCTGATGGGGATAGACATTGCATTTCACTTCATTGAAGTTCAGGAAGTCGGCACTCTGCTGAAGGAGTTCATCCATCGCCTTCTTGCCGGTACCGGATACCGCCTGATAAGTGGAGACGACCACCCTTTTTATCCGTCCGATGTCATGTATCGGCTTAAGGGCCATCACCATCTGGATGGTTGAGCAGTTGGGGTTTGCTATTATCCCCTTGTGATTCCGGAGGTCATCAGGGTTTACCTCGGGAACTACGAGGGGGACCTCGGGATCCATCCTCCAGGCCGAGGAATTGTCCACAACAACACAGCCGGACCGGGCGGCAACGGGTGCCCATTCCTTTGACCTGCTGCCACCTGCTGAAAAGAGGGCGATATCAATCCCCTTGAAAGAGTCTTCATTCAGGGTCCTGACCATGATTTTCTCACCCTGGAACTCAACCTTCTTTCCCTCGGACCGCTCCGATGCAAAGAGGAAGATTTCATCAACGGGGAACTTCCTCTCCTCAAGGATCAGGACCATCTCCTCGCCTACAGCACCTGTGGCGCCTACAACGGCCACCTTGTATTTTTCCTTTTTCTGAAGCATACTACCTCCCATGCTTACGGATTCAATCTATCTCCATCAAAGGGTGGCAACAAAGTTTGCCACCATATCGCCGACCTCTGTGGTTGAATATCCCATCCGTCCGGCGGCAAGGCTTTTCAGGTGTTTCCCCGTCACTTCCATGACCGATCTCTCAATGGTATCGGCCGCCGTCTCCTCACCGAGATAGTCAAGCAGCATACCTCCTGCACAGATCGCTGCCAGCGGGTTTATAACATTCTGTCCGGTGTATTTGGGCGCGGATCCGCCTATGGGCTCAAACATGCTCACCCCTTCAGGATTGATGTTTCCGCCTGCAGCAATCCCCATCCCTCCCTGTATCATGGCCCCGAGATCGGTGATGATATCGCCGAACATGTTGTCCGTCACGATCACATCGAACCATTCGGGGTTTTTAACAAACCACATGGTTATAGCATCAACATGGGCATATTCCGTCTTGATGTCAGTGTATTCTCCGGCTACCTCGTTGAATGTCCTCTGCCATAGGTCCCAGGCATAGGTGAGGACATTTGTCTTTCCGCAGAGGGTGAGGGTCTTTTCGCGGTTCCGTTTTCTGCAGTAGTCAAAGGCATAGCGAATGCACCGTTCCACACCGTGCCGGGTGTTTACGGACTCCTGTATGGCAACCTCATTGGGGGTGCCCTTTCTCAGGAAGGCCCCGCCTCCAACATAGAGCCCCTCGGTATTCTCCCTTACCACCACGAAGTCAATATCATCAGGTCCCTTGTCCTTCAGCGGACAGTCCACGCCGGGATAGAGCTTGACGGGCCTCAGATTGATGTACTGGTCAAGCTCGAACCGGATCCTGAGGAGTATCCCCTTCTCAAGTATTCCCGGTTTTACATCCGGATGACCTATGGCCCCAAGGAGTATGGCATCGTGCCCTCTGAGGTCATCAAGGGCACTTTCGGGAAGGACCTCTCCAGTTCTCAGGTATCTATCCCCGCCGAAATCATAGGTGGTATAGTTGAGCTTGAAGCCGAATCTCTGGGAAGCGGCATCAAGGACCTTGATGCTTTCTCTCACAACCTCGGGCCCGGTTCCGTCTCCGGGAATTACTGCAATACTGTAAGCCTTTGACATTTCAATCTCCTCCAGAATGTATATAAAATCGGGTGTCTGTGAAAAGCAGTGCTCGAAGGGACTGCTGTCGCACCAGGTTAAAGCAGCTACGGGTGGAAAGGGCCGGTATCACCGGGCAGAGACTCCTTCGAGTCGGTAGTGTATAATATCATAAATGCAGAACCCTGCGGCAAGCCCACGGGGTTAGCGCTTGCTGTACATATTCAATAAACTTTGAAGGAGGAGGGTATTGATGGCCTGTGAGAGTGCTTCCCAGTGCTGGAATGAGATCCTGAAAACCGGCAACCATGATCTTCTTCAGGAGATCGGCCGGTTTGTCCGTAAAAATACTGCAGAAACAGTGGTAACCTTCGGAACTTCCGGCTGGAGGGGTGAGATCGGGACGGACTTCACCCTCAGAAATGTCCTGACAGTCACTGAGGCGATCATCCGGGTACTCCGGACCCCGTCGGATGAGACCAGAAGGGCCCTCGGCATCAAGGACTACGGGGAGGTAAAGAAGCGGGGAGTAATCGTGGGGCATGACAACCGTTTCATGGGCCCGGACTTTGCCAGGGTGGTTATATCTCTTCTCAACAGGGAGGGGATCAGGGCCTGTTATGCCGGGGAAACCACTACCCCTGAAATCTCCGCATCCATTGAGATGCTCAGTGCCGCGGCATCCATCAATATCACACCATCCCATAACCCGGCCAATTACCAGGGGATAAAATTCAACCCCTCTGACGGCGGGCCTGCCGGGAGTGAGATAACAGGGGTGATCCAGAAGTATGCCAATGAGATAATGAAGTCTGGCGGCGAGCCTCCGTCACTGCCGGAATGGACTCAGCTTGATTATGAAGAGATAGACACTACCGACCTCTACATCCGCTACCTCAGAGAGAGGGGAACGATAGACCTTGAAAGGGTGAGACGGTTTATTGAAGATGAAGACATCCTGATCGTGATTGACCATGTCCACGGGGCCACAAGGGGCAGGCCTGCAAGGATACTGGGGGAGGAGTTTATCGGGGACAAGGTAAAACTACTGAGGACAGAGGATGATTATCTTTTCGGAGGCGTCGCCCCTGAGCCATCGGCAGAGAATATGGCAGGAGTCAAAAAACTGCTCAGGGAGAGCAACGCCTCTTTCCGGCTGGGAGTGATTATGGACCCCGATGGTGACAGGATCCGCTTTGCAGACCCTCGGATGCAGATACCCATGAACTACTTCGGTGCCATGGCCCTTCACTTTCTCCATGCTCATAAGGGTATAGAGGGGGTTACAGTCAAATCCGTGGGAACGAGCAATTTCGTAAATGCCATAGCAGCACGGCACTCCATCCCTGTGAGAGAGACAAAGGTGGGATTCAAGAACTTCCGGCCCTTCATGCTCCCCGATGCCCCTGAACGGGCTATTGTGGCCTTTGAGGAATCGGACGGGATCTCCGGCTATAATCACACCCTTGAGAAGGACGCCCTTTTCGGGCTTTTGCTTGCCATTGAGATGATTTCACGAACAGGAAAGAACCTGAGCGAATATCTGGAGGATCTCTTCCGGGAGTACGGGGCATACTATCCTGACAGGTCAGGGATAGGGGTTGACCGGAGCCTCACTGGTGAGGCCCTCAGAAAGAGACTTGAAGTGATCCGGAAGAGGTATCCCCAGGGAAGCACCATCATGATCGGAGACAGGGAGTTGAAGGTGAAGGAGCAGATAACGGTGGACGGGACAAAACTCGTCCTTGAAGACGGCTCCTGGCTGATGATCCGGCCATCAGGGACAGAACCCAAGGTGAGGTTCTACATAGAGGCCCGTACCCCTGAAGAGAAGGAGGAGATATTCAGAGTGGCTGAAGAGATTACAAGGAAGGCCCTCCTCAGTGATTAAGGCGGTCCTCTTTGACTTTGGAGGTGTACTGGCAGGTGAGGGCTTCAGGGCGGGGCTGATGGCGATAGCCCGTAAGAACGGCCTTGACCCTGAAATGTTTTTTGATACCGCCACGGAGCTGGTCTTTGAGACCGGTTATGTGACCGGCATGGCAACCGAGCAGGGATACTGGGAGGCACTGAGGAGGAAGACCGGTATAAAGGGAGATGATGACTCCTTGAGAAGGGAACTCTTGAATAGGTTCTCTCTTGATCGAGAACTCTTGCGGTTTGTGGACAGACTCCGCCTGAAGGGTTACATCACGGGCATCCTGAGTGATCAGACAAACTGGCTCGATGAGATAAACGAAAAAGAAAACATCTTTTCACACTTTGACTATGTATTTAACTCATACCATCTCCACAAATCAAAGCGTGACCCCTCAGTTTTCACCGATGTGGCGGAAAAACTCAGGCTAAGGCCTGAGGAGATCCTCTTTTTTGACGATAACGAGGGAAACATAAAAAGGGCAGAAGCCAGAGGGATGAAGGGGTATCTCTATAAAAACAAGGCTAAGTTCTTTCTGTTATGGAAGGAAGTGAATAAATACAGGGACTGAGAGAAGATCAGTCCCTCAGCCCCTTATAAACAAAATCTTATTCAGTTCTCCATTTCCTGATCCAGATAAGAGAGATACTTCCAAGCATAAGTGCAAGGAGGACTACTCCCCACTCATCCAAAGCAGGAACAGCAACATTATACGCATCAAGTCCGCTTATGCTGAAATCCTCAATGAGATGTTGATTAGCAGCAGCTCCTGTGCCTGCGCTAAACCCTATATAGGCCTTGTTGCCAATAAGGGAGTTAATATCGACCGTATATGTGATCAGTGCCGTAGCAGGCTTGGAATTAGTGGTGCTTACAAAAACAGCAAGGGTATTTGTTGTCCCGTCATAATCCATCCATACATAATAGGAATTACCATCGTTAATATCAAATCCTGGATCGGCAGTAACAAGTGATATCATATTGCCATTAGTATCAATCCCAACATGATTGTCATCAGGATCAGAATAATTGCCATTTTGATAAGTATCAAACTCAACTGCTAGGCTGTTAGAAATCGTTTCATATCCAATACTGCCACCTTCTGCACCAAGCGCCGTGTATTTGTCAGGATCATTCTGTATCATGAAGGTTATACCATCAGCCCCTCCTGTACCGCCTGGTATCCGGAATTGAAAGAATACATTAAAGGACGGATTCCCCGTTAGGTCATAGGGAACAGAAATAAAAGCCGTACCTGCTTGTGAACCTGCATTCGGTGTCAGTTCAAGATCAGTACCTGAAAGCCCTGCATCCCCGTTTGTCCAGAATTGATAGCCTGCAAAATTGACCGATGCCCCCTGAGCAGTGCTTAATAGTGCACCGGATACAATCATCATTACAGTAATAAGAGCTAACGTTATTTACTTGCTCTTTACCCCTGTTGATGATTTCATGATTATTCCTCCTCTCGTTGATGTTTTATTCAGCATGTCTTTCATGAAACCCATAAGGAAACATTAACCATATGATTTGCTTTCATCAAGAGAAATCAACTATATATACAGTCAACAAAGCATAACCTAATTTGAGAATATAAAATATCAGATAAAACGATTTTTGTCAAGTTCAATAAAGGTTGAGGAATTCCCTCATTGTTTCAGTTTCGTGGTAACCTCTTTTCATCCTTTCCCCTTGAGGAGGCAGGTCGGTACAACTCGTCTCCTGATAAAGGTGAGGGTGTCTGAAATGATTTCACTCTTATTCCTTCCTGAAAACCAGCACCGAAAGGGGCGGGAGGGTTACGGAGATGGAAAAGGGCTGATTGTGAATCGGATTCGGGAAGGCTTCAACCCCGCCGAGATTGCCCATGTTGCTACCGCCGTATATCTCCGAATCACTGTTCAGGACCTCCCGGTAAAACCCCTCTTCAGGCACTCCCAGAAGATATCTGTAGCGTGGGACGGGAGTGAAGTTGAAGGCAAGGAGGAGGAAGTTTCTCCTGTTCCTTGAGCTGCGGATAAAGGCGATCACGCTCTCCTCAGCGTTTGAGAAGTCTATCCATTCGAAGCCATTGCTCTCAAAGTCCACCTCATAGAGGGCGGGGGATGTCCTGTAAAGTGCGTTAAGGTCCTTTACGTACTGCCTTATACCCCTGTGGGCAGGGTCCTGAAGAAGCTCCCACTGGAGCTGGCTCTGGGAGTCCCACTCCCATGACTGCCCGAACTCGCCTCCCATGAAGAGGAGTTTCTTTCCCGGGTGTCCGTACATGAAGCCGATGAGTGCCCGGAGGTTTGCAAACTTCTGCCACCTGTCGCCGGGCATTTTCTCAAGAAGGGATTTCTTCCCGTGCACCACTTCATCATGGGAGAAGGGAAGGACGAAGTTTTCCGAAAAGGCATAGAGGAGGCTGAAGGTGAGATTGCTGTGATGAAACTTTCTGTGGACGGGGTCTTTACAGAAGTATTCCAGTGTATCGTGCATCCAGCCCATATTCCACTTCATGGTAAAGCCAAGCCCCCCGAGATAGGTCGGCCGTGAAACGCCGGGCCAGGCCGTTGATTCCTCGGCGATCGTGACCACACCGGGGAAGTAGAGGTGGGTTATCTCGTTGAACTTCTTCAGGAAGGAGATAGCCTCAAGGTTTTCCCTTCCGCCGTAGACATTGGGTAGCCATTCTCCTTCCTTCTTTCCGTAGTCCAGGTAGAGCATCGATGCCACCGCATCAACCCTTAACCCGTCTATGTGATACTTATCTAGCCAGAAGTAGGCTGAGGAGAGGAGAAAATTCCTTACTTCATGCCTCCCGTAATTGAAGATGAGGGTGCCCCATTCCTTGTGCTCCCCCTTTCTTGGGTCTTCATGCTCATAAAGGGCGGTCCCGTCAAAGTACCTGAGCGCATAGTCATCACGGGGGAAGTGCCCGGGGACCCAGTCGAGGATCACGCCGATTCCTTCCTGATGAGCCCGGTCTATGAAGGCCATAAAATCCTCAGGAGTTCCGTACCTTGAGGTCGGTCCGAAGTAGCCCGTTGTCTGGTAGCCCCATGACTCATCCAGGGGGTGTTCGGTAACGGGGAGAATTTCCAGATGGGTAAATCCCATTTCCTTAACATAGGGTATGAGCCTGTCAGCCAGTTCCTTATAGGTCAGGAACCCACCGTCTTCCCTCCGGAGCCATGAGCCCAGATGGACCTCGTAAACAGCCATGGGCCGGATAAGGGGGTCTGTCTCCCTCCGGGCCTTCATCCAGTCATCATCCTTCCATTTGTACCGGGTCAGGGAATGAACGACTGAAGCGGTCTTCGGTCTTTCCTCAAAAAGGAACCCATAGGGATCGGTCTTGATACGGACAAAGCCGTTTACCTTTGAGCGGATATGAAACTTGTACAGTTCCCCCTCCTCTATTTCCGGGATGAAAACAGCCCAGACTCCGGAACTTCCGAGCGGGACCATGGGATGTGAGTCCGGATCCCAGCCGTTGAATGAACCGATGACGCTTACCGATTCGGCATTGGGGGCCCAGACACCAAAGTGCACTCCCTGCACTCCCCCTGTCTCTGTGGGGTGGGCACCTAATTTTTCATATATCCTGAGGTGGTTGCCCTCGCCGAAGAGGTAGAGGTCGAAATCGGAGATGAACGGCGAAGGGTCTTTCAGGCTGCCTCTATCCGTCTCCTGGTCCATTCAACAAGGCCTCCTGCCTTTATGAGTTCCTGCATGAAAGAGGGAATCGGCTTTGCCCTGTATGTCTCCCCCTTTGTGATGTTTCTGATCTCTCCCAGGTCGGCGTCTATCTCTATCTCGTCCCCTTCAGTTATCCCTTCCGATGCCTCGAGGGATTCAAAGATGGGGAGACCTATGTTGAAGGCATTGCGGTAGAATATCCGGGCGAAACTCTTTGCCACCACCGCCTGTACCCCGGCAGCCTTTATAGCGATGGGAGCATGTTCCCTGGAGGACCCGCAACCGAAGTTTTTGTCTGCCACGATTATGTCGCCTTTCTGGACCTTTTTCGGAAATTCCGGGTCAGCATCCTCCATAACATGCTGAGCCAGTTCACCGGGATCGGAGGTGTTCAGGTACCTGGCAGGTATTATCGCATCCGTATCTATGTCAGCACCGAACTTCCATGTCTTACCCCTGAGTTTCATACGCAGTCCTCCTGAAAAGTATTTTGAGAAGAAAGGAGCGAAACTTGCTGATTTATCAATCAGTTCATATATTTTACATGAATGGGGGGGATAAAATCATTTCCTGGGAGGCCAGATTCCTGGCTGTCCTTGAAACTGACCGGCGAATCGGCAAATTCGGGTTTTCATTTTTCCCTTGCTTTCTGAGTTCCAGGTGTGCTATTCTTATAATGAAGCTTGAAGGAGTATTTTGTTGTTTGAGACTGCAAAGTATTCTGCTTTGCAG
>CAZITN010000015.1:0-1897 GCA_964542175.1 uncultured Thermodesulfovibrio sp. | reverse complement strand
TGAAGCTTGAAGGAGTATTTTGTTGTTTGAGACTGCAAAGTATTCTGCTTTGCAGTCTTTTTTTATGACAGTACCTCCTTGAACTTCGCAAATCTGAAAGAAGGAGGTAAGTCAACATGGCAAGCGGAACTGTAAAATGGTTCAATGAGTCCAAGGGTTTTGGTTTCATCACGCAGGATAACGGCACTGATGTATTCGTGCATTATTCAGCCATTGAAGGCGAGGGTTTCAAGACCCTGGCCGAAGGCCAGACCGTCAACTTTGATGTGATTGAAGGCGAAAAAGGCCCTAAGGCAGTAAACATCATGAAGGTGTAAGACCCTTGAAACAGGCTCCGCATTGCGGGGCCTGTTTTTTAACAAGCAAGCACACCTTGCATCCTTTCCAATCTCCTGCTGATTCAGAGTGATCTGGAGATGGAATCTCAGGTGTAACAGGTTGTGCGGACCAATTAATTAATCCAGGGGAGGTGTCAATGGCAAAGCGTTCGGGGATGTACAAGCATGAAAAACGAAGAAAAGAGCTGTTACGAAAGAAAAAGCAGGAAATGAAGAGACTGAAGCGACAGAAGAATGAAGCAGATGACTCTCAGGGCTCAGAGAATCCCGGTGAAGGGGAACCGGCCCAGAGCCAGAAACCTGCTGATCACGGATAGTTTTCAACTCTGCGCAAGTCCGCACTCAATGAATTCCTCCCCAAGAAGTATCCCTCCTCCCCAATCCTTCCCAATTTTAAGGTATAAGAAAGTACAATAATTATTGTTGATGAAAGGTCTCTGCACTGTCCTCCTTAAAACAGGCTTTCCATCTGGAAGACATTGTCAGGTTCTTTGGCGGGAAGTTCTTCCAAGGCTCATAGCTAAGACTAAAGAAAGGCTGGTTTCAATACATATCCAATGTTTTCCGGATAGTCTCCATCGTCTCCCGGGCGGTCTTCCTGGCTCGGGCATTGCCCTCCTCAAGGATATCCTGAAGAAGTCCTGGATTTTCTGAAAGCTCCCGCCTCTTTTCCCATATCGGTTCAAGCACAGCGAAGAGATTTTTGAGAAGGACCTTCTTGCAATCCCTGCAGCCGATGGAAGCGGTTCTGCAACCCTCTGCCACCTCCTCCTGCTCTTCCTCAGTGGAGAAGACCTTGTGCAACTGGAAGACCGGAGACTTTTCAGGGTCTCCCGGATCCGTCCTCCTCACCCTCTGCGTATCGGTGACCATAGTAAGGATCTTCTGCTCAACAGTCTCACGGGAATCATTCAGATATATGGCATTGTCATAACTCTTGGACATCTTCCTCCCGTCGAGCCCTGTCACCTTCGGAAACTCCGCAAGGAGGGGTTCCGGCTCCACAAGGACTTCCGACTTGTAGAGGAAGTTGAACCGCCGGGCTATCTCCCGGGTTATCTCAAGATGGGGGACCTGGTCAATCCCTACCGGGACATACCGTGCCCTGTAGATGAGTATGTCTGCAGACTGGAGAACAGGGTAGCCGAGGAAACCGTAGGTCCCGATATCCCTGTCCTTTATCTCCTCCTTCTTCTCCTTGTAGGTGGGTACCCGCTCAAGCCATCCCAGCGGGGTGATCATGCTCAGCAGGATATGGAGTTCCGCATGCTCAAGAATCTGGGACTGGACAAAGATGGTGCATTTTTCAGGATCCAGCCCTGATGAAAGGAAGTTCAGAAGGAGGTCATGGGTGTATTCCTTTATGATGGAGGGGTTTGCGTAATTTGTGGTGAGGGCATGCCAGTCGGCCACGAAGTAGTAGCAGTCATACCTGTCCTGGAGGGAGACCCAGTTTTTGAGTGCACCCATAAGATTCCCGATATGAAGATAGCCGCTTGGCTGCATCCCGCTAAGTACCCTGTCCACAAAGACCTCCTGTTCTGGTGTTGGATAAGAAA
>CAZITN010000014.1:0-45280 GCA_964542175.1 uncultured Thermodesulfovibrio sp. | reverse complement strand
CTCCTGAGAGAGGCTACTGAATACGATACCTGTGTTACAAGCGGCTGTCATGGCACTGGCGGGCCCGCAACAACAAGGATGCCCACGGAACTCTCCGGAACAGGAGGCAAGCACCCGATTGGTAGTGCAGTGACACCAAATTCCAACAAGGTTACGACAGATACTCTTGTTAACGGATGGGCTCCGAATTCGGTTGCACAGTGCTCCGACTGTCATGGAATGAACCAGGCAGGCTCAATTAATGTCGGACCTCGCGGTCCCCATGGTTCGGCCTATCAGTATATGCTGAGGGGAGTTGACACATCAATCACTGGAGCTACTAGCGGGCGTGGATATGGAACACCTACAAATGCCGATGCCGGACAGGGAACGAACGCAACTTACACAGCCCAGACATTCTGTGTAAACTGTCATGCCTCTGATGTTTATGGCATAGGTACTGGTGACTATGTCCCATCCAAGAGCAACCTGAGCGCCATTCAGCATTTCGGTCTTTTCAGGACTGACCGTTGCGGTAACCCCGATGGCTCAAACGTTGGAGGTAAAGGCCAGGTTGGTAGTAAGCAGCCAATTGGTTGTACAAACTGCCATGCCGGTGCGGGTAACAAGTATGGGGCCCATAGTTCCACCTATGGTCTTGGTGGTGGCAACAATGCTGGCTTCATGAACGGAAACTCCTGGACTCAGGAATGGGATGGAACAAAGTGTTATGCTAAAAACGGAACCGATACATGGAATACCTGCACCAAGGGTACGCATAACTAACACACACTTTATAACAGACAGAAAGGGCGGGTCAAAACCCGCCCTTTTTTTGTTCCCTTTTATTAATCAAATTACCGTCCCGGATATGCTAATTTGGTGATTTCTTGGAAGTACTTTCACTATTGTTTTGTTATAATAGAAAACATATGAAAGGAAATGTAACTTCATTGTCTTTCCTCCTGACTGCCGTTTTATTGCTTCTTTTTCTGTCATGTACTGAAAGAGTAAACAAGCGGTATCCTGTTATTGGTGTGGATTCTGTTACGGATGTCGGGGTGATGGAGACCCACTCGGATGCGCTTCTCCGCTGGATGAAGATGGGGATCAGGGATGCCATTCTCATCAATGTGGATACCCATGATGACATCCGGAGGATACCGGATGAGAAGATTGAGAGACTTGCTGAACTCTACCGTCGGCAGGACTGGGAGGCTCTGGAGAGGGCAGATTCTCTGGCAGATAAGAGCCTCTATAACATAGGCAACTTCATATACGCCGCTGCAAGGCTCGGAATAGTCAGGGAACTTTACTGGGTGATACCCTTTGCGAAGTTTGCAACTCCCGATCCCCTTGGCGGGGTCAAGAGGTTACTTGAGACATACAGTTTCCCTGAGGAATCGATAAGGTCATTTGCCCTGATTGACGGGTGTGCAAGGGGGAGTTTCTATGGGATTCCAGTGAGTGTCTGCGGTATTGAACAACTGCCTGAGATTAGGGAACCTCTTATACTTAGTATTGATGTTGACTTCTATCCGCCCATGCCTGTTGACTACAGAGTTGACAGGGCTACATCCTTAAGGATGCTTTTTCTTTCACTGTTCAGGCAGAATTACAGGCTCATGGACACGGTTGTGGCATACTCCGTGCGCGGCGGCTATCTGAGACCGTATCAAAGATGGATGGGCGATGCCACCATTGAGATACTGAAAAAACCCTCACTCATCAACTCCATGCCCGAGATATGGAGCATACTGAGTGCGGCCGATTACTACCTGAAATCAGAAAAGTACGGAGAACTGCTGGGCTTTCTTGAGGGCGTCAGAACGAAGTACCCTTCTTCACTTCCCCTTGATACCTATCTTGCCTTCGGCTATCTCGGAGTCGGGAGGTATGGAGAGGCCTTGAATATGGGTAAAAATCTCTGCAACCAGGACATGAACTATTGCTATATTCTTACAGATATGGGCGTTAAGCTTGCCAAAGAGCAAAAACCCTATGAGGCTGAACCATTTTTCAGCTATGGATATGAGAAGAACCCGAAGATCAATTACGGACAGATTTACCTTGGAAATGCTTTAAGAAAGGCGGGCAGATTTGAAAAAGCCATCAGATATTACATGGCATACAGGAAGATGAACGGCTCCTATCCCGTGGACATGATCATTGGCGAGACATATCTGATGATGGGGGATGAAAAGAGAGCCCGTGAGTTTTTTGATTCAGGGAGGGAGACGCTCCGGAACAAAAGGTATGTGGATGTAAAGAATGAGGTTGTCTCGGCGGCCCTGAAGACGGCTGTCAGATTCTATGAGAAGAGGGGCCTCAGAGAATATGCCAACGAGATAAGAAATGACAGGCGAATTTCTGACCTTCTGTGACTTTGATTTCCCCTTGTTGATTGATATATAATGTATATATATACATTACAAATTGGAGGAATATATGGCTGTTGCTGAAAAAAGAACACAGGTGTATTTCCCGGAAGAACTCTACAAACGTCTTAAAAAGAGGGCAAAACAGGAAGGTAAATCTGTTGCTTCGCTAATCAGGGAGGCATCGGAGAGGTATTTAAAGGAAGAGGAGGAAAAGATCGACTGGGAGAATGACCCTCTTTTAAAGGCTATCGGGTTTTGCAAAGCAGATGTTGATGACCTGTCTATAAACCATGACCATTATCTCTACGGTGCTCCAAAAAGGAAGATTAAGCCTTGATGGTCTTTTTTGATACCAGTGCAGCAGTGGCGCTTTTTCTTGAAAAGGATAGAAATCACAAAGAGGCTAAAACCCTTATTCAAAAGGCTATCCAGGAGAAGCAGATATTATTGATAACTGACTATATTTTTGATGAGTCAATAACAACAATGCTTGCCCGTGCAGGTCACAGAGATGCCGTCAAGGCGGGTAGATTCCTCCTTGAGAGTTCCATTATAAAAATCATCTACCTTGATACTGAATTGAAACTTCGTGCATGGGAGTATTTCAAAAGACACAAAGACAAAAATTACTCCTTTACTGACTGCACGAGTTTCGTTCTGATGAAAGATATGGGCATAAGGCACTACATTGCCTTTGACGAGCACTTCCTGCAGGCAGGGTTTGTGAGGTTCAGGTAATCGGAGTGAAATCGATAATATATATCTACAAAAAAGAGATAAGACAATACCTCTTTTCCCCCATTGCCTACATTGTGGCAGCAGTCTTTCACGCCATACTTGGATACTTCTTCTATAATTCACTGATAGGGTATGCAAGGGCTGGTATAGAGATGGCGGGAACGGGGCAGAGACCAGAGGTCTTCACCCCTACAGTTGTGATAATGGAGGGGCTTCTGAGGAGCATGGGGACGATCTTCCTCCTGTTGACGCCGCTCTTGACGATGAGGCTTATTGCAGAGGAGAAGAGAGGAAGAACGATGGAATTCCTCATGACCTCACCTGTCTCGATGCTTTCGGTCCTGATCGGGAAGTTTTTTGCCGCCTATACGGTATTTGTGGCAACGGTTCTCATTACGATCTATATGCCCCTTACCCTTGATCTCTTCTCCGTGGTGAACTGGCCACACATACTCACCGGTTATCTGGGTCTTCTGCTGATAGGAGGAGCCATGATATCGGTGGGTCTCTTTGCATCTACTGTAACGGATAAACAGGTGATAGCCGCTGTCCTGAGCATCGGAATACTCGTGATACTCTGGTTTGTTGGAGGCGGTATTGGTGCTGCAAACCAGAGAGTCGCCGATTTTCTTAGGGATATCTCCCTTTATGCACCCTTTGAGAACATGTTCAGGGGTATCCTTGACCTGAGAGACATCTTCTACTTCCTGAGTTTCATATTTTTCATGCTCTTTCTCTCTCACAGGGTGGTGGAGGCAGAGCGGTACTGATGGGCAGGCTCGTTGGAAGGATACTCCTTGGGATGGGCATCCTTTCGGGGATTTCCGCCATTGTGATTTCGGCGGGATCTCCCGAGAAGGTCTGGCCGATAAGCATCCTTGCCGGATTCTCTCTGATTTTACTTTCATTGTATGCCTGGAGGAACATTGAACTCCTGAAGTCCTATTCCAGGAAGAGGGCGGTCCATCTCAGGCTGAACAGTATGCTGACCGCCCTTTTTGTCCTGTTCATCCTGGTGGTGCTCAATCTGATTATCAGACAGTTCTATTTCAGGGTTGACATGACCTCCTCCAAGAGGTATTCCCTCTCTTCCCTGAGTGTTACTGCACTGGAAAAAGTGGATACACCTATTCGCCTAATCTACTTCGGAACCGTAAATACACGGGATTACGAACGGGTGAAGTATCTTCTTGAGGCTTACAGGTATGAAAACAGGAATATCCTGTATGAGATACATGACCTCGACAGTGTTCCCCTTCTCGCAAAGGAATACGGTGTGCGAGAATACGGGACATTTGTACTGGAGAAAAAGGGTAAGGTGTACAGGGAGAGGGGGAGCGATGAACAGACCGTGACAAACCTTATCATAAGGGCGATGAGAAAGAGGAGATTAAAGGTAAGGTTTCTCCAGGGGCATGAAGAAAAAACCCTTTCGGATACCGATAGGAGCGGCTATGGAAAGGTGGTGGAACTCCTGAGGAAATCCGGTTTTGAGGCCCTACCCCTTGATCTGACCGAGACCGGTGGAGTGCCTCCCGATACCGATCTGCTTGTAATAGCCTCTCCAATGAGGGGGTTGAAGGAGGACGAGTACAGGATGCTCCGGTTCTACAGGATGGGTGGGGGAAAGTTTGTCATCCTCGTTGACTCTCCAGACCAGTTGGCTCCTTTCCTCTCGGAAATTTTCATCAGGATAAGCCGGTATCCTGTTTATGACAGCCAGCATGTCGCCGGGATCGGCCCCTCTGCTCCCTTGGTGAGAAAGTATATTGATAACCCCATAACCGGGGACTTTCAGATGAGCACATTTTTCCCAGGGGTGCATGAGATACATTTTTTTGGTCCAAGGGATAAGTTTAATTTCAATGGGATAGTTAAGACTACTGAGAAGAGCTGGTTTGAAAAAAACGGGGACGGGATTATGCAGAAAGAGGAAGAGGAGGGGTATCAGCGGCTTGCGGCGGTCCTGATCCCAAAGAAAGAACTCTACAGGGTGGCGATTTTCGGAGATAGTGATTTCATCTCTAATGCTTACATATCGATTGGTGGAAACGGTGAACTCTTTCTGAGAACACTGAACTGGCTCGTTGGAGAGGGCTCCCTTACGAGTATAGCCTCCAATCCCGGTGATGTGATCCCCCTCTTTGTCACAGAGAGACAGGTCGGGACAGTCAGGGTCGTGGGGCCTGTAGGTATTCCTGTATTGATATTTCTTTCAGGAATGATTGTCTGGTTCAGGAGGAGAAGGCTGTGAGGTACAGAAGGACTCTGGCTCTCTTTATTATTGCTTTAATACTTGGCGTGGTATATTTTCTGTATCTGAAGCCTGCCTACGAGGAAAAGAGATTGATTGCTGAACTCAGGAAAAGATTCTTCCGTTCCGATACGACCGGGATAGATTATATCAGGATACAGGCGGGAACAGAGCCTCCCTATGAACTGAAAAGGAGGGATGGCAGATGGTGGATTACCAGCCCCGGCCTTTTTATGCCCGATGAAGGTACGCTGGCGATGTTCATGAAGACTCTTTCAGATGGTAAGGTTCTGAAGGTGGTAGGGAGTGCCGGGAGCCTACCCGAGTTTGGGATAAACAAGATTTACTCGGTTATTGCTATAGGCTATAGGGGGAATATTGAGGTCCTCCAGGTAGGGGAGGAAAACCCTGCCGGCACAGGGAACTACGCCTTTTCAGAAAGGCTGAGGACAGTCTTCCTGATAGATAAGGAGACGGCAAGACACCTCTACCTGAAGTTGTATGATATAAGGGAAAAGCGACTCTTTCCGTACTCCAGGGAGCAGATAGATGCAATCAGTATAGAGAGAAAGGAGGGGGAGGTTGAGCTTGTTCGCTCCGGGAATGGCTGGTTTCTGAGAAAGCCCGTTCTGTTCAGGGCTGACGAGAATGAGATGGATACGTTCCTTGAGATACTCACCACTCAGAAGGCCGAGGCCTTTTTCCCCTGGAGTGCCGAGCTGGAAGGCCTGAAAAAGATTATCAGGATTGGACTCCGTGACAGGAGAGGCAGAGTGCTTTCCTCGGGAGAGTTGAGATACTGGGGGACGGAGTGGGATAAACAGGCCGTTTTCAGAAGAGACGACCGGCCCGGAGAAGTGATGCGGGTGAGCAGGGCCTTCTGGCTGCTCCTTTCAAGCCATGCCTCACGGTTTGCGGATGGAAGGGTTTTTGCAATTGAAGACCGAGAAGCAGTCAAAGGCATCAGTATAAAATATGAGGGGAAGGAGTACAGGTTTGAGCGTACCGGTAATGAATGGAGGTTTGGCAAAAGGCTTTTCCAGTATCACGAGATATATCCGCTCATAGATGCAGTAAGGCGACTTAGTTACGAAAAGCTATTCTTTGAAAAAGATTACAGGTTCAGAGAACCATTCTTCACGTTAACCGTATATACCACTCATGGAGATCAGAGACTGAGGGTTGGAAGGGTTGATGTTGAGAAGGAGGTTACATCCTCTTTCATGTTCGTTCCGGTGAAACCAGGCTCTCCTGAAAAGAGGAGGGTGAGATACTGGCTTTCGGAGAGTAACCTGAACTCCTATAAGGGGGTGATAAACTCCGAGCAGATAAGGGAGATAGTTGAGAGTGCAAGAAAGTATGAAAACCGATAAGCCCGGCGGGAAGATCTGGAACCTGCTCGTCTCGCGCAACCTTGCCATATGGCTCCTTGCGGTTGTGACTCTGCTATTGGCCGCAGGTGCATTTCTTCCAAACCCGTCTCTTCTCACAGACCAACAGAGGGTGGAGATGCAGAAGGAACATCCCATTGCTTACTGGCTTGGAGAGAGATACAACAGCCAGAAACTTGCAAAGGGATATTTCTTCGGGTTAATCGGTGTCTTTCTGATAATATCGACAACCATGTGCAGTATTGACAGGGTTTTTAAATGGAGAAAGGCCAGGGCGCGCTCCGGAGAAATTCCACTCGCACCCGGACAGAGGAAGGGCGTTATGGTTTCCCTCCAGTCCGTTATGACGGTGACGGAGATAGCCGGAAAACTGAAGGGATGGTTCAGAAAGCGGAGGATGAGGGTTTTTGAGGCTGAAGATATGATAGTGGGATACCGGGGAGAGGCCGGGTTCTGGGGCTCCATATTCTTCCACGCAATCCTTATAACGGCCCTGGTTGGCCTGGTGATATATTACCTTGGAGGATACCGTGCGTCCTTTAACATAACCGAGGGACAGACCCTCCATCTCAAGAGGGAAAGTTTTTTCTACATAGAGAAGGAACCCCTCTGGGGGCTCCCGGTTCCGGATGTCTTGATCTCGCTCGATTCGGTCTATACGACCTATGCCCCGGAGGATCCCTGGACTGCTGTGGACCATGTGGTGAAACTGAAGGTGAAGGACCTTGATACCGGAAAACTCAGCCTTGAAGAGATGAAGATAAACAGGCCCATCAAAATAGACGGAAAGGATTTTCTCCTCCAGTCAGGGGGGTTCTCGCCGAGGGTGATAATTACGAACGGGGAGAAAACGATCTTTGACAGTTTCGTATCCCTCAGAAACAGGGGTGGGCGTGAAGATGACTTCGGAGTTGAGGGGATTCATGTGAACATAACAATCTATCCTGACTACTATATCAATAACGGAGAACCCGATACCAGAACACCCCAGCTTAAAAACCCCTTCTTCGGGATTGAACTGATCGGAAAGGAAGGCAGGCAGCGCAGTATCATCCCGATTGGAGGAACAATGCAGTGGGGAAGATACAGCATCCATATCCCCGATGTCCGGAGATGGGTGATTCTCCAGATGACAGGGGAGCCGGGGATAGGCTTCTTCTTTGTCATATCCTTTGTGGGTATTCTCGGGGTGCTTCTCAGATTTCTTGATCCCGATGAGAGGATATATGTCAGGTTTTCCGGAGACAGAAGGCTGGAGGTGATACCGTATTCGAAATATTTTTCTGGTCTTATCAATGAGCGGGTGGAAGAACTTGTAAGGTTCCTGGAGAATTCCATGGGGGAGGAAAAATCTGTTCAGGGAGCATAGAATGATAACAGGATTAAGAAAATTACCAGTTGTGTTACTGATCTGGGTAATTGTTGCTGGTGCCTGTTCAGGCGATACTGAGATAAAGAATGCCGTGACCGCCTACAACAGACAGTTGATAGAGGCCCTCTCAACGGCAAAGGCTGGAAGGCTTGAGCACTTTGCTTCTCCTAAGGAGGTTGCCCGGGTTGACGCCTACATCCTTTATCTGAAGAAGGATGGAAAGATGTTGGTGAGCGATCTCAGGGAACTCCGGTTCATAAGGATAGAGAAGCATGACGGAGAGGTCAAGGTCTGGACCGAAGAGAAGTGGTCCTATCATTATGTTGACTTCAAGACACGAAAGCCGCTTACAGAGGAAGAATTGATCAGGTACAAAAATGTCTATACCCTTGTGATGTTTGAAGGCCACTGGGTGGTGGATGGAGTGGAAATTAAGGTTGAGACAACGTTGCAGGATGAAAAATGATTGAAGTACTGTCATTGACAAAGAGGTTCGGTCATCATCTTGCGGTTGACTCGGTAAGTTTCAGTCTCCGGGAAGGCGAGACTATGGGGCTTCTTGGGCCTAACGGGGCCGGGAAGACCACCATAATGAGGATGATCACAGGTTATCTTCCGCCCACGGAAGGAAGGGTGCTGATAAAAGGGGCTGATATGTATGATCAACCCCAGGAACTTAAAAAACTTATCGGTTACCTGCCCGAACATCCTCCCCTGTACCTGGATATGACCGTCCGGGAATACCTTGTATTTGCAGCACAGATAAGGGGTGTGAATGCGTCTGTTCTCAAGGAGAAGGTTGAAAGGGCGGCGGAGTTGTGTGGCATTCATGACAAACTCAGCCGTCTTGTGGGTAATCTATCGAAGGGTTACCGTCAGAGAGTGGGGCTTGCACAGGCCTTGGTGCATGAGCCTGAGATATTGATCCTTGATGAGCCCACGGTCGGGCTTGATCCAAGACAGATAATAGAGATAAGAAACCTGATAGGCGCACTTGGAAGAGATCGAACCGTGATCCTGAGCACACATATCCTGCAGGAGGTGACTTCAATCTGCAGGAAGGTGGCGATAATAAACAACGGCAGGCTGGTTGCCCATGATTATATTGATAAACTGTCCGATGAACTGAGCGGTCAGCTTACGATCAGACTGACAGTAAGGAGGCCTGACAGGCTTGATAGCAATAAGATACGAGCCCTCAGGGGAGTGTTGGTCATGGAGGAAGAGGGTGACGGCAGGTTCAAGATCACTGTTGAGAAAGACCCTGATCTGAAGGAAAGGATAGCATCCTTGGTTGTCTCTGAAGGTGCCGGACTTCTTGAGATGAGGGCGGAGACCATGACCCTTGAAGACATCTTCCTGCGGGTGGTTGCTGGTCAGAACTGATGGGTGGTTTTCAACTCGGAGGCTGCCCCACTTTTTGCATCTGACATGCAACCTGCCGATGGCCTTCTGATCTCGAATCTGGGAGATTAAATGTGTTATCTTAATGTAAGAAATGTTATCGCTATCTTCTACAGACACTTCAGACAGGAGAGATCCAGGTGCCTTCTGTAAACAGGAAAGGAAGCCGGTATGACCAAAATTGAGAGTCTGCTTCTCTGGCCCGGGTTGTTCGGTTATTTCGGGGTGATTGTGATGTACCTCATGGTGGCTGTCTTCAAAAAGGAACGGCTTGAGGGAAAGGCATGGTGGCTCTTTGTAATCAGTTACCTCTTTCAGACGGCATCCATCCTGTACCGCTGGTATGTAAGCGGCCGTATCCCGGTGATGGTCAGTTATGAGCATTACCAGTTAGGTTCCTGGTTCATCGGACTTGCCACACTGCTTGGCGGTATATTCTACCGGCAGTTGAGGATCGCCTCTATCGGTTCTGCCGCAGTGATGCTTGTCATGCTGGGTGTTGGAATGAATACCTACTCGGAAATGGACCCGATGAGGCCCCCTTTCCGGTCTAACTGGCTTTTCATACATATCGGTTTTGCCTGGTTTGCCTGGGGATGTTTTGTTGTTGCCACAGTGCTGGCGGTCGCCTACCTTATGAAGAGGGAGGGCGGAAGGCATGGCAGGCTCCTAAGCAGGTTTCCTTCGAGGGAGATCATGGATGAACTGATGGTGAAGATGATCCTCTTCGGTTTCATCTGTCAGGGGCTCATGATCATCGCCGGAGCGATCTGGGCGCATCAGCTCTGGGGCAGATACTGGGGATGGGATCCGATTGAGACATGGTCCCTTGTCTGCTGGCTTGCCTATGGGCTTGTACTCCACCTCAGGCTCATGATGAACTGGCGGGGGACTAAGATGGCGGTGATGGTTATTGCTGCTCTTGCCACTGCGATTGTCTATTTCTGGGGGATCGGGTTCATGCCTGAAAGCCATACGACTCTCATGATGTTTGAATGATGGAGGAAAGCCCCAGGGAGAGGTTCTGATGGAGCCCCTTTTCTTTGGAATAAAGGAAGGGGCGGTGGTGGTGCTTGCCCTGTGGGTTATCCTCTCATTCAGACCCTTCAGGGATGTAAAGGCATACATGACATCCCTGGGGCTGGCTCTCCTCGTCCTGGCCTTTCTCTCAGGTGCGATGCTTTTTGGCGGGGTTCCCGAAGGCGCTCCAGAGTTCCTCAGAAGTCTTGCGGGCTATCTCTTCGGTATACTTTATCTTGGCTCAGCTGCCTCTCTTTACAGGGGGGGTGAGAAAGGCGGAAGGGAAGAAAACTCTCTCCAGCGGATGAGTCAACTGATCCTTGTGATTCCGGTCTTTGTCTTTTTTACGCTTTACTTCGGGACAGGTATGCTGGGAGGGGTTATATACCTGAGGGAACTGGCAAGGCTGAAGGGATTGGGGACGATTGCCTATGTCTTTGCAGGCAGTGGCTTTCTGATTACATCAGCCCTTGCTGTCGTTGTAATGAAGAAGGTGGGCTTCCTCAGCCCCCGCTTTTTAGGATTCCCCCAGGTCCTCCTTCTTCTGGGCCTGATACTCCTCTTTGGAGGAGGAACGGGTGGCGGGCTTGAGTTCACACTCATCCCCTCGGTTCAGGCGGGGATGATGAAGTTCGTCCACGACTTTGTGCACCAGACATTTCTCCTCCTGATGGTCCCGGACCATCCGATACTCTCTGTTACTGCCTGGAACTTCATAGGCTTCATCTTCCGCGAGACCGCCGGGCTATGGCTTTCCCTTCTGATTTTCATAGTCCCCCTAGGAGTATTTCTGAAAAAGAGCCTGACCGCACCCGTGCCGATCCCTGAGGATATAAGGCAGGGCCCGGTTCGGAGAAAGATAATAAAGGATGTAAAGGATCGCCGATGGCTCCGTTCATTGACAATAGTTCTTTTCATGATAACGGTTTCAGTTCTCTGGTTCCAGGAAAAGGGAGAGGTAGGGGTGAGTTTCTACTCGCCCGATCCCCATCCTGTTACGGCTGAAGAGGGGAAGTTAAGGATACCCATCTCATCGCCTGCGTGGGATCTCCGCGACGGGATGCTTCATAAATTTGTGGCGGGGGTAGATGGCGATGATGTGAGGGTCCTCGTGATGAAGAAACCGGACGGTACACTCGCCGTCTGCCTTGATGCCTGTGAGATATGTCCACCAAAGGGGTATGTGCAGGGAGAAAGCCATCTGGTATGTCTGTACTGCAGGACTCCAATTGCGATCGGGAGCCTCGGAGAGAAGGGTGGCTGTAACCCCATACCTCTTGATGCAGTGATCACGGACAGAGAGATTGTGATAGAGGTTAAGGATCTCAGACTGAAGTGGGAGATGGTAAAGACCGGAAAGACAAAGGAGCGGCTGAGATGATCTCCCTGCTTAAACGGTTTTACAGGGTACTGGCCTCTCCTTCGGTCACATTCTGGTATATAGTGGGGTTTATTCTCTATTATCTCACTTTCACAATCTGGTCTGAGGAGGCCTTTGGAAGATTCATCAACCTGATATCCACAAACCCTGTGGCAAGAGTTCTGTATGCGGTCTTCCTCGTCAATATCACACTCTTGATGGGAAGAAAGGTGTGGACTTCCCTGAGGGCGGGGCGATGTTCCGCCTTTTGCAGGATTCCCCTCTACATGGGAGTGGCCCTCTTTCTGGTCAGTTCCTTTCTCAGCCTGACTACCCGGGAGGTGAGGTGGCAGCTTCTGGGAAGGGGGGATCCCCTTCAGGTCCCATGGGAGAGAGGGGTTTTCAGGGTTGATGGTATTGAATCCGCCCTCAGGCAGAGCATGCTCAGGACCGAGGATTCATTGATATTTGATTATGAGCCTGTTACATTTCTTTCCGACAGCGCGGGCAATCGGTACCGGGTGGGTGCCTTTCCACCCCGGAAGGTGGGAAGGTCCTATATGCATGTCCTGAATTTCGGGATAGGCCCTGGTGTGGAATTGAGCCGGGGTGGGAAGACCATCTCAAGGGGATACTATGCCCTCCGGCTTGTCCCTTTCGGGGTGACGGATTCCTTTGAGATAAAGCCGATGCCTTACAAATTTTACCTGACGATTCTCCCGAACAAATTGATAAAGAAGGCAGGTGAGGAGGTGAGAGTATATAATGTAGAGAGACCCCGTTACCATGTTGAAATCCTGAAAGGCGACAGGAAGATCTTCAGTGGGGAGACTGAGGATTCTGTCCGGTTTGACGGCATGAAGTTGAGGTTTCTCAGACCCGAAAACTGGGTGCTCCTTCAGGCAGTTTACGACCCCTTCTACCTCCCATATGTGGGTGGGCTCTCAATTCTGCTTGCGGGGCTCTTTCTGTATCCCTTCTCGATGTTGGGAAGAAGCGGGAAGTAGTAAGAGACAGGTCGAGGTTTAGGTCAAGGCTGAGGTAAAGATGAGATTCTTCGGGGCGTTGCCCCTCAGAATGACGGAAAGGAAGGTTGTTGCCATTAACGCTTTATTTTGTCATCCCGAGGTGTATTTTATGTTCGTCATCCTGAGGCGGAGCCGAAGGATCTCGTTTCTCAAGAGGCATATGGAGATTCTTCGGGCACTTCGTGCCCTCAGAATGACAGGATGGGGCTTTGGCCTTCAGAATGACGGGGTGGGGGAATGCCGAATTCATTATTGTGTCATGTTGAGCGTCAGCGAAACATCTCGTCAGGCCTTATGACAGGCAGACAAGAGGCAGAGGAGATTCTTCGGGCACTTCGTGCCCTCAGAATGACGGGAGAGAGGCGTTGGCCTTCAGAATGACGGGAGAGTAGGTCGTCATCCAGACCCTGAGCGAAGCGAAGGGGAAGGATCTCGTTTTTTTCTTGATTTTAAATCAGTATCTTGCATTTTAAATAATGCTCTGAGCCATAAAAAATAAACCCCCATCTCCGGAGGGGGTAGAGATGGGGGTGTGGGATCTGGATCCTGTCCCGAGGGGGCAGGGGACAGAATCCGGTGGGGTTATATATAAGAATAATACTTTAGAAATGTGAAAAAAATATGAAGAAATGATTAAATCGGGTTAATTAAAGAAATTACAAGGTGGATTTCCCTTCCCGAGTCAAACTGAACTATATGACCTTCGTGTTTGTAGTAAAGCCATTGTAAGGGCTTGATCTCATGAAATTTGATCTGGCAATAAACAACGGGCTGGTATATGACGGCAGTGGCAGGGAGCCTGTGGAGGTGAATATCGGACTCAGGGCCGGCATGATCGCCTGTATCAGCAGGGACAGGCTGGATGCCGCAAGGCAGATGGATGCAAAGGGGCTTGCAGTCTCACCTGGTTTTATTGATGCCCACGGACATTCAGGCTTTTACCTCCTTGCCGACGGACAGGCTGAAAGCAAGGTCCTCCAGGGGGTCACCACCGAGATAGGAGGTAATTGCGGCCTCTCTGTTGTCCCTCTCAGGGGTGAATATCTTGAGGTGCGGCGGGAAGAGATGAAGACGCTGGGGATTGATGAGGAGTGGGAGAGCCTTTCAGAGTACAGAAGACTTCTTGAGCACAGGGGCATCTCGATAAATTTCGCCACCCTCTGCGGGCACGGAAACCTGAGGGGAGGGGTGATTGGATTCAGAGAGGGAGAGCCCGGGGAGAATGACCTCCATGATATGAGGGAACTCCTGCAGGTCACACTCCGGGAAGGGGCGATAGGACTTTCAACAGGACTCATCTATCCGCCGGGGATCTTTTCGGATACCGAGGAACTGATACGTCTTGCTTCCTGTCTCGATGGAAAGAGGCATATATACACAACCCATATGAGGAGTGAGGGAGACGCACTCCTTGAGGCAGTGGAGGAGGCAGGAGAGATTGGTCTCAGGGCAAAAGTGCCTGTCCATATCTCTCACCTCAAATGCTGGGGCAGTAAGAACTGGGGTAAGATCGAGGCCCTGATTGAAAAGATCGTAGGATTCAGAAATCAGGGGCTCCTGATGACAGCGGACAGATACCCCTATACGGCGTCTTCAACAGACCTTGATGCAGTCCTTCCTGCCTGGGCACACGAGGGAGGGCGGAGGGGACTTCTTGAAAAACTTCAGGAGCCGGAGACGAGAAGGAAGATGGAAGCGGCTCTCAGGAAGAGGGACAATGAAGACTGGTCACTCATTACCATCTCCTCAGTCTCAAGCAAGGAGAGGCAGTGGATGGAGGGGAAGAGTCTCTTCCAGATCTCAGAGGCCCTGGACAAGAGGCCTGAGTACATAGTGGTTGATCTCCTTCTGGAGGAACGGCTCATGGTTCAGGCGATTTTCTTTGTCATGAGTGAGGAGAACCTGCGGAGGATATACTCTCTTCCCTTTGTTATGGTGGGAACGGACAGCACTTCCAGACCTCTGGTTCACGGAGAAGGGGCCGGACTTCCCCATCCGAGGGGATTCGGGACTTTTCCCAGATTTATCGGGAGATATGCCCGTGATGAGGGGCTTTTAAGCCTTCAGGAGGCGGTGAGGCGGTGTACCGGTCTTGTTGCTGATACCTTCCGGCTGAAAGGGAGGGGCTATATCAGGGAGGGCTGCTTTGCCGACCTGGTTATCTTTGATCCGTCCTCAATCATTGACCGGGCGGATTACGTCAATCCATTCCAGTCGCCCACAGGGATAGAGATGGTTATCGTAAACGGAGAGGTAGTGGCAGAAGGAGGGGAGCACACAGGTCGGTTCCCCGGCAGGTTCATATCCTGAAGTCCCCCTTTGTGATATCGTAGGAAGGGCTTTCCTCTCTGCATGCCTCCCTGTGTTTGCCCATGTACAGGCAGATCTCCTCAATCTCATCCACAAGGGTGAAGAGGCTGAGGTCACCTGCCGATATGGTCCCGTGGGCAAGGGGTTCCCGCTTCAGCCACTCGATCATGCCCTGCCAGTATTCCCTCCCGAAGAGGATTATGGGAAACTTCCCTATCTTTTTGGTCTGGGCAAGGGTGACTGCCTCAAAGGTCTCGTCAAGGGTCCCAAACCCACCGGGAAAGATGATGAAGGCGATTGCATACTTCACGAACATCAGCTTCCTAATGAAGAAATACCTGAAGTGGAGCGAGATATCCTGATGTTTATTAGGTGTCTGTTCCGTCGGTATCTCGATGTTCAGTCCCACGGAAGGACTTTTGCCCATCTTTGCCCCCTTGTTGGCCCCTTCCATGATCCCGGGGCCTCCGCCGGTTATGACCGCAAAGCCCTCATCGGAGAGCTTCTTCCCGAGTTCTACAGCCTTCTCGTAATAGTAGTTTCCAGGCCCGAGCCGGGCAGAGCCGAAGACCGATACGGCCGGGCCGAGATCATAGAGTGTTTCAAATCCTTCCACCAGTTCAGACTGGATCCTGAAGATCCGCCACGTCTCAGAATGTCTGATATCCTCCATCCATTACCTCCTTCAGCGTCCCTCTGCAGTCCGGGCAGAAAGACTCTGTCTTTTGATCTGTAATCTCGACGTCTCCTGAAAAATGCATTATGCATGTTTTTTCCGGGCAGTGCCTCAGGCTGTAGAGATGCCCCATCTCATGAAGAGCTTCCTTCACGAGACGGTTCCTGAGGAGGGCCTGATCCGGCTCTCTTCCGAAAAACTCCTCTCTGAACCTTGCTATGGAGACCACAGAGATACCTTCCACAGGGTCAGCCTCTCCGAAGAGATATTCCAGGCCGGATGCAAAGATGTCATAATCTATTATACCCGTCACAAGCCCCTTAAGGCCCCGCGAGGCGAGCAGCCCGATGAGGTCGGTTGCCCTTATCTGTTCCCGCTCCCTCACGACCAGTTCATAAGGAAAGGGGACTGCTTCGATGACAGATGCCGGCAAAGGGAAGGCCGGCTCAAAGGCGTCGCTGACCTCCTCAAGAAGCCACCACTGAACCTTACCGATGGGGACTATTATTATCCTGTCTGCTTCCTGAAACCACATTGCGTAGTAAATTAGTTATTGGTGTATTCGTATATTGGTTATTGGGCAAAGGCTGTCATTAGTCATTGGTCATTGGTTTTTGCTTTTCCCGCCTTCCCGATTTAACGCTTACACACTTTTACTTTTCTCGCTTTTCTCGCGTTCAACATTTCTCGCCTCTCTCGCCTTCCCGCTTATACGCATATGCGCTTCCACGCAACAAACGCAATTAACGCTATAAACGCAGAACCCAGAACGTAGAACGTATCAACGTTGAACCTATCCGCTCCATGCTTCACGCTTTATTTATTGACCTGTTTATTCAACTACAAAAGATATCAAAATTGATACGGGGCAGGATACCGTTTCTGTATCCCCTTTCAAGAAGGTGTTTGACCGCCTCACGGCCCTCTTTGCCCATATCGATGGAGAAGTCGTTTACATAGAGTTCGATATGCCTCTTCTGGACTTCCTTTGAGATTTCCTGGGCAAGACCGGCTATGAATTCGGCAGGCTCATCAGGAAAGGCTCTGGCATAAAGGAGGCTTTCGCGGATCGCCTTTTCCACACCTCTTACCGTTTCTTCCCCGAGGGACCTCTTTGCCACAATCCCTCCAAGGGGGATCGGAAGCCCTGTCTCTTCTTCCCACCACTTTCCGAGATCGACTATCTGGTGAAGCCCGTAACCCCGATAGGTGAACCGGCCTTCATGTATTATCAGGCCGGCGTCAACTCCTCCCTTGCTTATCTCTTCCATAATCTGGTTGAATGGCATGGGGACTGCATTTTCAACTACTCCACCATCATAGAGGGAGAGCAGGAGGAATGCCGTTGTAAACCGGCCCGGTACCGCTACCTTCCTCCCCCTGAGCCTCTCCGGTGAGAGGGGCTCCCTTGCAACAAGGAGGGGCCCGCACCCCCTCCCCAGGGCCCCGCCTGTTGAGAGGAGGCAGTACCCATCCAGTATATGACCTAACACATGGCATGAGACCTTGGTTATGTCAGGCATTGCAGCCATGGCCAGACGGTTCAGTTCCTCCACATCCTCGATAATGGGTGAGAAGCGGAACCCGGGCAGGCGTACCTTCCCATGTAGGAGGGCATAAAAGATATATGTGTCGTTCGGGCAGGGAGAAAACCCGAGGGTGAGTTCCCTCTCTTCAGACATCCTTCCTCCCGGAGAGTGTATAGCCAGTCTCATCGTTACCTTCAAGCCTGTATCCCATGGAGAGGGCTATTACGAGGAGGGGCCTCCCGAGATAGAAGTCTTCCTCCCCTTCAGGAATGATTCCCCTGTTAATGAGAAACTCCCTGAAATGGAGGTCATAGCCGATCATCTCGGATATCTCCCCGGTTTTATTATCCCCATCGGAAAGAAGGGCAAGGAACCTCTCTACAGGGAGTTTTTTTTCATGGGCCGTAATCAGGCTTGAAAGTTCGGGGTCAGAGATGATGTCAGACCTGCGTAACCGGATGGTCCTTGCAAGTTTCTTCAGGGGAGCAGGGTTCCAGCACTCCAGTATCCGGCATTGAAGCGGCCTGAATTCATAGATAGTGCAGGTCTGATCCTGCTGGTCAAGATAGATGCAGCCGCCCTCCCGGGTATTTTCTTTTATCTTGATCATCTCTTCCCGGGCTATGCCGGGTTTGTCAGATATCGTGTCATGGACATGCTCACCATTTCTTACTGTAAAGAGGTCTTTGACGGAGATCTTTTTCTCTGTTATCAGGTTCCTGTCTCCGGGATGGAGGGTTGGGGAACTCTTCTTGCAACAGGTTCCGCACCGTCTGCAGGAATGGAGGACTGGTTCAGACATACTCATCTTATTATATCTTACAGTTGCATAAAAATACATGCAAAATATGATGAAAAGCAATGCGTCACGGTCTTCCCATTCAGACTGAGAGGCTGCCGCGGCCTGCCTGTACGTTGGACGGCAGACAGGGACGTCGAGCCCCTCGCTGTGAGCACATGAGAGTCATTCTGAGGGGCAAGGCCCCGAAGAATCTCCTCAGCCTCCTGACTGGCTGTCATAAAGCCTGACGAAGATGTTTCGCTGACGCTCAACATGACACAATAATGGATTCAGTATTCTCCCACCCCGTCATTCTGAGGGGCAAGGCCCCACTTCCGTCATTCTGAGGGTACGAAGTGCCCGAAGAATCTCTTAAGTCTGTTGTCAAGGACGAGATCCTTCGGCTGCGCCTCAGGATGACAACCTTCTCTCCTGTCATTCTGAGGCAACAGGGTTGCCGAAGAATCTCTTCAGCCTGTTGTCAAAGACGAGATCCTCCCCCTTCGCTTTGCTCAGGGTCAGGATGACGAAAAAGCATTCAGGCTGACGAAAATAAAATATGCCTCAGGATGACACTTTTTTTTTAATCAATGCAAACCCCTTTCTGTGTGGATATGTCTGCCATGATTCCTCACCTCAGGGAGAGGGATCAAACAAGAGGTTTTTCCATGCAGATCCATGCCGTCAGGATCCTCAGTGTCCCCTTCACCCAACGTTAAGGTTAACCAAACATGACGGGTCAGGTTATAATAAACAATGTGGTTTTCCGAACACAGAAATGTAATTACCCTCCTGATGGTTTTTTCCCTGACAGCACTTCTCCTGCTGTTTTTTACAATCAGGATAAGCAGCCTCAGGAGACAGTACTTTCTCATCTCTGATGTAGTCCATGAGATGCAGATGGAGGTCCTTAAGGCGTATGCCCTCATAGAAACAGACGGTAACGGTCTGAACAGTCAGAAATCAAAGCAGGTAGAGAAGGCTTATGCCAATGCCGAAAGCTTGATTAACGCCATGTTCTATGGCGGAGTTTCGCTCCACGGATTCTATCTTTCCCCCGTCGTGGATCAGGATATACTTGAAAGGCTGATCCCATTAAAACGAGTTCTTACGGATCTGGAGACACTTTCGAAAGAGTATGCAAGTACAGGCAATGCCGCTATCCAGGATATAGGCAGGCTGAAAAATGACTTTCTTGAAAGGGCAGGACTTATTGATGACATGGTTGAGTTCAGACAGTCTGAACGGGAGGTGCTTTTCAGAAAGATCTCCATAGCTGTTCTGCTGATCTGGGGGATGCTGACGGGATTGTTTGGTCTGCTCCTTCTGCGGTATGAGAGGGGTGAGAGAAAACTCAGGGATTATATGCGCCACCAGGTTGATTTTCTCCAGACCCTTATTGATACCATCCCGGCTCCGGTTTTTTACAAGGACAGAAGGGGCAGGTACCTTGGCTGTAACAGGGCCTTTGAGGAATTTTTAGGCATTGAAAAGGATGAAATCAGAGGAAAGACCGTTTATGACCTGGCGCCTTCCGAACTTGCAGAGATATACTTCAGCAAGGACGAGGAACTCTTCCGGAACCCCGGGTTTCAGGAATACCAGTCTTCAGTGAAGGATAAAGAAGGTTTGCTCAGGGATGTGATTTTCTATAAATCGGCATTTCTCGATGACAGAGGGGAGGTCGGTGGAATAATAGGGGTTATCCTGGACATCACTGAGAGGGTGCGGATGGAGGACGAACTGAAGGGATCAAGGGGCAGACTTGAGAAGCGGGTGGAGGAACGGACAGAGGAACTTGTCAGGGCAAACAGGGCACTTCAGGATGAGATAGCACAGCGGAAGGAAGCTGAGAGGGCACTGCAGGATAAAAAGGAAGTCCTGGGCATTCTTGCCTCCCAGATGTATACGATCCTTAGGGTCATCCCCGACCATATTCTTCTGCTTACAGAGGATATGAGGGTGAAATGGTCGAACAGGCTTTCAGGAAAAGAAGACCTCATGGAATGGAGTGCCGGGAATGAGGGAGGATACTGTTATGAGATTCTTCATGGAAGAAACGCTCCCTGTGAGGAATGCCCTGTGCTGAAGGTTCTGGAGACCGGAGTGTCCTCGGAAAAGGAGATACGTGCGGAAAGCGGCGCCATCATCAGGCTTAGGGCCTATCCCATAGTGCTGCATACCGGCAGAGGGGCACTCGCTGTAGCCTCTGATATAACCGAGATGGTTCATCTCCAGAGGGAGACACTCCGGACACGGCACCTCTCCTCCATAGGTGAGCTTGCTGCAGGGGTGGCCCATGAGATAAATAATCCTATAAACGGGATAATAAACTATGCACAGATCATCCGGAACAGACTGCCTGTGGACCAGGATGAAAGGGACCTTGCGGGGAGGATAATAAGGGAGGGCGAGCGTGTTGCATCGGTTGTAAAAGCTCTCCTCTCTTTTGCAAGGAATGACAGCATTGTGAGGAGGCCCGTTTCTCTTAAAAAATTGCTTGATGAATCACTTCTCCTCTTAGATGAACAGATGAGAAAAGAGGGTATAGAGATAGTGATTGATCTTGAGCCTGCACTCCCCGTGCTGAAGGTGGATATAAACAGGATCGAACAGGTCTTTCTGAACATCCTCATCAACTCGCGCTATGCGCTGAATGAGAAGTACGGGAAAGACAATGGGAAGAAGACAATCCGTATCAGGGCAACTGCCGTTCAGAAAGGGGGAAAGCGATTTGTGAGGGTGAGTTTCAGAGACAATGGTACAGGTATTCCTGAGGTCCTTCTGAAGAGGATATATGATCCATTCTTTACCACAAAGCCGCCCGGGAGAGGTACGGGGCTTGGACTGAGTATAAGCCACGGGATAATCGCCGAGCATGGAGGAAGGATGTTTATAAAGAGCAGGGAGGGAGAGTTTACTGAGGTTTCTGTGGACCTCCCATGCCCTGTTCAGGAGGATTGAGATTATGAGCAGGGTGTTGATTGTGGATGATGAGGAATCCATCAGGTACACACTGATGGAATTTCTCGTAGATGAGGGCCATTCTGTGAAAACAGTAGAAGGCCTGAGAGAGGCGAAGAAATACCTCGAGGGAGAGGATGCAGATATTGTGGTGACCGACCTGAGACTCGGCGATGGAACGGGGATTGACCTTCTGAAATTTGTGAAGGATAATCTTCCGTTCACCCAGGTTATAATCATCACTGGTTATCCTGAGGTGGAGACTGCCGCCCAGGCGGTGAGGCTCGGAGCTTTTGATTATATAGTCAAACCGGTAAAGCAGGAGACGATTCTCCATGTTGTAAGGCTTGCTGACAGGCAGAGAGCGACCGAAGAGGAGAAGGAGCGCCTGAGGGCGAACATGACAGCGATCTTCCAGAGTGTTGAGGACGGTATTATATCCATTGATATGGATATGAGGGTCACTGAGGTAAATGGAGGAATAGAGCGGATATGCGGGTTCAAAAGAGAGGAGATCCTTCATGAAAGGCATGACCTTCTTGACCGGGACTGTAGTGGGAGGTGTTCCGAACTTCTCAGGAAGACGCTCAGAGAGAAAATGGTATGTATAGAAAACTCTCTCAGGTGTTATCACCGTGACAGACCTCATCAGGTCGTGAGTATAAAGACATCTCCCCTTTTCTGGGGAGGTACATTCAGGGGAGCGGTGATGGTTGTGAGGGATGTGACCTTCTTTGATCCTTCGGCAGAGCGGACCTCCGGGATGGGGGTCTACAGGCTGGCAGGTGAGAGTGAGCCTATGAAGGAGGTCTTCAGGATGATCGAGACTCTCTCCAGTGTTGATTCAACGGTTCTTATCACTGGGGAGACAGGGACGGGGAAAGAACTGGTTGCCGAGGCCATACACCAGTTGGGCACCAGAAGCGGCGGCCCCTTGGTGAAGGTGAATTGCTCTGCCTTTTCGGCCGGTCTTCTTGAGTCCGAACTCTTCGGCCATGTAAAGGGCGCCTTTACCGGGGCGATCTCGAACAGGAAAGGACGGTTTGAGCTTGCAGAGGGAGGAACGATCCTGCTTGACGAGATAGGGGACCTCTCAGAAGAGATGCAGGTGAAACTCCTGAGGGTCCTTCAGGAGCACAGGGTAGAGCGGCTCGGAGATGCCAGGCCGATTGATGTGGATGTCCGTGTGATTGCTGCCACCCATCACGATCTCAGAAAGATGGTGAAGGAGGGCGCTTTCAGGGCGGACCTCTATTACAGGCTTAATGTGGTGAACATCCATATCCCTCCTCTTAGTTGGTGAACATCCATATCCCTCCTCTTAGAGAGAGAAAGAGTGATATTCCTCTCCTTGCCGACTATTTCGTGAACGAATTCAACAGACGCTTCAAAAAGTCGATAGAGAGGGTCTCGGATGAAGTGCTCTCCCTGTTCATGGAGTATGACTGGCCTGGTAACATCCGGGAACTCAGGCATGTACTTGAGCATGCCTCGATCGTCTCAAGGGGTAAGAATATAATGCCTGAAGACCTTCCCGAAGATTTTCAAGAAGGGGAAAGGCTCAAAAGACCGGAGAAAGGCCTGGAGATGGATGACATTATCCAGGCGCTCAAAGAGGCAGGGGGGAACAAGGCGAAGGCCGCCAGGATCCTTGGAGTCAGCAGGCAGACCATATATAGAAAAATAAGGGGAGGTTAGGTGTAACATGTTACATGTATGTAACATTTCATGAGTGTAACATGTTACATGAAATCCCCCCCTTTTCCTTCCAAAAACAATGATGCTTAGAGCCGTCACCAGAGAGTGGCGAAAAATTTAATCTCTTCTGGTAGATAGCAAGACTCATCAAGATAACTCTTTGTATTTCCAAAATATTCCAGATACCAATCCGGTTTCTGTATAGGCGTTCCCCATAGATATTCCATGTCATATCCATCTCTGGCATATTAATTGTTAATAAGACTTCATGACAGGGGGAGTCAGAACCAATGAAATTGCGAGCAGAAGATGGTGTCCTTTTTTGAAAGAGCCCTTCGGGGATTGTTACTGCTACAACCTTGATCGGAGTCTTTATACAGAGAGGGTGCTTTATTACTGTGGAGGGCACTATGAGGAATGTCCCGTTTACAGGAGCCACACAACTGAGGCTTCTCCTGACTGAAGGTTCGAAGATAAAGGGATTAAAGACTGGTCTTACCCTGCGAAAAAAAGGAGGTTTCAATGTCTGGTAAGTGGGAGAGATTTTTTTCACCTAAGGGGATTTTCAGGGTGCTTATCATTGTTTTATCTGTTTTCATGATGATCCCTGCTGCGGCCATGGCCTTTACGGTTACTGTCACTGATCCTTCCGGTACGCCCGTGAGTGGATTCAGGTGGCTTGTGGAGTCGGATACCACTCAATATGTGGAGCCCGGGGTGCCTGTCTCTGACAGTATCTCCGTAAACATACACAAGAGTTATGCCCCGGTGAAGGCCAAGGGGCACGAAACCGGTTCTTCTGCAGTGATCAGTCTCCCCTCCAATGAAAGATACTTTGTCTCGATATTACCAGATTCCGGTTACGCCATGGGCGGCACCCATGTTAACCTGAGTGAGACATCCGTAACTGTAGTGGTAAACCCGCTACCTATCCCCACGGCCCAGATATCTGTATTTGTTTTTGTTGATCAGCGACCCATAAACAACGCCTGGGATGAGGGAGAGCCCGGGATTGGCGGTGCTACCGTCCTGATTACGGACATCTTAGGCAATGTGGTCCAGGATGCCTTTGGAAACCCGATAGGGACTACATACCAGCTTGATTCATCAACAGGGAAGCCCCTTCTGGACGTTGATGGCAACCCCATTGTTGACCAGCTCGGTACTGGGATAGTAAAGACTCTGACCCAGGATGACTTTGACCTTGGCAACAATCCCTACAATCTTAAGGTTGGCGAGGCCCTGATCAAGTATCTGCCACCTGGTAAATATGGTGTGAATATAGTTCCACCCCATACTGATGATCTTGGCAGTCCGATAGGCTGGATTCAGACAACGACCATAGAGGGAACTCCAACAATTGATGCCTGGGTAAAGGCGAACGAGCCGAAACTCTTTGTGGAGGGATTCGGTACGGGTTTTAACCATGTGGCCTTCGGTTTTGTGAAGACCAGCTCCGGGAGCCAGGACTACAAGGGACAGACCTTCGAAAGGACTCCCTGGAACGATACCTCTCCCGGAGGGGCCTATACCATATCAGGTACTGTCAGGTTCAACCACTTCTCCCGCCCGCCTGCCACCCAGGGATACTTTCCTGGCGAGCCGGTCCCGGATTGCTGGGTCGGTCTGAATGATCCCCTTGCAAAGAGAGAAGTGCTGGGACCGGGCGGCCTTGAGGTGTTTACTAATGTGGGGCTTTATGCTGCACCATGCAACCCGGACAGTACCTTCACGATCCCCGATGTCCCACCGGGAACCTATCAACTGGTGATCTGGGATACGCCGCTGGACATGCTCTTTTATTTCCAGACCGTGGAGGTGACAAACAGTGATGTAAATCTTGGCGATGTCCTTGTGTTCCGGTGGTTCGGGACCCTTGAAGGGAGTATTTTTCTTGATGTTGACCAGGACGGGTTCCGGGATCCTGGTGAGACAGGGCTGCCCGGTCAGGCGGTGAACCTCCGGTTCAGGGACGGCACCATCTATCAGGCGACCGTTACGGATATAAACGGTGACTATGCCTTTGAAGAGGTCTTCCCCTTCTTCAAGTGGCTTGTTGCAGAAGTGGATTTTGCGAGATTCAAGGCGACTGGAATGACGACGGTAGTAGACTACGGTGGAGAGATTCAGCCTGACAATGGCTGGGTGATGCCATCAAGGGATAAGTTGAATCCCCAGCCCCAGGCAGATATAAACCCCAATACCGGCAATAACCTCTCCAGGACCGAGACTGGACCGGTTCTGACCGAGGCGATGATGCTCTTTCTGAACCAGACCAACATAATAGACTGGGGAAAGACCAATTACTCAGGCGATGAAAACGGCGGGATAACGGGAATTGTCTTCTATGCAACCACCCGGGCGGAGAATGATCCGGAGTTCGGAGTGGGAGAACCCTGGGAACCGGGTATTCCGCGGGTCCAGGTAAACCTCTACCAGGACTCAGAAGGTGACGGTGTGATTGACGACCTTGACGGCGACGGGAATGTGACGCTTGCAGATGTTGATAATTACCCCTTCGGGAACTTTCCGGGCACCGAGGATGTTGACAGAAACGGTAACGGTATTTTTGACCCTGGTGATGCGATCCAGATTACCACCACAGACAGCTGGGACGACAATATGCCCACGGGATGCATCCAGGACCTTCCTGTCATCCACGGGCAGCAGGTCATGGAGTGCTATGATGCCTTCGGGACATGGAACCAGGTTCGTCCGGGTATATTCGACGGTGGTTATGCCTTTGATTCCTACTTCCCCGGTGGTATGGCATCGGGAAGCACCGAGGTATCAGGGCTCCCGTCAGGCTTTTACATAGTTGAGGCCGTTCCGCCTCCGGGCTATGAGATCGTGAAGGAGGAGGATAAAAATGTTGACTTCGGGGATGCCTTTGAGGGAAGCCCCCTTCTGCTTCCACCGGTGTGTGTGGGGGAGCCCCATACAGTACCTGACTACCTGTCGCTCTTCCCGGATCAGATGATCCCGGCTCCCTTTGCAGGCCAGCAGAGGCCCCTCTGTGACAGGAAACAGATCACTGTTACCGCCGGCAAGAATTCTGCAGCAGATTTCTTCTTTTTCACCGAGGTGCCGAAGGCTGCGAGGGTTGTTGGGTTTGTGAACAATGATCTGGCGGCGGAGTTCAATGTGAACAGCCCCAATTTCGGCGAGAAGTTGGCACCTGCATGGATGCCTGTTTCATTCCGGGACTGGGCCGGCAATGAGATAGTACGTGTTTATACAGACGAGTTCGGTTCTTACAATGCCCTTCTTCCGTCCACCTATACTGTGAACATACCTACACCTTCGGGTGTATCGCCCAACATGATAACCGCTGTCCTGAATGATCCTGTTCTTCCCGACGGCACACCTGATCCCTTTTATAATCCGACCTATACTATTACGCCCTGGACGCTTGAGTACTTCCCCGGGCATACTACCTATCTTGATACACCTGTGGTCCCGATGACCGCTTTCTCAAGGTCCGGTGTCGGGGTGGACACAGAGGCTGAGGACAAGACGCCTGTCATAGAATATGCAGATACGCCTGAAACATACACAGGACCTTATCTCTGTATCAGCAGTCTTCCGAGCACGGTCACGCTCAACTCCAAGGGCCTTACGCAGGTAATTAACCCGGAGTATGTCCCCGGGTCATCCACTTCCTTCTTTGTAACGAGGGATTATGGCTTTGGTAATACGTCTGGTGAGGTAACGTTAAACGGGGCTCCGCTTCCGCTCCAGAGCTGGTCAGATTCTTCTGTGACCGTTCAGGTGCTGCCAGGCGCCACAACAGGGAAGCTGATGCTCAAACGTGGTGACAACGGTAAGGAGACAGAGGTCGGGATTACTCTTCATGTCATTGACTGTACGACTCAGACAGTGATACCCGTAGCACCATCTGTCGTGATCGGTGCAACACCCATACAGGATGCGATTGACTCCGCCTCAGCCGGGGATATCATTCTCGTAGCCCCTGGAAATTATAATGAGAATGTGATCATGAACAAGCCCGTGATACTTCAGGGTGCCGGTGCAGGAGGGACGGTCATCAATGGTAATCCCATTCCTCTTGAGAGACTGGATACCTGGCACTCAAGGATAAACAGCCTTGGCGGGGCTGACCTTGCTGCCTTTCTCCTCAAGGACCCCTTTACTGAGAACGAAGCACCGACCATAGTGGTTTTTGGCGAACTTACATACCCGAATGGAAATATCCAGAACCCCCTTCCCGGGACAAAGACCTTTAACCCCGGGAATCCCTTCACGGCGCCGGGCCAGGCCATGATAGACGGTTTCGGGATTACAGGGTCCAAGGCAGGGAGCGGAATATTTGCGGTTACTTCAGCTAAATACCTTACTGTAAGCAACAATGCCATATATGGAAACCAGGGTATGTACGGTGGCGGTATATCCATCGGCATACAGGATGTGGGATTTGATGTTGACAATATGAATGTGACTGTACGCGGAAACAAGGTCTACAGAAACGGCGGGATTCAGGGAGGAGGAGGTATCTCCGTTAATGAGGGTTCCCATAATTATCTGGTCACTGAGAACCTGATCCTCGGTAACTTCTCCCGTTTCAACGGAGCGGGGATAAGCCATAAGGGGCTCAGCAACAATGGGGTGATCTCCCGAAACAGGATACTCTTCAACGAGAATAACTTCGGTGCCCTTCTTGCAAGGGCTGGTGACGGTGGAGGTATCTATGTCGGTGGAGACATTCTCGGCGGAACCGGTTCAGGCGCTGTCACGATAGACGGCAACCTGATTCAGGGAAACCTCGCCGGTGCAGGCAATGGTGCAGGCATTATGGTGGAAGGACTGAACGGTGATGACGTGAGAAACAACCCTGCCGATCCATCACAGTGGTATAACATCAGGATCATGAATAATATCGTTGTGAACAATGTTGCTGGTCTTGCAGGCGGCGGAATTTACCTGCAGGATGCCGTGAGTTCGAAGACTTTCATAATAAACAATACCGTTGCGGGTAATGATAGCAGTGCAACGAGCAGGCTTGCCTTTGAGACGGGTGCCTTAGACTCCACACCACAACCGGCAGGTATTGTAACTTCCGCGCACAGCCAGGCCCTGATAGACCTGCTCACAACTGCCGGGGTTACAGAGACATTTTCCTCACCAACCCTTCTCAATAATATCGTGTATCAGAACAGGTCCTTCTTCAACGATGCCAGCCTGAACGGGGGAAGGGGTGGCCTTGCACCTAATCCCGTGAACTCTGTCTGGGACCTTGCCGTTCTGAACACGACTACTCCCGAGGTTCTTAGCCCGCAGAACTGTCTCCTCACCATGCTTGCTTATCCTGATGGTACTGATTATACGGGCAATGGAAATCTATCAGGTGATCCCATGTTCAGGAACGATTATTCCAACTCCCTTGCCATTGCAACCGTGATAGATGAAGGCGGTAACAACATCAGCGTGCGGTTCACACCCCTTGTGGGTACAACGGGCTTTAACTTCTACCCCGGTGATTACCATATCACAGGTGGTTCTCCTGCTGAGGATGCCGGAGGTCCCGTTGACACCATTACCCATCCGGTTCTTGCACAGGATTACGACAGTGAAGCGCGCAATATCACGACTCCGGATATAGGTGCAGATGAGAATACTGTTATTCCTGTTCAGGTAACTTCGCCCAATGGAGGGGAGGTTCTTGCCTCTGGTGGAACCCATGTAATCACCTGGAGTGCCCCTCCTGAGGCGGTTAGTTTCGACCTCGAGTATTCCGTTAATGACGGGACTTCCTGGAGGCCCATTGCAACAGGCGTAACGATGACGAGTTACACCTGGAACATTCCGGCTGTGGCTGGTAACAAGAGAAAGGCCCGTGTGAGGGTGACGGCCTATGACAGTACCAGTTCGCTCGTCGGCACGGATATCTCTGATGCAAGGTTTATGATTGAGGTTATCAGGATCACTGCTCCCAACGGAGGTGAGTCCTGGACGAGGGGAACCAGCGAGGACATAACCTGGATTACAAATGCAACAAAAACGCCTATCACTAAAGTAGTGATAAAGTATCATGAGATTGCCGGGACAGGCTGGAATCTTATTAAAGTGATAAAGGGAAGCAATCCAGGAACATACTCCTGGGCTATCCCTACTGGCCTTAATCCAGGTCAATACAGGCTAAAGGTAAACCTATGGGATGCAAACGGCAACCGGCGGGGTGCCGACAAATCAGATGGAACCTTCCAGATAAACTGATTTGGAGATTAACGGATATTGTTCTCTAAAAGAACCAGTTTTGAAGAAATAATAGAGAGGAGTGGAAAAATGAAGATTAAGAGAAAGGGGCTGACGGTTTTACTTGTTTTCTTCATTCTCCTGATCTCACAAAGGGGTTTTGCCGATGTCTTCTTTCAGTGCCCATCTACTGTTGTGGACGTGGTGAGCGGACAGACTGCTGACCCTGATGTGAGATGCAAACACGTGGTTGCCGGTGACGGATTTTCCAAGATGGCCGACGGGAGGGACCAGTATATCTTCGGATTCGGAGATGCAACCGGTATTTCCGACGACCAGGTCCTTACGCAGAAAATGCTGAAGATGGAACAGCCCGGGCCGACCCTTGTGGTGCAGGAGGGGCAGGACTTCTATGTCTCTCTCACTAATGTGGGGCTGATAATGAGGCCGGACCTCTTTGACCCCCATACCATCCACTGGCACGGCTTTCCCAATGCAGCCTCCATCTTTGACGGCGTCCCTGAGCCGAGCATGGCAATAAACATAGGTGCAACTTTTACATATTACTACAGGGCGGCTGAGCCCGGGACCTACATGTACCACTGCCATGTGGAGGCCACCGAGCATATGCAGATGGGTATGCTTGCCAATCTCTGGGTGCTGCCTGCGCAGGACAGCCTGCCGGACCTGTTTGATCTGAACGGGTTTACCCATCACACAGGCTATAAATATGCCTACAATGACGGGGATGGAAGCACCTATTATGATCTGGACTATCCTGTGCAGATCACATCCTTCGATCCGGAGTTTCATGATGCAAACCTTGCGATCCAGCCTCTTCCCTTTGCGAATATGTATGACAAGTATCCCCTCCTGAACGGCCGGGGGTATCCTGATACAATCAACCCCAACCCCATCACAAACCAGAACGGTTTTGATGCCCAGAAGGTGCCCACGCGGATAACGGCCAGTGTGGGGCAGAAGATACTTCTGAGGTTTTCCAGTCTCTCAACCACGGATTCATACACCCTTACAGCCCTTGGGCTTCCCATGAAGGTGGTTGGGAAAGACGCAAGGATACTTCGGAGCCCCACCTCGGGTGAAAACATCTACTATGATACGAATTCTGTTACCCTTGGCGGTGGTGAGGCCTATGATGTGATAATTGACACCACAGGTGTTCCCGCAGGGACCTATTTTCTTTACACGACAAACCTGAATTATCTCAGCAATAATACCCAGGACCTTGGCGGGATGATGACTGAGATAGTGGTGAACTAATGGAAAGAAGAGGGAGGTCAGATATGGTTAGCTTTATATACGGAAGAACCGGGGTGGTCATCCTGATCATGGTAGGCTTCCTGCTTGCAGGTTCAGGGTCTGCCTATCCCTCCATCGACGGGATAACGGGTACGAATATAAACCTTAAGGCAAAGGCCGGGCATATCCAGACAGGTGAGGGGAATAATATCCTGATCTGGGGGTTTGCCGCAGGTACCTCTCAGGTCCAGTATCCCGGGCCGACGATAATCGTAAACCAGGGTGACCACGTGAAGGTGACACTTACTAATGAACTTTCTGTACCGGTTTCCATCGTCTTCCCGGGGCAGGCCAATGCCCATGCTGAAGGTGGAGTTCCGGGGGTGATGACAAAGGAGGCTCCCCCGGGAGGGATAGTCAAGTATGAGTTTGATGCGCTCGAGCCCGGTACTTATATGTACCATAGCGGGACAAATCCTGAACTACAGGTGGAGATGGGGCTTGCCGGTGCACTGATTGTCAGACCACCAGTACCAAAGCAGGCATATAATCATCCTGATTCAGGTTATGACAGGGAGTACCTCTTCTTTCTTTCTGAAATGGATGCAAACATTCACGATCTCGTGGAACTGGGCAAGATGGATCAGGTAAACGCAACGGAACGGAACCCTGTCTACTGGTTCATAAACGGGAGGAACTGGCCTGATATATTTGCTGATCCCTTTGTTGCATGGCTTCCGAATCAGCCCTACAACTGTCTCCCCATGATGCACCCGGGTGAAAGGGTTCTACTCAGGTTCATCGGTGCAGGACATGATCCTCATCCTTACCACATTCACGGCAACAATGCCTGGGTGATTGCAAGGGACGGAAGGCTCCTCTCAAGCGATCTTTCAGGATTCAGCACCGGTGCCGACCTGATGAGGAGTGAGTACACACTTCATGTCTATCCAGGCACTACCATGGATGCCATTTTTGAATGGACCGGTCGTGATCTTGGGTTTGATTTTTACGGGCATAACCTTGCAGACCCGGTAGAGCCCTACGAGGTTCATGCTGAGACAACGCTTTCAGCAGGGATAACGGATACCGATACTACACTGAACCTCTCCTCAATAGCAGGGATTACCAACACACACAGGTTCAGGGCGATAATCTATACAGGCGCTTCCATTTCCGATGCTGCCAACGCCGGCACATATGAGGTGGTTGAATTAAAGAAGGCCGATCCTTACAACAATGCTGACAGTAGTTTTGATATAAGAAGCAGGGGGATGGAGGGCTCTACAGCACAGGCCTGGTCTGCCGGTGCAAAGGTGGCCTATACGGACCATGGTGCCACCTTCAATGGTGGAGATAAACTGCCTGTTCAGATTCCCAACATACAGGACGTGCTGGTAGGCCCCATGTATCCGGGGAGTCCCTTTCTTGGAGACACGGGCTTTCTGCCTCCAGGAGAAGGCGGGTTTAATCCCTATGGTGCCTTTGTCTTTCCGTGGCACAGTCATCACGAGAAGGAGATGGTTAATTTCGATGTCTTCATAGGCGGGATGCTCACGTTCATGTATGTCCTTCCACCAAGTGTACCCATACCATAATCAAGGAGGTGAATGAAATGACAAGACATAGATCAACTCTTATGCTCTGGACACTGATACTGGTATTGGTAACTGTCTTCATGTTTCAGATGAAAGTGGAAGCAGCGACGGTGACATACTTCCTGAAGGCGGAATCTTCTACGGTTACCATGCCTGATGGCAGGACCATACCTATCTGGGGGTTTGCAGACTGTACTGACGGTACCTATACCACCTGTAATCCCGTCATCCTGCCAGGTCCGAGACTCCAGGCAGAGGCTGGTGATGACCTGGTGATAAACCTGAAGAATAATCTCACCTACCCGGTCTCACTTGTTGTACCGGGGCAGATTACCTCCATGAGCCCGGTATGGGTTAACGTGAACGATCCCTACGGGCCGCCTGTGGGCACAGGGTCCAGACCGCCGGGTGATTACCAGGCAAGGGTAAGGTCTTTTACTCACGAGGTTTCCCCTGGAGGAACCGGAACATATACCTGGAACGGGGTAAAGGCTGGTACTTACATATATGAAAGCGGAACTCACCAGGCTGTCCAGGTACAGATGGGGCTGTACGGCGCACTGATTGTTTATCAGAACAGTGCTTCGAATCTTGCCTATACCGGCATCTCCTTTGACAACGAGGCAGTACTCCTGTTCAGTGAAATTGATCCTGACTTTCATGATACCGTATCCACAGGGAACTACGGTCCCGGCCTGTCAGTCACAAGTACTATTGACTACCATCCAAGGTACTTTCTGATAAACGGTCTTTCCTATCCCAAGGCGGTTATTATTACAGACCATCCGGTTACACCTGGAGAGACTGTGATAGTCCGCCTCCTGAATGCCGGCCTCAGGTCACACGTGCCGGTGTTTGAAAACGCTTACTTCAAACTCATAGCAGAGGATGGGAACCTCTATCCCCACCCATTTATGCAGTACTCCGCCTATTTGACGGCTGGCAAGAGTCTTGATTTGCTTTGGAGTCCGGCGCAATCCGGTTATGTAACGGTTTATGACCGGATGATGGACATCACGAACGGCAAGGCCTCTCCCGGCGGAATGATAGCATATCTTTCTGTTGCTGATACTACACAGTATACACTTACCGTGACCAAGTCAGGTTCCGGGATCGGGACAGTGCTTTCTTCAAGCCTTCCTGGCGGAATAGATTGTGGAACAGACTGCACAGAGAGTTACAACAACGGGACGAAAGTAAGCCTTTCAGCCATTCCTGATACAGGTTTCACCTTCTTAGGCTGGTCCGGAGACTGTACAGGGGCGGGAACTTGTACTGTCAAGATGAAGACAGACAGGAATGTAACCGCCACGTTTGAGAAAAAGGTGGCAGTCCTTTCTCCTAACGGGGGCGAGAGCCTGCCCTCAGGTGGTAACTACATGATCCAGTGGACTGCCGTTCCGGAGGCTGTCAAATTCATCCTCAGATATTCCTGCGATGGAGGTGCCAGCTGGACCAGGATTGCAAAGAATGTTACAGGTCTGAGTTACAACTGGTCAGTTCCTGTGGTCACCAATCCACACGAGGATAATTGTCTTGTGCGTGTTACAGGCTTTGATGCAGCAAATACCAAACTGGGCAGGGATCAATCTGATACTCCATTCAGCATCAAGGCCGTAATCGTTATTTCACCAAATGGTGGTGAATCCTTTACTCAGGGCGAGCAGATTCCGATCAACTGGACGACCTACACAACAATTTCACCTGTCGTGAAGACTCTCATCAGATATTCAATTGACGGCGGAGCAACATGGCAGACATCGGCTGTCCTGAGCGGGAACCCGGGAGTTTATGTCTGGACCACACCTCTGGTCTCAAGCACAACGGTGAAGATAAAGGTCTCGCTTAAGGATGCCACCAACAAAGTTGTAGCAAGGGACAGGAGCGACGGTAATTTTACCATCAATTAGGGGATGAGATGTCCTTAATTCCTATGCCAGTGAAGGGGAGAGTTTAAACTCTCCCCTTTCTGGTAGAATGTAAAGGAAATGAAAAGGGTACTGATATTAATTGTGGCACTTGCGTTCCTTCCTGGGTGTGCAGGTCTTATAAAAGACAACCGGCAGTCAATAGAGGCTGCCAGGAATAATTTCGGGATACAGGTGCTCGGGGTCAGGCTCACTGCCGCCGGGCAGATGTTAGACTTCCGTTACAGGATTGTTGACACAGAAAAGGCTGCTCCCCTGATGAAGCCGAGGAACCGGGCCTACCTGACCCATGAGAGGACGGGGATAAAGATGAAAGTGCCCTCCCTTCCCAAGGTGGGGTCGCTCAGGCAGTTTTCATCGGTTGCAAAGAAAGACAGAAACTATGCGATCCTCTTCAGTAATCCCGGGCGGTTCATAAAAAGGGGAGACAGGGTGACCGTTGAGATCGGGAAGATGAAACTTGAGCACCTTGTGGTGGAATAGTTATTTATATCCAGGAGGCCGGTGAGACAAAGCATGAAGAGGAGCATCTTATTAACGGTATCATAATAAAAATAACACACGATATGTTTCTTCGTATGGCAGGCAGCACTGCTTCGGGCACAAATTAATGCGATGGGTATCAATTACAAAGTGCTGAACCCTGTGAGGTTAAATGCCATGACCAATACATTGTTGAGCGGTACTGAAGGTATCGCTGAATTTGATGCCCTCATCAGCACTGCCTGCCTCTTATCTTTCGAGAGGTTGGTATTATTATGAGACAGTTTGTTGCTCTGATAGTCTGTACAGTCATCTTCCCCGCCCTTGTTCAGGCTGCAGGTGACGGGACCGGAAAGGACGATGAGAAAGTCTTTTTCCTGAAGCCGGCGATACATCAGGAGATAGGGGTCAGAACCCTTAAGGTGAAGAAACGGGAGGCTTCCAGGGTTATAAGGACCGTGGGAAGGGTAGAGTACGACGAGGCAAGGATAAGCACAGTAAATATAAAACTCGAGGGCTGGGTTGAGAATCTGCGTGCAGACAAAACCGGTATGCCCATAAGGAATGGGGAGGTCCTTGCAGAGATATACAGCCCTGAACTCTATGTGATGCAGCAGGAGTTCGCCTACCTTGTACAGTGGATAAAACTCAAGCCCCATATATACAAGAAGAGTGCCGAGTTTCTTCTATCCGACAGATACGGAACGATCGGCAGGATGGTTACATGGGATGCCAATGAGCTCCTTAAGGTCTTCCGTTCGAGGCTGAAAATCTGGGACCTCACCGATGAAGAGATCCAGGCCATAGAGAAGGAGGGTAAACTTATGAGAACCCTGCCGGTCAGGAGCCCCGTATCGGGATACCTGATTAGAAAGTCCGTATTCGAGGGGAAAAGGGTTCTTCCGGGAGAGAATATCTTTGAGATTGCAAGCCTTGATGAGGTCTGGGTGATAGCGGATTTCTACCAGGGGGATAAAAGGCATCTGAAAAAGGGGCAGAAGGCAAGAATAATCTTAGACGGAGATCCCTCCCACCAGGTCGAGGCGGTCCTTGACTATGTATATCCCTTTGTCTCCGACGGCACAAGGACGGTCAAGGCCAGGTACATCCTGAAGAACCCCGATGGCTACCTGAGACCGGGGATGTTTGTTCATCTCGAACAGACGGAGCCACTGGGGGAGGGCTTTTATCTCCCCGAGAGTGCCGTTGTGGAGACCGGGACGAGAAAGGTGGTCTTCATCTCCCTTGGAGACGGTTATTTCAGGGAAAGAGAGGTTAAGACAGGCGTGGTCTTTGACGGGCTTATCCAGGTCAGAGAGGGACTTTCAGAGGGGGATGTGGTGGTGGTCTCGGGCAACTTCCTGATTGATGCCGAATCAAGGCTTGAGAGGGCTGTCCCCGGCTGCTGTGCAGTCCCAGAGGAGAATCCCCGGTAGTGCTTGAAGGAATCATCAGGTTTTCCGTCCGTAACAGAACCTCCCTTTTCTTCATAATCCTCCTTCTTACCGTCTGGGGGGTCTGGACTGTGAAGAAGATCCCTCTCGATGCAATCCCCGACATCGGCGATACCCAGGTGATTGTATATACCGAGTGGCCGGGAAGGAGCCCTGATATCATTGAAGATCAGATCACATACCCTGTGACGAGAAGCCTCCTCTCGGCTCCCCGGGTGAAGGTGGTGAGGGGACACTCCTACCTGGGCAGTTCCTTTGTCTATGTGATCTTCGAGGACGGGACTGACATATACTGGGCCCGGAGCAGGGTCCTTGAATACCTTGAGGGGATGAAGGAGGAACTCCCTCCCGGGGTCAGACCGGCCCTCGGCCCTGATGCAACGGGTGTGGGCTGGGGCTTCAGTTATGCCCTTGTGGACAGATCAGGCAGACTGGACCTCTCGGACCTGAGAACTCTCCAGGACTGGTACCTGAAGTATGAACTGGAAGGCGTTTCCGGAGTTTCTGAGGTGGCAGGAGTCGGAGGGTTCCAGAAGGAGTATCAGATCACCGTGAACCCGGACAACCTCCTTGCGTATGATGTGACTGTCAGGGACCTGATTGATGCAGTAAAGCGAAGCAACAATGATGTGGCTGGCCGTGTAATCGAGTCTTCAGGCCGGGAGTATATGATAAGGGGGCTGGGGTACATCCGGGACCTGAAGGAGATCGAATCCATACCGCTAGGGGTCGATATGCAGGGGACTCCCGTCCTGGTCAGGGATCTTGGAAAGGTTGAGATGGTTCCAGCCTTCAGAAGGGGCCTTGCCGACCTTGACGGCAGGGGAGAGGTTGTGGGCGGGATCGTGGTGGTCCGCTTCGGTGAGAGTGTCCTTAATGTAGTGGAGAGGGTGAAGGCCAGGATAGAGGAGATAGGGGGGAGCCTTCCCGAAGGGGTTGAGATAATCCCGACCTATGACAGGTCGGAGCTCATAAGGGGGGCCGTCCGGACACTGGGGAGCGAGATAGTAAAACTCTCCCTGGCGGTCCTTGCGGTCTGCCTCGTTTTCCTCTTCCATCTTCCCAGTGCCCTCGTGATAATCCTCACCCTTCCCGTTGCGATCCTTGTCTCGTTCATATGCATGTATTACCTCGGGGTCAGTTCCAACATAATGAGCCTCGGGGGGATAGCCATCGCCATAGGGGCGATGGTGGATGCTGCCATAATAATGGTGGAGAATGTCCACAAGAGGCTTGGTGAATCAGGGGGGGAGGCTGCAGGGAAAGAGAGGATGGAGATCACCCTGAAGGCAGTCCTGGAGGTAGGTCCTTCGCTCTTTTTCTCACTCCTTGTTGTGACAGCCGGCTTCATACCCATCTTCGGCCTTGAGGGAAGGGCGGGCAGGCTCTTTTCTCCCCTTGCCTATACCAAGACCTTTGCTATGCTCTTTGCGTCATTTCTCTCTGTAACGCTTGTCCCGGTCCTGACAACCTTCTTCATCAGGAGCGGCGCAAGGAGGGAGGAGGAGAATCCCTTCTTCAGGTTTCTTCAGGGAATATACGGGAAGGCAGTTGTCTTCTCTCTGAAACACAGGAAAGGGGTGCTGGGGACAGCGGTCCTCCTGATGCTCCTCACCTTCTATCCTGTTATGAAAATGGGTAGTGAGTTCATGCCGCCCCTCTTTGAAGGGAGTCTCTTCTATATGCCTGTGACACTGCCGGGCATTTCCATAACAGAGGCCAGAAGGATTCTCCAGTTACAGGACCGGCTGATAAAGGAGGTTCCGGAGGTCTCCACCGTCTTCGGAAAGGCAGGAAGGGCGGATACTGCAACTGATCCGGCTCCCCTGGAGATGTTCGAGACGGTTATAAACCTCAAGCCCCGGTCCGAATGGAGGAATGGGACCACTCTAAAGGATATCCTGAATGACTTGAGAAAAAAACTTGCCCTGCCGGGTCTTGTGAATTCCTTCACCATGCCCATAAGGGCCAGGCTCGACATGCTCTCAACAGGCATAAGGACACCTCTGGGGATCAAGGTCCATGGCCCTGATGTGAAAGAGGTCGAGCGGATCGGCATGAAGATCGAGAAACTCCTTGCCGATGAACCGGAAATGGGTACAGTCTATGCCGACAGGATAAATACCGGGACCTATCTTGACATCGAACCTGACAGGGTCAAGGCCGGAAGGTACGGGCTGAACATCGGCGATATAAACGAAGTCATTGAGACTGCCATCGGCGGAAGCAGGATATCAACCATCATAAAGGGAAGGGAAAGATATTCCCTTACAGCAAGGTATCCACGGGAGAGGAGGGACTCCATTGACTCCATCGGCCGGATACTTGTCTCACCTTCAGCAAAGAAGTTTCATGCAGACAGCGGCCTCCCCGGTCCTCCGCCCCTGAACAGGCTCTTTGAAGAAGAGAGGGGCAGGGTGCTTCAGATACCCCTCAGTGAGGTGGCTGATATCAGGGTGGTGGACGGGCCTTCTCTTATAAAGACGGAGGACGGCTTTCCCGTCTCCTATGTCTCCATCGATCCTGCCGGAAATGACGCAGGAAGCATAATGGAGAATATAAAAAGAAGTATTGCATCACTCACGTTGCCTCCCGGGTACAGGCTTGAACTCTCCGGTGAGTTCCAGTACATGAAGGAGACCAGGGAGAGGCTTTATGTACTGATACCTGTTACCCTCCTGATAATCGGGTTTCTCCTTCATCTGAATACCCGCTCCTGGCAGAAGGTGATGATAGTGCTCCTTTCCGTCCCCTTCTCCCTGATAGGGTCCTTCTGGCTCCTCTATCTCCTTGGGTACAAGCTGAGTACCGCCGTCTGGGTTGGGCTGATCGCCCTTGCAGGCATTGATGCTGAGACCGGAGTAATCATGCTTCTTTACCTTGATATTGCCTATAATAAGAGAAGAGGTGATGGCGGGCTCTCCGAGACCGCCCTCCGGGAGGCCGTGATGGAAGGTGCGGTCAGGCGTCTCCGGCCAAAGATAATGACCGCATCTGTGATCGTTGCCGGGCTCCTTCCCCTTCTGTTCGGTACAGGCCCCGGCTCTGATGTGATGAAGCGGATAGCGGCACCAATGGTGGGCGGAGTGGTGACATCGGTGCTCCTGGAACTCCTGATATATCCGGTGGTTTATTCCATCTGGCGTGGAAAGGGAGTGAATGTGAGATGAGATTGTCCTTTTCAAAAATCATTCTTCTTGTAATCTTTGCCCTCTCCCTGGCATTTCCCGTTGATGCCGCCCCCCCATGGGTAAGCCCGGATATCACTCAGTACAGGGACGGTTCAGGAAAGGTCCCTGTTATCATCAGGTTCAGACGTACCTTTAACCCGGGAGCGAGGAGGATTTCCAGGCTTGGGAGGGCTGGACTTATCAGGATTCTGAAGGATGAACTCCGGACAAGCCAGAGAGGTGTGCTGGACTTCCTTCAGAGGCGGGGGATCAGTAAGGTGAAGGAACTCTGGATAATAAACGGTATAAGGGTGAAGATTCCTGAAAATCTTATAAAGGAGCTTTCAGGCATTCCCGGGATTGAGAGCATAGAGCCGGACAGAAAGATAAGGAGGCCGGGGACGATTGTTGCCCAGGCCGCACTGCCGGAGTGGAACATCTCGATGATCAATGCCCCTGACCTCTGGAAGCTCGGTTATGACGGGACCGGAGTGGTGGTGGCAAACATGGACACAGGCGTTGATCTCTTCCATCAGGACCTCCAGACGAGATGGCGCGGCGGGGCTGACAGCTGGTGTAACCCCTTTTCAGACCCCCTGAACAGCGATCTCTGTGCCAGTCCCGGCAACTGTTCTTCCTGTGAACTCTCAGGCACCCCCTGTGACACTGACGGGCATGGGACGATGACCATGGGGATCATGGTGGGTGGAGACCTTGGAGGGAGTGCGATAGGGGTTGCTCCGGGTGCCACCTGGATGGGGGCAAAGATATTCAATGATGCCGGGGATTCCTGGGACAGTATAATCCACGAGGCATTCCAGTGTATCCTGGACCCTGACGGTGATCCCCTCACGGATGATGCCCCCGATGTCCTCAACAACTCATGGGGGATAGATGTACCGGGAGTCTGTTTCACTGACTTCCAGGATGACGTTGACATCCTCAAGGCGGCAGGTGTTGCCGTGGTCTTTTCTGCAGGTAACTCCGGACCCTCGGGGAGTACCGACCTGAGTCCCGGGAACAATTCAAATAACTATGCCGTTGGTGCCGTTGATTCCTTTATGAACATAGCCAACTTCAGCAGCAGGGGGCCTTCGGCCTGTGACGGGAGCATCTTTCCCGAAGTGGTGGCGCCGGGAGTGAGCATAAGGTCAGCATATCTTACCTCAGGAGGACTCTTTCCCGACTCCTATGCCCTGGGTTCCGGCACATCCTTTGCCGCACCCCATGTTGCAGGTGCCATGGCGCTCCTGATCGGTGCCTTCCCCGGGGTCACCCCTTCAGAACTCGAAAGGGTCCTTGAAGGGACTGCCCTTGACCTGGGTGATGCCTGTCCTGACAACTCCTACGGTTACGGCCTGATCGATCTTGGGAGGGCCTATGACACCTTACTGAATGCCGAACCCCTGATCTCGGTCCAGACCTGTTCCCATGACTTCGGTGTGAAGGGGCTTGGAAAGACGTTCCCCCTGAAGACGGTCGCGGTGACGAACCTCGGAAAGGGCCCGCTGAATATCAGCGGGGTCTCCCTCGGGGGGCAGGACCCCGGAGATTTCCAGGTGCAGAACGATGTCTGTTCCGGCCAGGCACTCAGCCCCGGTGCATCATGCTCCTTTGACCTTGAATATGCTCCCCTTGCAGGTGGTGCAAGCAGCGCCCTTGCTGTAATCCAATCAGACGACCCCTCAAATCCGTCCTTTGAAATATCCCTTGCCGGCGGTGCCATTGAACTTGTCTCACCCAATGGAGGGGAGTCGATCCCGTCAGGTGCGGTGCATCAGATCCAGTGGCTTTCCCCTTCTCAGGCAGAGAAGTCCATCCTCAGATACTCCTGCGACGGCGGTACAAGCTGGTCGGTTATAGCAGGGAACGTGTCCGGCACAACCTACGACTGGCAGATGCCTGTTTACGGGACGGATATGAGCCAGTGCCTGGTGAGGGTGACGGCCTTTGATGCCTCAGGGACAAAACTCGGCAGGGATGACTCCGATGACTTCTTTACCATCCGGGCTGCCAGCGTCATGGTCACCTCGCCCAATGGAGGGGAGAGCCTTCCGAGCGGGGGGAACCATCTGATCCAGTGGACCGCGCCTCCGAACGGCTCGGAGTTCACCCTGAGGTACACTTGTGACAGCGGAGCGACATGGACCATTATCGCCAAGAAGGTTCCTGGGACATCCTACAGCTGGGCTGTTCCGGTATTCTCCGGGAACAAGAACCAGTGTCTGGTGAGGGTGACGGCCTTTGATTCCCTTGGGGTGAAACTGGGGAGGGATGAATCAGACGGGACCTTTGGGATAGAGGTGGTGCGAGTAACATCACCGAATGGTGGTGAGGTAATAACAGGAGGAGGGCAACATACGGTCACCTGGGTGACGAACGGAACGGTAAGCTCGGTGGCAAAGGTGGTTATCAGGTATTCCACGGACAGTGGTGCCACCTGGGTGACGGCCGGGAAGGTGAGCGGAAATCCTGGGAGTTTCCTCTGGAATGTGCCTTCCATAACGAGCACCACGGTGAGGGTGAAGGTTGCGCTGAAGGATGCCTCAAATTCCGTAATAGGTCGTGACAGGAGCGATGCAGACTTTGAGATACAGTAAGATTTCACTTCTCCATGCCCCGGAGGGTTTTATTGTTTCGTCATCCTGAGGCGCAGCCGAAGGATCTCCTTTCTCCCGGAAGGCAAAGGATAAATTCCCGGGCATCCACGGGGGTTAAGGGATAACCGTAAAGGTGTTGTCCGACTTGTCGGCCCCCCGCCGGTTCTTGTTTGCATCCCAGAGGTTCACCTTTATCCTGTAACTGCCGGTGTTCAGGCTGGCTGGTATGGCCCAGTCGTAACTGCCGGGGTTGCCGCCCTTGATTACGGTTATCAGGTTCCAGCCCGTTACACCCACCTCGTGGTACTTTATCACCACCTTCGTGATAGGCGTCTTGGTGGCATTGGTAGTCCAGGTTATCGTTTGTGTAGTGCCCCTGCTCCAGGTCTCTCCGCCGTTTGGTGAGGTTATCCTTATCACCTCTATCATGAACCGGTCATCCGAGGTGTCCTGTCCCACCTGGTTGCTTCCGCTGTCATAGGCCGTTATCCTCACACGGCACTTCCGCTTGTTCCCGGCTACCGTCGGTACGGACCAGGCATAGCTCGTCCCAGTAACACCCGTGGCTATCGTCCTCCAGGTGCTTCCGTTGTTTATGGAGTATTCAAGGTCGAAACTCACCGCAGATGATGAAGCGGTCCAGGTGATGGTGTGGCTGCCACCGGATGGTATCACCTCTCCTCCATTCGGGGATGAGAGGGTGACGGCGGGAGTTGTTCCGATGATGAAATCGGCATACATAGTATTGCCGGACTGGTATATATTGTTTACACTTACATCACTGCTGCTTCCATCCCAGAGATCGCTTGGAGGTGAGGAGAAATCGTCAAAAACGGTGTTAACTGATGAGCCGGGATAGATGTCTCCTGTATCCCCGTTGTTGTTATTTTTTTCGAGATCCCATTGTCCATCCGCCTGGACAAGGGCGACCTTATAGTGCTGTGTTGAACAGTCAGAGGGTGGGTAGCATTCATCGTCGTTATGAGCCATCCCCTCGTCTATGTGCCAGATTGCCAGTCCTGAACCTGGGAGTCCGGCATCAAAGCCCGACTTCTGTCTGTTTTCGATCAGAAAATACTCGCCACCTGCAACAGGACTTCCTGAAAGCAGTTGATATACATCCGCCTGCTGGGAGGCAGGTTCCACCGGTTCATCTAAAAGCGTACCAGAGACTATCGTGGGGCCTACCCATCCAAGAAAGTACTTGCTCCATGCAGACATATGGGCCGGACTGTCCCCAAGGCGGGATGTCCCGTTCCAGTTCCCGCTTGCCATCAATCCCCAGTCCCCGATGCCTTCAGAAGAATAGTCCCTGTCGTATAGGTCGGGCAGCCCCAGGGCATGACCGTACTCATGGCAGAAGACCCCTATCGTCGTCTGGCTTCCCCATTGCGTCTCGGGCTGGATTATATAATCGTTCACCTTGATCTGTCCGCCTCCGGGACATGGATCATCGGTGGTGTATTCTCCATAGTTGCTGTATCCCCAGTAATATGCACCATTCAGAGACCACCTGTGTGACCAGATATCGGAAGGGCTTCCTCCACCGCCTGCCTCCTCTCCTTCACCCTGATGTACAATGGCCACCACATCCACATAACAGTCACCATCATTGTCGAATTGAGAGAAGTCAACGGTGGAATCAGCCGCTGCCACCGCCTCATAAACGAGGTCCCCGGGCCACATATCATCACCGCCTGCATCATTCGTGCCATAATAATCATGATTGTTCGCTGCTGTGTACCATCCGGCAATACTCCCGTTCAGACTGAAGTTACCATAAGAGACTTCGTCATAGTAGTCCTTCATGCTCTTGTTACCTGTCCCGAACAGAAGGGTATCAAACTCTGAAGGGGTATATGTGGTGGATGTGTCAGCAAAGTTTATCAGAATGACCGGTAGGTAGGCAGTGCCTGAAGCAGGGACCACCTTCTGACTGTCTGCCCTCAAAGGAACTGCCACAGCCGTCTTTGCGATTCTGCTCTGCCTGACCGGTCTCAGGTGCTTTGGAATGCCGAGGGGGATGATACTCTTTCCCACAACCCTGCCCGATGGAATAATCCTTCCCCCCGTATCAAGCATGCCGTAATGCCAGTTGCCGGTTGTCTCATCAAGAATAATCGTATAGCCATCCAGGGTCTCCCAGCCATGTCCCCTTTCATCACCCCACTGCCTAGCAGGAAAGGAGGTGCCGTCGGCCTGCGTAATTTCTACCACCACAGGTGCGGCAGGCACGGCAAGGGCAACCTGTTTTGTGATGAATATGAAACAGATAATGAACGTGAGTGGGAGAAAAAATGTCTTTTTGAAAACACTAAACATTTCTGACTCCTGAATAATGGCCTTTTATCATGATATCGGACAAAGGGGACTTGTTCTTTAAGGAAACTCTGGTTAATTCCGGTGTTTAGTCATCGCGAGGAGTGAAACGAGTCGATAAAATCAGGCTCCACGCTCTCTGCTCCACTCATCGTGAGGGAGCCAAAGACGACCGTGGCTATCCCGTCTTTGACAGTGGCATTGATTGCTTCGCTCTGCCCGTAATGACAGTCCCATAAAATTAATCAGAGCCTTCTTAATTACAAAAGAAAGCAAATGTCATACCATTAATATAATTTAATCTTTAAACACCATTGTTCTGATAATTATACGGATACAATCATTTGTATAGTGAGGAGGTTGAAACTTGACAGGTTGTTTAAAGTGTGATATAAATATAAGATGGAGATACAAGGGGTTTGACTGAAATGGCAAATCCGGGGGTTCAGTTTCACTTTGGAGAAATGATCTGCACAAGGTGTCCTTCTTCAACTTTTATCTGTTCCTTTGACTTATCCATTTAATGACTTTTTCAGCCATTTACCCGGCAAGGAGGAGAGGATGGAGATTTACTTAAAGAGAGGGTTTTTGATATTTTTACTGATAGTATCTGTTGCCGGTGCTGATGCAGCAGATCTGTATGTTTCTCCAGGAGGCACGGGCGACTGTTCAACCCAGTCAACACCCTGTGATTTCCAGACCGCCCTTGACACGGCACAAAACAATAGTGGTGCAGACGATACCATATATCTGTTAGGGGGGACATATACCGGCATTTACCAGTATTTCAGTGATGATGGAGACGGCTCGCTCACAATACAGGCATTTGGCCTCTCTAATCAGCCAGTGCTTACGGTCCCTAATAACAACCGCCCGCTGATTATCAATAATGATACGAACTCCAATTTTTCTGGTGGTGAGGGGACGACAATAACGATAAATGGGCTGGTTTTCAGGGATGTGGTTCTTCCAGGCCAGGGGGGTGGTTTGAATGTAATTGGAGGGGGTGCAGACATAGTGCTTGAAAATTGTTCCTTTATAAACAATACCGCCCAGAATGGAAGCGGCGGAGGGGCATACCTGAGTTCCAGTACCGGTAAGATCAGCCTTATCAACAACCTCTTTGAGAATAATCATGTAACTTATACATACGGTAAAGGCGGCGGTGCCTATGTGTATGGAACCTCCATTACGCTGACATCTAATACCTTCAAAGACAATATTGCTGATAATGATCAGGGAGGAGGGATATATGCCTGGGCAAGCATTTCAGGCATAACAATGGATTCCAACAAGTTTTTCGGCAATTCTGCTTCCGGCAGTTCCGGAGGCGGTATGTTTCTCGATGGAGCATCAGGTCCTGTCATCCT
>CAZITN010000013.1:25643-47455 GCA_964542175.1 uncultured Thermodesulfovibrio sp. | reverse complement strand
GTGGCTCGCTCCCGGGAATAAGCCTCCCCACCTTTGTGGTCTCCATAAAACCGGAAAGCCCTTCCCTGTCCTCTATAGAAGAGAGGCTCAGGAGATCATCCCCCCCTGTCATCTGCAGGATACATGAGGACCGGCTCATCCTGGATGCAAGGACCATCGGCGAGGGAGAGATCAAAGCCCTCGGGGAGGTTCTGGCAGGGATCTTATGCTGATTTCCCACCAACATAATCCAGCGCAACTTAGCCTAAACGTTGCATAAACATAAGGTGGCAGGGGGCATACCCTCACTGACCTTCCAACGCAAGGGGATTATCTATATTTCCGCTTGTCTCTTTGAGACAGGGATGAGTAGCTCACTGGAAGTTGTTTTAGAGAGATGAATACGGTGTGATTCCGGGGATCGAGACAGGAGAAGAAGGCTCCGTGAGTGTACGCCCCCTGTCTTGAAACCTGAAACTTATGCAGCTGTAAGGTTATATTAGCCTTTGAGGCCCCCTTTCTTCCTGAATTCTGCCCCTCTTTTAGGTTATAATGTTCCTTATCATCAAACAGAACCTGAGACGCTGCTATTTGCTGTGGATATTCCGGGATCGGATATAAGAAAGAACAAAACTTCTGATCAGACATGAACAGGATTGAAGAAAGATTCAGGAAACTCCGGGAAGAAGGGGGAAAGGCCTTTATACCCTATATAATGGCTGGAGATCCCTCACTCAGGGTGACGGAGGACCTCTTCAGGATGCTCTCACGGGAAGGCGCTGACATAATTGAACTGGGCGTTCCCTTCTCCGACCCCCTTGCAGACGGCCCCACCATTCAGGCAGCCGCAGAGAGGGCACTCAGTGGAGGAACAACCCTCAGGAAGGTGCTCGGACTTGTGAAGAGGCTGAGGAGATCGGGAGAGGAGACCCCCGTTGTTCTGATGACCTACATGAACCCAGTCCATGCCTACGGGATTGAAAGGTTCATGAAGGATGCCTCCTCTGCCGGGGTGGACGGCCTGATAATCCCCGACCTTCCCCCTGATGAGGGAAGGGCACTCAGAGACCTTGCCCATCAAAATGATATCTCCACCATATTCCTCCTGGCCCCTACCTCAACCCCCGGGAGGATAGGCCTCGTTGCCTCTGCTTCCAGCGGGTTCATATACTATGTATCCATAACAGGCATCACCGGCTCAAGCCTCAGGCTATCCCCGGAGATGAAGAAGATGGTCGGCAGAATCAGGAAGAAAACGGATAAGCCGGTATGTGTCGGCTTCGGAGTGAAGACGCCGGATGATGCAACTGCGATAACCGCCTTCGCAGATGGCGTAATAGTGGGGAGTTCCATAGTAAAGATGGCCCATGAAAAGCCAGGAAAGTTGCCCGGTTACATAAGGTCTCTCAGGCGGGCGATCCCGTCAGGGGAAGGGGGACTATAGGGATGGCCTGGTTCAAGAAGGTCAGAATAAGGAAGGAAGAGAAGAGGGTAAAGATACCCGAGGGGCTCTGGGTAAAGTGTGGTAACTGCAAGGAGATAGTTTACAGGAAGGAAGTCCTCAGGAATCTCCAGGTCTGCCCCAAATGCAATTACCATTTCAGGATAAGCGCAAGGGAGAGGCTGAGGCTCCTCGTTGATCAGAATACTTTTCAGGAGATGGATGCCGATCTTGTCTCGTCTGACCCTCTCAGATTCAAGGATTCACTTCCATACAGGGACCGGCTCAAAAAGAGCCGTGAGTCATCAGGCCTTTCTGATGCGGTCCTGACAGGAGAGGCAAAGATTAAAGGGATCGGTGTGATCATAGGGATCCTTGATTTTTCCTTCATGGGCGGGAGCATGGGTTCCGTCGTTGGAGAGAAGATCACCCGTGCCGCTGAGACGGCACTCAGCAGAAGATACCCCCTCGTAATAGTCTCCGCCTCAGGCGGGGCAAGGATGCAGGAGGGGATGTTCTCCCTTATGCAGATGGCAAAGACCTCGGCTGCCGTGGGCAGGCTGAAACAGGAGGGGGTCCCCTACATATCCATACTTTCAGATCCTACCTTCGGGGGAGTAAGCGCAAGCTTCGCCATGCTTGGAGACATTATCATAGCCGAACCAAGAAGCCTGATAGGTTTTGCCGGCCCCAGGGTGATCGAGCAGACCATCAAACAGCAACTCCCCGATGACTTCCAGAGGGCGGAGTTCCTGCTGGAGCACGGCCTTATCGATATGGTGGTTGACAGAAAGCATCTGAAGGAGACCGTGGCAAGGATACTCAGGCTCCTCCTCGCAGAACCATATAGAGAATAACCATATTGAAAATGAATTACACTGAATGTATTGAATACCTCTATGGCCTTACCCACCACGGGATAAAGTTGGGACTTGAAAATCCCCGGAGGCTCCTTTCTATCCTGGGAAACCCCGAAAGGAAATTCCGGTCAGTCCATATCGCCGGAACGAACGGAAAGGGCTCAACCGCTGTTATGCTTGCCGGTCTTCTTCAGGCCGCCGGGTGGAAGGTGGGTCTCTTCACCTCTCCCCATCTTATCAGGTTCACTGAACGTATCAGGGTAAACGGTGAGGAGATAAAGGAAGAGGAGGTAACGGACCTCACATCCCGTATCAGGGAGCAGGCTCGGCGAGAGCCGGACCTCCGGCCGACCTTCTTCGAGTTTGTTACCGCCCTTGCCTTTTCCCACTTCAGCGACAGCTCCGTGGACTGGGCGGTTGTGGAGACGGGCCTGGGCGGAAGGTTTGATGCAACCAATGTAATCAATCCTGACCTCACCATCATAACCCCTGTGGGGATGGACCACAGGGAGTTTCTTGGAGATACCCTTGAAGAAATAGCCTTTGAGAAGGCAGGCATAATAAAGGAATCCACCCCCCTCGTCCTTTCATCCCAGAACCCCGGAGCCCGTGATGTGATACTCCAGAGGGCAGAGACACTCTCTTCCCCTGTAACCGAATACGGACGGGATTTTACGGCAACCCTCAAAGGGAGCCCCCCTGGAGGGATGGAGTTTGACTTTCATACCATCTCCGGTGGCTCGGTAAAGGCGTCAATCAATGGTATAGAGATTCCTCTTCTGGGAAGGCATCAGGTGGAAAACGCCTCAGTGGCCATAGAGGCCTTCCTGGAACTTCTGAAAGAGAAAGAGAGCCCCGCCAGCCTGAGCCGGATGATCAGGGATGCCCTTCTCAGGACCTCCTGGCCCGGAAGGCTTGAGTTCAGGTCATTCCTGGGTATGCCCCTTCTGCTTGACGGGGCCCATAACGGCGATGCCGCCAGGAGTCTTGCAGGTTTCCTGAAAGACCTTCTCAAAAAGGGAGACTTCAGGGGGATTACCCTGATATTCGGGGCCATGAAGGACAAGAATATCCGTGATATCCTTGCTCCGCTGCTTCCCATAACTGAGAGGCTTATTATTACCGCAGCAGGTTATGAAAGGAGCGAGACACCTTCCGGAATAAGGAACCTGGTGCTTTCCGACCCCGACCTTTCGGCCTCTCTTCCCCGGACTGAACTGCTGACCGCCCCCGGGGTGGAAGAGGCCCTCAACGTGGCACACAGTCTCAGCCGGGATGGTGAGCTCGCCGTCCTGACGGGCTCTCTCTACCTCGTGGGGGACGCCATGGAGGTGCTTGGCGGGACTCCGGTCTTAAGGGAGCTTTCCGAAAGCCGATGAAGAGTCTCAATGCCATAATACTTGTTCTTATCTTGCTTGTTCCATCCATTGCAAGTGCCCTTTCCGGAGACAAGGAGGTTCTGATTGAGGCAGACAGGCTGGAGTATATGAAAGAAAGCCAGACCTACCATCTCCGGGGACACGTGAAGATAGTTCAGGATAATGCAACCCTGCTGGCAGACTCCGTGGACTACAATCAGGCCACAGGAGACATAACCGCCTGGGGAAATGTGAGCTTCGATGACGGGGAATCCCTCATCAGGGGTGAAGAGCTCAGCCTTAATCTTGATACGAAAAAGGGGACTATAAAAAGGGCGGATGTACTTTTCAGAACGGACAACTATCACATCCGGGCAGACCTGATCCACAAAAAGGGAGAGAAGGAATACAACCTCTCCCAGCCCGTCTTCACTACCTGTGATGCTCCTGTCCCTGAATGGTGTTTTCAGGCGGAAAGGGCGGATATTGTGCTGGAGGACAGGCTGAAAGCACGGAAGGTGAAATTCAGGATAAAGGGACTCCCTGTTCTCTACAGCCCTTTCTTCTGGGCCCCCATCAATACTGAGAGAAAGTCGGGCCTCCTCATTCCGGAGGTCGGGTACCGGAGCAACAAGGGCCTCCACTGGCGCCAACCCCTCTATCTGGTACTTGCTCCCAACAGGGATTTGACGGTATACCTGGATTACTTCTCAAGGCGGGGGCTCGGAGAGGGTTTTGAATACAGGTATATAGAACGAGGTCTTGGTAAGGGAAGATGGTATGTATTCCATCAGAACGACCGGGAGCTGGAGAAGGATTTTCTCGAGTTTACAGGGCGACACTCATTATTCCGGAGAGAGGGAATCTCGGGTTTTCTGGATGTGAGCCTGGTGAACCGGAGGAGTTATCTCCAGGAATACAAACACCGTGTTGCCGAGCGGGTTCAGCGGTATCTGGAATCTACAGGAGAACTCTCCCTGCCTCTTGCCTATGGCAGGTTATCACTCATGGCGAGGGGCTGGCAGGATATGAGCAAAGAGGGCAGGACCGGGGATATCCCCCAGAAGGTCCCGGAGGCAGCGCTTGAAATTTATCCCTGGAGATACAAAGCTCTCTATCTCTCCCTCAGGACGAGCCTGAGTAATTTCTATTCCGAGAACCTTCAGAGGGCGATAAGGATGGACATACATCCCCAACTGCTTCTGAGCTTCGGTGATCCCGTCCAGATAACCCAGTCTCTGGGACTCAGGGAGACACTCTATACCTTTTCCAATACGGATGATTATCCGTCATTCCTCTCAAGGGAATCCCTTGACTACAGGCTCCGGGTCCATACGGGATTTCTGAAAGACTACGGGAAGATACTCCATATCATGGAACCTGAAATAAGTTACACCTTCATCCCCGAGACAGATGAACTCCCCCTCCTTGACAGGACCGAACTCTATGACCGGGTCTCACTCATTGAGGCAGGTATAAGGAATCACTTCTTCTATGAAGGGAAAGAGGTCTTTTCGCTCCGGATCACCGAGGGATACGACTTCCACCAGGGGGACCGTCCCTTCGGCCAGATAAGGCTTGAGGCATCGCTATTTCGTCCCTTCCCACTGAAGGTGGATACATCCTTTGACCCCAACTCCGGAGACTTTGAGAGGATCAACTATACGCTGGGGGTCAGGGTGAAGGGGATAGGGATATCCCTATCTCAGAGGTATTCAAGGAAGGATGATATCCTCTCCTATACCGGCGGAGTTGAGATACCTGTCACAGAGAAGCTCAGGATACTCTCCGGGCTCTGGTACAATGCAAAGGGGGAAGGGCTTCAGGACCTGACAGTAAAGGCGGTCTATACAGGTCAGTGCTGGGGCTATACCCTGGCCTTCAATAAAAGGCCCGATGACTACGGCATCTTCTTCATGATAGAACTCAAGGGGCTCGGGGCGATAAAACTCACCGGGATCTGAGATACTCCTCGATCCTCCTGACCGATTCCCCTACGGTCATGCGGTCTGAATCTATCACAACCTCCGGGTGGAGGGGCTCTTCGTAAGGGACGGTTACTCCCGGTACAGGCCACCCCTTTTCTCCCTTCTCGTATATCTGGCCCGGAGCGGAATGCCGCCTCCTCCTTCGCTCCTCCCTCTCCCTGCATATCTGAACCGGACATCTTACATAGACTTCAATGAAATTCCCGATGGCCTCTCTTGCAAGCTCCCTCCATCTCCTCAGGTTTCCCGTGGCGTCGATAACCACCGGATGTCCCGCCTCACTCAACCGTTTTGCCAGATAGACAATAGCCCGGTAGACTATATCCCTCTCCTCCTCACTGTAGGTGGGCTCTGGGGTTACGACCTTCCTCAGCTCATCCATCCTCAGGACCTGACATTCGGGATGTCTTTTCAGGAAGGCCTCTGCAATAGTGGACTTTCCGCTGCCGGGAAGCCCTGTTATCCATATCACCATGTTCTCCATTGATCCTCAAATCCATTATACACCGTGCTTTGAGGAAAAAGCATTGTTGATTGGGTTAAAATTAAAAGATGTCTGAAACCCCTCAAAACATTCAGCCCCTCCCCTTCAGAAACGGGCTTTACAGAACAGAGCCCCGGAGAATATCCCTTTTTGCACGGGCCTTTCCTTCGGTCAGGTTTTACCTGGATATGATCCGGACCGTTCTGAGGGCCGGCAGGAAGGCAAAACTGGGAGAGTACAATGATGCCGACTGGTCCGGAAGCAGCAGGGAAATCCTTGATGCCCTGGAGAGGGTGGGTGTAAGGCTTGAGATTACGGGCATTGAGAACTTCCGGGCGCTTGAGGGCCCTTGCGTATTTGTGGCCAACCATATGAGCACCTTCGAGACCTTTGTCCTTCCTGTTGTCATCGCCCCCTTCAAAAGAGTCACATTCGTGGTCAAGGAGAGCCTTGTCAGGTACCCTGTCTTCAAATATGTGATGATCTCCAGGGACCCTGTTGTTGTTACCAGGGAAAACCCTCGGGAAGACCTCACACGGGTATTGAGGCAGGGAACCGAGAGGCTGAAGAACGGAGTCTCGGTCATTATCTTTCCCCAGACAACGAGGACCGACGGGTTTGACCCCCGGCAGTTCAACTCAATCGGTGTCAAGCTGGCAAGGAGGGCGGAGGTTCCCGTCATCCCCATAGCCCTCAAGACCGATGCCTGGGGGTGCGGCAGATTCATCAAGGACTTTGGAAAGATCGATCCCTCAAAAAGGGCCTTCTTTGCCTTTGGGGAACCCCTCTGGATAAAGGACAGGGGGGTGGAGGAGCACAGGATGATTATGGACTTCATTAAGACCAGACTTGATGAATGGAAAAGGGAGGGGGCTCTGTCTTAAGGTTCCTGTTTCCATTGCAATTTCCCCCCAATCTATGTTACTCTGTCTGGCACTCGATGTTAGATGAGGAAGTGCGCCTGATTTTCAGGCGATAAACTACACACGCCGGCAGACCCCACCATAGCTGGTGCCTGTTGGTTGAATCCAACAGGTGATAAAGGGCCGGCGGAGGAAGAACCAGAAGGAGGTATTCGGTATGTCAGTAGTCACGATGAAGGAACTGCTTGAGGCAGGTGTCCATTTCGGCCACCAGGTAAAGCGCTGGAACCCGAAGATGAAGCGTTACATCTTCGGAGAGCGTAACGGCATCTACATCATCGACCTTCAGAAGACGATGAAGGGGGTGGACGATGCCTACAATTTCATGAGGGATGCCGCTGCCTCAGGGCAGGATGTCCTCTTTGTTGGAACAAAGAAGCAGGCCCAGGATTCCATCCGGGAGGAGGCAGAGAGGGCAGGGGCCTTCTATGTAAACCAGAGATGGCTTGGCGGGATGCTCACCAACTACTCCACCATAAAGAGAAGCATTGAGAAGCTGAAGAAGATCGAGAAGATGAAGGAAGACGGTACCTACGACGCCCTTACAAAAAAGGAGGCTGCAAAACTGGAAAAGTCCAGGCTCAAACTGGAGAAGAACCTGGGTGGGATAAAGGAGATGAAGGATACGCCGGGAGTGGTCTTCATTGTTGACCCGAAGAAGGAGCATATTGCGGTCCTTGAGGCAAGAAAGCTCCAGATACCCATTGTGGCGATCGTTGATACCAACTGCGACCCTGACGAGATAGACTATGTAATTCCCGGTAATGACGATGCGATCAGGGCCATCCGGCTTCTTACTTCAAGAATGGCTGATGCTGTTGTAGAGGGCCGTGAGATGCTCGCCAAGAAGATAGAGGAAGAGGCTGAGAAGGCCCGTATAGAGGAGAAGATCCAGATGGAAGAGGCTGAAGAGGCCGGCGAGGCCGCAGATGAGGTCAAATCGGAAACTCGTTCCGAGGAGGGAAAAACAGCGACTGAGGAGGTTTCAGAATGAGCGTTACAGCAGAGATGGTGAAGAAACTGAGGGAACAGACCGGGGCCGGAATGATGGACTGCAAAAAGGCCCTGACCGAGACTTCGGGGGACTTTGACAAAGCCGTGGAGTTTCTAAGAAAGAAGGGGCTTGCCGCCGCAGAGAAACGGGCAGGCAGGGAGGCCTCTGAAGGAGTGATCGGCTCTTACATACATATGGATAAGATCGGTGTGATGGTGGAGGTGAACTGCGAGACGGACTTTGTCGCCAGGACGGATGAGTTCAAACAGTTTGCCAAGGATGTGGCGATGCACATAGCGGCTGCCAATCCCCGCTTTCTCTCAAGGGAGGCCGTACCTGAGGAGGTCCTCCAGAAGGAGAAGGAGATATACAAGGAGCAGGTTACAGGAAAACCTGAACATGTGATTGATAAAATCGTTGAGGGGAAAATGGAGAAGTTTTATTCTGAAAACTGCCTGCTTGAACAGGTCTTTGTGAAGGACCCCGACCAGAAGAAGACGATCAAGGACCTTCTTACCGAGATGATCGGAAAGATCGGAGAAAACATCGTAATAAGAAGGTTTGTAAGGTATCAGCTTGGCGAAACGACAGAAGGCTGAAAAGAAGTCCCGTTACAGACGGATTTTACTGAAACTGAGCGGTGAGGCCCTTATGGGCGAGCAGTCCTACGGTATAGATGCCGAGACTGTGGAATATATGGCCTCGGAGGTAAAATCAGTCTACAAGATGGGAGTGGAGGTTGCAATCGTGATTGGTGGCGGGAACATCTTCCGGGGCGTTGAGGGCTCTGTCCGGGGGATGGAGAGGGCCACTGCCGATTACATGGGGATGCTTGCCACTGTCATAAACGCCCTTGCCCTCCAGAACGCCCTTGAAAAGAAGGATATCCCCACCAGGGTCCAGTCGGCCATAGAGATGCATGAACTTGCCGAGCCCTATATCCGGCGGAAGGCGGTCCGCCACCTCGAGAAGGGAAGGGTGGTTATATTCGCTGCAGGGACGGGAAACCCCTATTTTACCACCGACACCGCAGCCTCCCTGAGGGCGATGGAGATCGGGGCTGAGGTGATCATGAAGGCGACCAAGGTGGACGGTGTCTACTCGGATGATCCCATGAAGAACCCGAAGGCCAAAAGGTTCAGAAAGATCACCTACATGGATGTCCTGAGGAAGGGGCTTCATGTGATGGACTCCACCGCAATCTCCCTCTGTATGGACAATGCCCTCCCGATTGTGGTATTCAATGTGAAGAAGAAGGGAAACATCAGGAAGGTGATAGAGGGCAGGAATATAGGAACCTTTGTCGGCCTTAAATAACATGGACGGGAGGCAAGGATGGACAAGGAACTGAAGAAGAGAGCAAAGGAAAAGATGGAGAAGTCTCTTGAGGTCCTGAAGAAGGACTTTGCATCTATCAGGACTGGAAGGGCATCCATCTCCCTGCTGGACGGGATAAGCGTTGATTATTACGGGACCCAGACTCCTTTGAACCAGGTTGCCACCCTTTCGGTTCCTGAACCCCGTCTTATCACGATACAGCCCTGGGACCAGAGCATGATAGCAGTGATTGAAAAGGCCATTATGCAATCCGATCTCGGACTGAACCCCTCCAATGACGGAAAGATTATCAGGATAGCCATCCCTGAACTCACGGAAGAGAGGAGAAAGCAGCTCGTAAAGGTGGTCAGAAAACGGGCCGAGGAGGCTCGGGTGGCTGTAAGGAATATCAGGAGGGAGATAAATGATGAGCTGAAGAAGAAGGAAAAGGAGAAGGAGATCACAGAGGATGACCTGAAGAGGTCCCTTGACGAGGTGCAGGAACTCACTGATGAGTTCATCAAGGATATAGACAGGATACTGAAGAAGAAGGAAGAAGAGATAATGGAGGTCTGAGAGGGCCTATTCCCCTTCAGACAAATCTCCGTATTTTCCCGCAGGGCGAGCGCTAAGCATATTCATCTTCATACCGTCTCTCTCTATTTAAGGGACGGTGAAGGGGCGGTATAACCGCTCATATTCAGAACTTCTTCACAGAACAGGAGGTCCTATGAATGCAAATTTCATGGTAAAGGTCGAAGATGCCAAACTCCCCGACATTCAGAAGGCGCTGAAATCCGCCGGCATAAAGCTCAGGAGCATCATAGAGGTTTACAAGGAGGAGACGGCGGGGAAAGAGGCAGACAATGGCAAAAAAGAGGAGTAAGAAAAAGCCTTCTGTCAAGGAAAGTCCAGACGAGAGAAAGGCCCGACTCCGGAAGATACTTATTTCAAAGAGGGATGAGATACTGAAAGAGGCAAAGGAAGAGATAGGGAAATTTATCAGGGGCGAGAACAAGGAACTGGTGGAGACCGCCCTTGATGACGGCGACTGGTCTGTGGCCGACCTTGCCGAGGACCTGAACCTCCGGAAACTCACAGCCCATAAGGAAAGCCTGAACCGGATTGATGAAGCACTCCGGAAACTGGAGGATGGCACCTATGGGATCTGCGAGGATTGCGGGGCTGAGATAAGCGAAGAGAGACTGAAGTTGATCCCCTTTGCCATTTACTGCGTGGAGTGCCTTGAGCACCGTGAGAAGCTTGAAGAGATGGAAAGGGAGTTCTGAGACGGGAGTTCAATAGTCAATCCTCTCAAGGAAGAGTCCCCTTGCCGGAGCGGTGGGCCCGGCAAGTCTTCTGTCCGCTCCTTCCATTATTCCAGACATCTCCCCTGGAGCAATCTTCCCCCGCCCGATCTCAACCAGCGTCCCGACAATGTTCCTCACCATGTGCCTGAGAAAGGCATCACCTTCAACGCCTATCCTCAACAACCGTCCTCTGAAGGACAGGCCCAAAATCTCCGGATTTTCAATTACACCCACGCCAAAGGAGATAATTGTTCTTACCGACGATTTTGCCCCGCATCCGCTTCCCCTGAATGATGAAAAGTCATGCCTTCCGAGAAGACACCTGGATGCCTCCTCCATCGCACTGATATCAAGAGAAAAGGGAATATGCCATGCATAACGGTAAAGAAAGGGACTCTGGACCTCAGAGAGGTCAATCAGATATATGTACCGCTTTGAACGGGCATCATAGCGGGGGTGAAACCCCTCTTCCACTTCTATTGCTTCACTTATCCTGATATCCCTGGGAAGCATGGAATTGAGCGCCTTAAGGAAGACACCGGGAGAGTGGGATGATCGTGTGCTGAAGGCCGCCACCTGTCCGAGAGCGTGCACGCCGGCATCGGTCCGGCCGGCTGCTGCAAGCCTGACCGTCTCGCCGGTTATCCTCCGGAGGGCATTCTCAATAACCTCCTGGATTGTGACTGCATTCGGCTGGACCTGCCATCCGCCGTAGTCTGTCCCGTCGTACTCTATGGTCAGCCTTATCTTCCTCACGCTCCATCCACCTGGAGGGTATTTTATCACACCAAACCGGGCTGTTTTCCCTCTCATAAAAAATCCTTATATGCTCTTCGCAACTTTTAATGGGCTCTTGCCGGTGAGTTGAGCCTATTTTTATTGACAATTTACCCCTCCAATTGTTATAAAGATTATCCAAATCTTTATTAAGGAGGTGTGCTCTTATGAAGCTTGCCGTATTTGTGAATGAGTATAATGAGCCGGCGATACTCGAGAGGCTGAAGGCGGACAAGTTCGGGATCGTCCTGGTTCAGAATGGGGTTTATCATGCAGCACTGAAGAATAACGGGGCGGCCTCACCGGTGCTCAGCCGGGATGCCGAGTTCTATGCCCTTTCGGAAGACCTCCAGTCAAGGGGGCTCTCTGAGGGAAACATAGACCCCAAGGTGAAGGTTATCAATTATGAGGGCCTTGTTGACCTCATCTTCAACGATTACGAAAAATTCATGTGGCTTTAAAGGAGGAGCGAAATGGGAAAGTTGACAATAGGCTGTTTTTCATCGCTCGTGGGCTCAATGAGCCTCGACTTTGCAGTTAAACTTTCGGAGGCCGCAGTCAAAAAGGGTCACGAGGTTGATCTCTGGCTCTCTGGAAACGGAATCATGCTTGGAAAGACCCGGCAGAGCAAGTTCAGGGACTACTCCTATCTTGCAGGACCCATAGAGGAGCTTCTGAAGACGGGCAAGTTCAAGGTGACGAACTGTGAGGCCTGTGCCAAGGCACGGGGGATTGACAAGGAAGACACCATGGAAGGCTTTGGAATTCACAGCATGGACTGGTACCTTGCAAGTGCCTTCAGTGCTGACAGAGTCATTCATATAGGAGGTGAGTAAGATGGCTATAAAGAAGATGGCATTCATTGTGGATAAACTCCCATACAAGGCTGAGACATCCAGGCTTGCCCTCACCCATGCAATTTCAAGCCAGACCGTTGAGATCTATCTTGATGACGGTGACAATGTGGAGCCTGTGCTTGCCTTCGTGGGTGATGGTGTGCTGAACTGTCTGAAGGATCAGAAGGCTCTGGACATCTACGGTGTCACAAGCCTGGAGATGCATCTCAAGAACGCCCTTCTCCTCGATCTGAGGGTCCTCGTCTGCAAGGAAGACCTTGAGCGGTTCGGCCTCTCTGAGGATAATATAGTTATGGATGCAGAGGAGATTGGTGGTGAGATTACAACCGAGGTGGTCCCCTTTGAGAAGATCCTGGAGGAGATGACCTCATCAGACCATTTACTTTATTTCTAAATAACTCTTTAAGGAGGAAGTACCATGTCAGAGCTCAAGACGATGGATCCAACAGATACCCTTGATGTCCTTGGAAGGGTATGCCCCTATCCGCTGGTGCTTACGAAGAAGAAGCTTGAAAAGATGAACAGCGGTGACCTTCTGAAGATCCTCTGTGATGCCCCTGCATCGGCCGAGGATTCCATTCCCCGCTATGCCGAGAAGCAGGGCTACCCCATCGAGGTTGTGAAATTGGAGGACAAGGGCTACTGGGAGATCTACATCCAGAAGAAGTAATCCTGTCTTAAAAAGAAAGGGGCCCCTTCAGAAGGAGCCCCCTTCTTTTTCACCTTATGAGATGTTTCTTACATCTCCTGGATGGTGATTGCATCGGTCGGACAGACACCGAGACAGCTTTCGCAGTAGACGCACTCCGCGGAGTTTGCAGGATCGGATTTACCGTCCCCGTTCATCTCAAAGACACCCTGGGGACAGATGTTCACGCACTCCTCACATCCTTCGCACTTGTCATTGTCCACGGTAACAATATACAATTTTATTCACCTCCTTGAAAGAATTCCTCAAGTTTATTAATTATAAAAATTCTTTATTAAAAAAATCCAGGGCTGGCTACATGGATATGCAGGATGCTGTTAAATTTATGGAGAAAAGTTGATACATACATATCCATGTCTCGTCTGAAGAAAAGTGGATAAAAGACGCTCATTCCAGACATGTTTTTCAGAAACACTTCACCGCATCTTCATCCTGATCTGATCAAGGTTCAACCCCTCTTCTTCCAGTTTCCGGATATCCCGTGGGTGGAAGATTCCCTTTTCTGTGATAATGGCGGTCACATTCCGGGCAGGGGTGACATCAAAGGCCATGTTCAGGACATTAACTCCTTCGGGGGCGATGGAAACCCCGCTGATATGGGTTACTTCTTCAGAGGGTCTCTCCTCGATGGGGATCATATCCCCGGATGGGATGGTGAGATCAATGCTGCTCAGAGGGGCTGCAACATAAAAAGGAATACCATGCTCGCGGGCAAGGACAGAGACAGTGTAAGTTCCTATCTTGTTTGCCACATCACCGTTTCTGACGGTCCTGTCAGTCCCGACGATACAGATGTCTATCTCCCCTTTCCTCATCAGGGCACCGGCAGAGTTGTCCGTGATCAGGGTAACGGGGATGCCTGCCTCCATAAGTTCCCATGCGGTCAGGCGAGCTCCCTGGAGAATGGGCCTTGTCTCATCGGCTATTACCTGTATCTCCTTGCCCTGTTCCTTTGCAACAAGCATCGGGGCGGTTGCAGTCCCGTAGCCACCTGTGGCAAGGGCCCCGGCATTACAGTGGGTGAGTATCGTATCTCCGTCCCTGATGAGGTCTGCCCCATGAACGCCTATCGCCCTGTTTGTCTCTATATCTTCCTCCAGGATCGCCTTTGCCTCCTCAACTATGAGTTCTTTCACCTTCTGGACGGATTCATCAAGATTCTTCCTTACCAGACGATTCATCCTATCTATCGCCCACCTGATGTTGACCGCAGTGGGGCGGGTTGACACAAGGGTATGGGCTGGCTCTTCAAGCCGCTCTGAGAGTTGTTGCACCGAATCTGCCCTTATAGCCTGGGCAGAGAGGGCAAGCCCCATTGCAGCAGCAATGCCTATAGCCGGTGCTCCCCTGATCCTCAGGCTCCTTATGGCCTCGGCAACATCAAGGTAGTCTTCTGTCTCAATGTATACGATCTCACGGGGAAGCCTGGTCTGATCCAGGATCTTAACCTTGCCGTCCATCCATTCAATCGCCTTGACCATGCCGATATTTTAGCATAAATGCAATAAGGGTGTATCGTGGAGCGGGCAGGGTGCAGAGAATGAAGAGAGGCAAGGTTAAGCTCGAGGCTGGGGTTGAGAGAATCCGTATTATCCGTGTTGATCTGTGTCCTGATTTCAGGAGTAAAAAGTAAGAAATAAGAAGTGGGAAGTCCCCGGACCCCTCAGTGGTTCATCAAACAAAAAACATGAATATCAGCATCAGGATGGTAAGGATTGTAATAGTGAAGACCGTTCCCCAGGCGATGATATTGAAGCCCCTTGAGTTGGTGTACTCCCCCATTATCTTCGGGTTATTTGCAATCCTGAGGGCATAGATGAGGACAAAGGGTAGTATCAGCCCGTTCAGAACCGAGGAGAGGACCATCAGCATCACAAGGGGTGCCCCGGGGAGCATCACCAGGAGAGAAGATATTCCTATAAGGGATGTATAGATCCACATGAACTGGGGTGCCTCTTTGAAGGACTTGCTTATACCGGCTTCCCACCCCATGGCCTCACAGGTATAGTAGGCTGTGGCAAGGGGAACGATTATCGCACCGAGAATCGAGGCGTTTGCCAGGCTGACGGCAAAGAGGACAGAGGAGAGGTTTCCTGCAAAGGGCTGGAGCGCCATCGCAGCCTCTCCTGCATTCTCAATCCTCACACCTGCCGGAAAGAGTATGGTCGCACAAGTCACTATAATAAAAAAGGAGACTATGTCGGTGATGCTGCATCCTATCACAACATCAAGCCTGGAGGCCCGGTACTCCTCCTTCTTGATCCCCTTCTCCGCAATGGACGACTGGAGATAGAACTGCATCCATGGTGTAATGGTTGTCCCGATAATGGCTATGGTGAGCATTATATACTCGGGGTCTCCTGTGAGCCGTGGGATGACGAGTGCCTTTGTCACCTCGGACCAGTCCGGTCCTGCCATTATTCCTGCAACCACATAGCCGAAGTAGATTATACATGCCAGAAGGAGGATCTTTTCCACAAACCTGTATGTCCCCTTTGTAACGAGCAACCAGATAAGGAACGCTCCGAAGGGAACCATCATATACTTGCTGAACCCGAGGATCTCCATGCTGGCTGCCCAGCCCGAGAGGTTTGCCACCGTTGTCCCGAGGTTGGCCACAAACAGTCCCAGCATCATATAAAACGTCGCCTTCACACCGTAGTTCTCCCTGATCAGGTCGGACAGCCCCTTTCCGGTCACCACCCCCATCCGGGCCACCATCTCCTGCACAACTATGAGGGAGACCGTGGTGGGTATCAGGGTCCAGAGGAGTCCCAGCCCATAGCGGGCCCCTGCCACGGAATAGGTGGTTATCCCGCTTGCATCATTGTCTATGTTGGCCGTGATGATTCCGGGACCAAGCACGGAAAGAAACAGTCCTATCCTTTTCATATACCTTCTCATCGGAGACCTCTAAAGGGGAAGCCAGTAAGAAGCCTATACCTTCTTCCGTTTTCGCTTCGCCTTGGGTGGGAGAATCCTGTCTATTATATCATCCACTGTCACGATCCCCAGGAGAACTCCCCCATCATCAAGAACAGGTATGGCTACAAGATTGTACTTGGAAATGGCGGCGGCAACAACACTCTCATCATCATCAGGCTGGACTGCCTTGATGTTTGTGACCATTATATCTTCAAGCCGTACAGATGGATCTGCCAGGAGGAGTTCCTTCAGTGAAAGCACCCCGAGCAGCCGTTCATCAGCATCGGTCACATATATGTAATAGACCGCCTCAATCTCCGTTGCATCATCCCTGAACCGGCTTATCGCCTCGGCTATGGTTGTCTCAGGGGGGTAGGCAACAAAGTCGTTTGTCATCAGGCCACCGGCGGAGTCCTCCTCGTGTTCAAGGAGTTCCTGGATGTCCTCGGCATCCTCACGGGTCATCTTCTCAAGGATGGCCTTCATCTTCTCAGCCGGGAGGTCTCCGAGGAGGTCTGCCGCCTCATCCGGTGGCATTTCCTCGATAAGGTCCGATGCCTTCTCCTCATCCATCTCTTCGATTATCTTTGTCTGGACATCGGGTTCGAGTTCTGAAAGCGTCTCAGCAGCAGTCTCCAGATCCAGATCATTAAAAAGGCTCGCCCCCTCGTCACGGGAGACGGAACTGATTATCTCCGCTATATCAGCAGGATGGAGTTCAGAGACCATCTGTCTGGGGACTATGAGCGATATGGTCTTCAGCTTGGGCGCAAGGGGCTGGATGTAGTTCCAGCCTATCAGGTTCTGGGGAAGTTCCACCTTGAAGAGACGGAGAAGCTCGCCACCCTTTTTCTCAAGCCCAAGCCTTCTGAGGATGCCTCTCATCCCTGCATCAACGGCCACAAGCACCGCCTTCCCTTCGTAACCTTCAAGCTTTATGTCATTCACACGAACCACCTTCGCCCCTGTGGCATCCACTATCTGCTTGTCGAGAATGTCCCTGACGGCAAGGAGTTCCTGATCCGTCACCTCATGCTCAGGGACTTCGGCCTTCACAAGGGTGGTCGCCATGATCCGTCTGTTGAAGATGCTCATAGTCTGCCAGGGGATCTGATAGGTCTTCTTTTTCCGTCCGACGATCAGGTCTTTCACTATGGGGAGCGTCTCACCCTTGATCACAACAAGGTCCCGGAGAAGCCCTATCTCCTCTCCCCTGATATCAAGGACGGGTTTCTTCAGAATCTCGCTGATGAATATCTCCCCGAAAATGGGCATAGCATCCTCCTTCAGACCGGACCGGCAGAAACTGAGGGTATAGCTGCTACCCCCTGCCTCTGTATTATCTCACAATCGGACAAATTATGGAAATTGACGTGTCCCGGAGGGAAGAAACATCAGTTTACCTTACAGTTGCAAAGATTTTTCCCGGAGGCAGGGGGGGTGTGCACTCAGGAGGCCTTCCGGCAAGACCTTACCGCGCCATCCACTGCCTCAGAGTCGTCCTTTCCTGCATCCCACTCCCGGTGAGTTCCTGTTTTCTGTCTTCAAAACAAAAGCGGAAATATCAATAATCCCCTTGCGTTGGAAGGCTCCTGAGGGTATGCCCCCTGCCGGGCCTAATGTTTACTATCTTTCCCTGAGCGCCTTTAACACCTCTTCTGCCACAGCCCTGTTCATCCCCTCCACCCCGGCAATCTCCTCAAGGGATGCCTTTTTTATCTCGTCAATTGAACCAAACCTCCTCAGCAGGGCAAGCCTGCGTTTCCTGCCGACCCCCCTGATCCGGTCAAGACGGGACTCAAGAAGCCCCTTCCCTCTCACCTTCCGGTGGAAGGAGACCGCAAACCGGTGAACCTCGTCCCTTATCCTGATAAGAAGCATGGCTTCCGGTCCTCCGGAGCGGAGCGGGATAGCCTCGCCATCAAGGAGTATCGCCCGGTCCGGTTTCTTGGCAATACCTATCACCTCAGGCATATCCGCCTCATCAACCACCTGCCTGAGACCAGCGATGGCCCGGTTCATCTGGCCTTCTCCGCCATCGATAACTATCAAGTCCGGCAACCGCCCTCCCAGGTTTCTGACTGTCCTCACAACTGTCTCCTCCATCATTGCATAGTCATCAATCCCGGAAGTCTGACGGATCTTCAGGTGCCTGTAAAACTCTTTCCTGAAATTCCCTCCTTCCCACCAGACGAAGGCTCCGACAGAATAGCTCCCGAATATGGTGGATACATCAAAGGCCCCTATGGAATGGGGGGCTCTTCTTAGCCTGAGCCGTTCCCGGAGCTGGTTTTCAATCCCCTCCACCATCTCTCCCTTTCTTGCAAGATGGGCTGTCTCGGCATTACTGACCGCCATCTCCAAAAGCTCCCTCTTCTTTCCCTTCTTCGGCTGTATAATCCTCACCTTCCTGGCTGCTTTATCTGAAAGCCACCGGTTAAGGTCTTCCCCATCTTCAGGCCTGCCCTGGACCAGTATCTCCCGTGGAATGATCAGATCCACCGAATAGAATGACTCCAGAACCGAGGAGATGAGTTCACCAAGGGGCATATCTCCGCTCTCCCTGATGAAGAACCCCTTTCCCCCTGTGAGCAGACCGTTTCTCACGAAGAGGACCTGAACTGTTGAATCCTTGCCGTCTCCATAGATCCCAAGCACATCAAGATCACCCAGTTCAGGGGAGATAACCCGCTGTGACTCAAAGGCGATCCTGAGTGCCCTCAGTCTGTCCCTGACCTCCGCTGCTTCTTCATACCGGAGTTCTTCCGAGAGCCTGTACATCTTCTCCTCAAGGTCTGCAATCAGGTCCTCCTTTCGGCCCTTCAGAAAGAGTTCCACCTCCTTGACCGTCCTCATATACTCATTCCGGGAAACCAGACCTGCACAGGGTGCAGGGCATTTCTTCATCTGGTACTGGATGCAGGGCCTCATCGGCCTGTCCAGCCTGTATCTGCAGGGCCGGAGGGGAAAGTTTCTCCTTATGAATGCAAGGGTCTCCCAGAGCGATGCTGCGGGAATGTAAGGGCCGAAATACTGGGAACCGTCCTTTTTTATCCTCCTCACCACATCAAGCCGGGGCCACTCCTCCCTCAGGGTAAGCCTGAGATAGGGATAGTTCTTGTCATCCCTCAGAATAACGTTGTATTTAGGACGGTACTCCTTGATCAGGTTTGCCTCAAGGGCGAGGGCCTCCAGTTCATTTCCGGTGACCATTATGGAGAAGTCCCGGACCTTCCTGATCATCTTTACCTTCCTCGGCTCCAGTTTAGCCGACTTCTGGAAGTAACTCCGGAGCCGGTGCTTCAGGTTCTTTGCCTTCCCCACATAGAGGACCCGTTCTCTTTCACCCTTGAAGATGTATACCCCGGGAAGGGCAGGAAGGGTCTTCAGTTTTTCCCTGATCTCATCTGTCTGCATGGTTGTTCCTTGAGGCGTCAAAAAAAGAAAGATCTGCTGTAAAACTATTTTTATAAAGACGGGAAAAATTCAGGTAATAAGCTCCGAAAGCTCCTCTGCATCCTGAAAGGCCGCCTTGATCACCTCGATCATCTCATACTTCCTGATGCCGTAATCATTCTCTGCAACCCTCAGCAGCAGTTCATTTCCCTCAGGGTTATCATGCTCCCGGAGTAACGAGACAAGGTACATGGCCGGATCAACCCCCTTCTCATCACCTCCGCCGTGATGAAGGGCGATGGAATGAACAAGGTACTCAGGCAAGCCCCATCCCTCTGCCATCAGTCCGCCCAGTATCTGGTGATCAAATTCGAAGGCCTCCCTCTCAGGTTCCTCTAAGTTTGTCGACCTGTTCTCGTAGTACTGCCTTATGATACTGCAGTATTCCTCCTTTTTTATATACATAAGGACGGGGATCGCCATGTCCTGGAGAAGCCCTGCAGTAGGGAGTCCCGGACCCCTCTCAGGAGCTCGGCCACTGCTTCGCCGTCCCTGAGGGAACCCGTGCGGAAGGTTACCCCTTCTCCTCTTTCCCTCTGCATTCCCTGCATATACCGTAGAGATACATTGAATGACCTGTAAGAGTGAACCCATGCTTGTCAGCCAGCTTTTTCTGGAGACTCTCGATCCGCTCGTCAAGCACCTCGATCTGCTTTCCGCACTTCTCGCATATTATATGATCATGATGTTCGTCACCGTACCCATGCTCATATCTGATGACACCATCGCCAAAATCCACCTCCCTTGCAAGGCCGGCCTGGGAAAGAAGTTTAAGCGTCCTGTAAACAGTGGCCTGGCCGAGGGACCTGTCCCGCTTCTTCGCCTTGTTGTACAACTCCTCTGAAGTTATATGGGCCTTCGTCCTGAGAAATACATCGAGTATCAATCCACGCTGGGGTGTCATCCGGAGCTTCCGGCTGGCAAGAAAGTCTGCAAATATATCCTTTTCATTATACATATTCAGAGATAATGATTTTCAGTATCTTCTTTAGAATTCTTGCATATCAAAAAATTCTTTGTCAAGGAAGGGTTCCTTATCCGGCAAGTCTCTCAAGGGCGGTGAGCTTTTCCGTCTCTCCTATGGCTATCAGTGTATCTCCTGACTTTATCCTGGTGTTATGTACGGGATTGAATTTCATCTCTCCGGACTTCCTCTTTATCGCCACGATAATCACCCCCAGTTCTCTGCCTACGCCTGCCTCATGTATGGTCTTGTCAGCAATGGCAGACCTTTCAGAGACCAGTATCTCCTCGAGCTGGAGTTCAAGGTTCTCACTTTTCGTGGCAAACTCTATAAAATCCACAACAGCCGGCTTCAGAACGGTATGGGCGATCCTGAGCCCCCCGATGTAATAGGGAGAGACCACCCTGTCGGCCCCGGCCCTGAGGAGCTTCTGCTCGGAATCCTCCTCACCCGCCCTTGCAACAATCAGGAGGTCCGGGTTCAGCCCCCTGGCACTCAAGACCACATAGAGGTTCTGGGCATCCGTGGAGAGAACGGAAATCAGTCCCCGGGCCTTCTCTATTCCCGCCTCCCTCAGGAGTTCATCCCTGGTGGCATCTCCATATATGAAGACACTCTCATCGTCTGCATCGAGTTCCTGCCGCTCCTTTTCAATGACCACAAAGGGAACCCCCTTTGCCTTCAGTTCCTTGCAGATTATCCTCCCCATCCTCCCATAACCACAGATTATGAAATGCTTCCTTATTGATTTCAGTCTCCTCTCCAATTTTCTCCTCCCAAAGGCTTTCTGGATTTCACCCTCAAAGACCACCCTGATGCCGTTGTTCACCGCATAGGCAACAACGCCAAGCCCGAAGAATACAAGAAATATATTGAAAGCCCTTCCTGCATCAGAAAGGGGCTTTAACTCCTGGTAGCCAATTGTAGTAAGGGTAATAACGGTCATGTAGAGGGCTTCAAAGGGCGACCATCCCTCTATAAGACTGAAACCGGCAGTCCCGGTAAGCACCACAACTATCACCAGGGTGCTGCTTATTAAAGCCCGTTTTCTCAAGCCCATTATCTAAATCAGTATCTCCCTGACGGATTTCAGCATCCGTGAATAATGTGAACCCTTCCAGTAAATACTACCACAGGCCTGACATCTCTGGAAAGAATCAACAGAGTGAAAAAGGTGTTCCGGGACCTCGTTCACCAACTCTTCCTTCTCTCTGACCTCCTCGAGCTGACCATTACATCTCATGCACCGGCTACTGCGGTTCCCTGGAGGGTATTCTCGAAGGACCTCTGCCAGCTGCTCTTTCAGATGCTCAGATCTGATTAGCAAGTGGTGAACGCTGAAGTCCCTTACAATATCCCTGTCCCTTGTAAGGAGGATCCGGCCTGTCTGTCTGGCTGTCCTGACTATCTCACGATCCTCGATATCCCTGCAGTAGAGGACATCATACCCCAGGAACCGGAGCCAGCGGG
>CAZITN010000013.1:22538-25543 GCA_964542175.1 uncultured Thermodesulfovibrio sp. | reverse complement strand
CTTCTCTATCCACCGCACCTGGGGGTTGCACTGGCTCAATCCCTTCACATGGTAAAGGCCTATGGGTTCAAACCCCTCCCTCCGGAGCTTCCGGCAGAAGGAGAGAAAGGTGGAATCCGGCGGGATCTTGCCCTCCCTCTTCAGGAAGTAGAAGAGAGAGACCGCCCTGTCATAGGGATCCCGGGTGAAACAGAACTTGAATGCCCGTCTGTCATAGGCAGGTGAGACATACCCCTTCTTAAGGAGTGCTGAATAATCCAGGTGGCCGAAGGTTACTATCCCCTTGTTCACGAACCGGCATCTTACATACCTGAGACTCTTCAGCTTGGGAGCACCAAGCATCTCCACCAGAGAGGTACCGGCAGTCTTGGGAATCCAGATGAAGACCCCATCGGGCTGATCCCTCGTCCGGCTGTATTCAGAAATCAGTCTCAGCCCGGCATAATCAAGCAACCGGTCCATATAGACGCCGATCTTACCCATACATTAATAATATCTCAAGAGGGAAGGACTTTTAAAGAAAAGGGGCTCTCCCCATAGCGGGGAAAGCCCCTTCAAAAGGTCATTATCCCGGAAATTAAAGGACTATCACCTTGTCGGCATCGTGCATCATTACAGCGTTGTTGTACTGGCTTCCACAGACAATGGCATCGCTCAGCCCCTCGGTCTTCGCCCCGGCATACTTCGCACTGTGGTCACAGAAGCTCATTGTGACTCCCTGGAGGTTACAGAGCGAGGCATAGTCTTCCCTCTCAAAAAGCCTTGTCCCCACATCCATGGTGAATATTATCACTTCATGCCCCTTTTCAACTGCCGCCTTTGTAATACCGATAACATCATCGGCATGGTCTTCTGTATTTACAAGGATTCCAAGTTTCATACATCCTCCTTTCAACTCGAATACCCCGGGACTGCCGCCCGGCTTTCTCAAGATACATCCTCTGTGAGGGCTTACCAGCAGATAACACGGTCAGTGGACTCTATGAGATCCACTATCTCGGAATAGTTCTTGTTCTCCCTGAGGTCCACCACTGTTACGTCATGCTCCTTCTTGTGGGTTTCAAGAATCGTCTTTCCCGTTTCATCGGAATCGTTCTTCAATATATAAAACACCTTCATATCAATCACCTCACTGTTTCTTTTTTAGTTCTCCCTAATAGGGGATCACCACATCATAATCCAGGAGCCTCCGGGCGATATCTTCAGTACTCAGGTACTCAAAGTCCGGGTTCTCCTTTGTGTTGGTATAGATCTTCATCTCCATATCCTTCATCGCCTCAAGATTCATCTCGTTTTCCTCGGTCTCCTCAACCTTCCTGTCAAGGATATAGACATCAATCGTGTCATCAAGAAGAGTAATCCCCACTGACATCCTGAGCGCCTCTCCCTGACGGTCCCTTGCAAGTACTGCGATCTTTTTTGACATGATTCACCTCCTTCAGGAGTTTCATAGTTTATTGACTTCTAAAATTATACAGAATTCTGATACCTTCTGTAAATAATTCTGAGCGATATCTCACACAACCTTAACAGTTGCATAAATATGACCATCAGAGGCAGGGGGTGGTCGATACGACTAAGTGACCTCAGGGATCCTTCCAGACTCTCTCTATATCCGCAGTTATACCGTAAAGAAGAACCCAGAGGCAAACCGCAGGGTTCTTCTTTAACACAACCTAAAAAAGCGCTCTCTTTTCTCCAAGTGCCGCTCCGATGAAATCCCTGAAGAGCGGATGAGGGTCGGTAGGCCTCGACTTGAATTCAGGATGAAACTGGCAACCCAGGAACCAGGGGTGATCATCTATCTCAACTATCTCCACCAGTTCCTCGTCAGGGCTCTGACCGCTTATCCTCAGACCGTGTCTTGTGAGTACACCTCTGTATGCATTGTTGAACTCATACCTGTGTCTGTGACGTTCCTGTATCTCCCGTCTTCCGTAGGCCTTAAAGGCAAAGGTCCCTTCCGAAAGCATGCAGGGGTATGCTCCAAGCCGCATTGTACCACCCTTATGACTCTCGCTGGATCGCTCCTCCATCTTCCCCTTCCGGAAGTCAAACCACTTCTCCATCAGGTAAATCACCGGATCGGGGGTGTTTATGTCAAACTCGGCACTGTTCGCCTTTGGAAGCCCGCAGACATTCCTTGCATACTCAATCACCGCACACTGCATCCCGAGACAGATCCCGAAGAAGGGGACCTTCTTCTCCCGGGCATACCGGATCGCCTCGATCTTCCCCTCGATCCCTCTGTAGCCAAAGCCACCGGGCACGAGGATACCGTGCGCCTCAGAGAGGTATCTCTCAGGACCGTGGACCTCTATCTCCTCTGAATCCACCCAGAGGAAGTCCACCTGTGTGTTGTTTGCGATACCACCATGGATGAGTGCCTCATTCAGGCTCTTATAGGAATCCTTCAGATCTATATACTTACCCACCAGAGCGATAGTCACCCGGTTCTCAGGCTCCTTGATCCTCCTGACCACCTCTTCCCATTCCGAAAGATCGGGCTCCCCAACCTGCAACCCGAACCTCTCCACGACCAGCCGGTCAAGCCCCTCATCATGAAGGGCAAGGGGGACCTCATAGATGGTATCCACATCAATGGCTGCTATCACAGAGTCCAGGTCCACATTGCAGTGGAGGGCTATCTTCTTCTTCATATCCTCCGGGAGCGGCCGGTCACATCTGCAGAGGAGGGCATCGGGCTGGATACCTATCGCCCTCAGCTCCTTAACGCTGTGCTGGGTCGGTTTGGTCTTCAACTCTCCGGCACTCGGTATATAGGGGACAAGGGTGAGATGCATGTACAGGACATTTTCCCTCCCCACATCATACCTCATCTGCCTGATAGCCTCCAGAAAGGGAAGGCTCTCGATATCACCGATCGTCCCGCCTATCTCAACTATCACGACATCAAAATCATTGCTCACCGATTTAATTGTATTCTTTATCTCATTGGTTATATGGGGAACCACCTGGACGGTCTCGCCCAGATAGTCTCCCTT
>CAZITN010000013.1:18866-22438 GCA_964542175.1 uncultured Thermodesulfovibrio sp. | reverse complement strand
CCACCCGTCACAAAGATGAATTTAGCCATCTCTCCACCCTTTCAAGGTCCTCCGGGGTGTCTATCCCGAAGGTTTTGTTCTCCGTTATCCCTACCCGTATCCTGTATCCATTGAACAATGCTCTCAACTGTTCAAGCCTTTCCGCCCTCTCCAGTGGAGCAGGATCCAGTCCGGTAAGGGCAAGCAGTACTCCTCTCCTGTAGCCATAGATCCCTATATGCGTATAGAAACTGATCTCCCCTGTCCCACCATCCAGAAGTAAATCCCTGAAGAAGGGTATCTTCGCCCTTGAGAAATAGAGGGCATACCCCCTACGGTCAAGAACGACCTTAACAATGTTGGGATCCAGGTATTCAGACGGTTCACTGCTTGCTCTGGCAAGTGTCGCTATATCCGCCTCTCCCTCATCGAGGAGCCCGACCACCTGTTCAATCATCTCCCCGGTAATAAGCGGTTCATCCCCCTGGACATTCACAATTATATCATAATCTCTCTCTTTTGCCACCTCGGCGATTCTGTCAGTACCGGAGGGGTGATCCGGCCGGGTCATCACCGCCTTCCCGCCGAAACCCAGGACCTCCCTGAAGATCTCCTCATGGTCGGTGGCGACTATCACCTCATCAATACTCCCGGCACTCAACGACCTCTCATAGACATGCTGTATAACCGTCTTTTGCCCAAGCCTCGCAAGGGGCTTTCCAGGGAACCGGACTGAGGAGTACCGTGCCGGAATAATGACCGCCTTTGTCATCCCTCTATCTATCCCTTCCCCTTGAATGAAGGATGGGCCTTTCTTACATCGCCCACCCTCATTGTTATCCTGTTGGAATCGAGGTGCTCGAGGAAGGGGAGGGCGTATTTTCTCGTAGTTCCCAGGAGGTCCCGGAACTCACCCACTGTCATGGTATCCTGTTTATTGAAGAAATCCCTGAGAAGGGAAAGCATCCTCTCATAGTCCTCCCTCGTCAGGTAGAGGGAGTCGGTTATCCGGCTGATCCGGCCCTCTTCCGCCAGCAGCCTGAGGACATCCTCCGTCTCTTTCAACCCCTTCCCGATATAATCCGCAATCTCTTCCTTGTTCGGGGGCTGGAAGCCCTCTTTTCTGAGAAGGCCGATTATCTTCTCACCCAGCTCCCGGAACTGACCTGTCACGGCTATGGCAAAATCCTTCATCCTGACCAGATCCTTCTCAACCACCAGTTCCTGTATCAGGGAGAGAAGGCCGTTGAAACTCTTCTGCTGCATTCCGAAGAGGGATCGGAGGACTTCCTTCTGCATCCCGGGTTTGAGGGGGTTGTTCTTATGAAACCTCCCGACTGCATCCAGGATCTTCTCCTTGAATGAGACAAGGATATCACTGTGAATAAGTGTATCGTCATATGAAAAGAGTTCACCCCTCTTCAGAAGTTCAGCCACCGCCTTCTGTATTTCGGGAAGATCGGCATTTATCCAGCCCTCGATTACCGATGGGGATATTCCCCGCCGCCCTGACTTTCTGACCTTTGTGGAAATCTTCTCCTCCAGGCTACCTTTGAGGTAAACCCTGAGATCATCAAGACCCTCTTTCTTCCGCCTCCTCCGGGCCTGCGAGTCCAGAACAACACCGCCCCCGATGGTCTGGACAGGAGAGAACCGTCTTATTATGAACCGATCGCCCGAGACGGCAAGCAGAGGACGGTCAAGCCTTATCTGGCAGTATGCAGCCTCTCCTGCCTTCAGTTCTTCAGTATCATACAGTATTACCCTCCCGAGCACTTCGGAGGTCGCAAGGTGGAAGTGGACAACCGTCTTGCTCTTGAGAGGGGGAGCGTCGGCCAGCATCTCTATCCTTGCATCAAGGGCCCGGGTGAGCCTGAACCTGCCGGGAGAGACGACGACATCACCCCTCCGGATATCCTCCTTCTCAACTCCCTGGAGATTGATCGCCACCCGCTGGCCTGCATAGGCCTTCTCCATCGTCCGCCCGTGGCTTTGCAACCCCCGTACCTTTGTAGAGATTCCCGCAGGAAGTATCTCAACCGGCGCCTCCACCGGGATACTCCCTGAAACGGACGTCCCGGTCACCACCGTCCCGAACCCCTTCAGCGTGAAGACCCTGTCAATGGGAAGTCTGAAGAGCCCCTGCGATGACTTGGGCCTGACCTTCTTTGCGAATTCGTAGATCCTCTCCTTCAGGACTCCGATATTATCGCCGGTCTTTGATGATACGGCAATGATCTCGGCATCCTCAAGAAAGGTCCCCTTTACGAAGCTCCGGATGTCATCCTGTACCAGCTCGAGCCAGTCTTCCTCAACGAGGTCCGTCTTCGTTACAACTATAATGCCTGACTTTATGCCGAGGAGGTTACAGATGGCAAGATGCTCCCGGCTCTGGGGCATCACCCCCTCATCAGCGGCTATCACGAGGAGGACCATATCGATACCGCCTGCACCGGCAAGCATGTTCCGGACGAGCCGTTCATGGCCGGGAACATCCACTATCCCCACCGTGAGATCAGGATACTGGAGGTCAGCAAACCCGAGGTCTATGGTGATGCCGCGCTGCTTCTCCTCCTTGAGCCGGTCGGGATCAATCCCCGTGAGTGCCCTGACAAGGGCGCTCTTGCCATGGTCAATATGTCCTGCAGTGCCTAAGATAATGTTTTTCATAGGGGACTGTTATATTTCAAGAAATGTGTCGTTATCCTGGAACTCGATTTATATTATACTAAAATGATGGGAAAGTTTTTACTTAAAAGTGAATTCACTCCAAAAGGGGACCAGCCGGGGGCAATCAGTGAATTAACAGAGGGGATCCTGAAGGGACTCAGGCACCAGGTTTTGCTTGGTGTCACAGGATCGGGGAAGACCTTCACAATCGCAAATGTGATAGAAAGCCTTCAGAGACCCGCCCTGGTCATAGCCCACAACAAGACCCTTGCAGCACAACTGTACGGTGAGTTCAGGGAACTGTTCCCGGAAAACGCGGTGGAGTTCTTCGTGAGTTACTACGACTATTACCAGCCTGAGGCATACCTCCCACAGACGGACACATACATTGAGAAGGATGCGATGATAAATGACGATATTGACAGGATGCGGCATTCGGCAACGATGGCGGTCCTTGAAAGAAGGGACACGATAGTCGTTGCCTCCGTCTCATGTATATACGGAATAGGTTCCCCTGAGGATTACCTCTCGATGCACCTGATCATAGAGGAAGGAGAGCGGATGGAGAGGGACGACCTGATCAGGCAGCTTGTGGATATGCTTTATGAAAGGACTGAAGGGGAATTCAAGCGGGGGAATATCAGGGTGAGGGGGGATGTGGTTGATGTCTTCCCCTCTTTCTCCCTTGACATGGGCATCCGGATAGAGTTCTTCGGTGATGAGGTTGACCGGATCGGGGAGTTTGACCCTCTCACCGGTGAGATGACCAGACGCCTCACCAGGGCCGCCATTTACCCGAACAGCCACTGGGTAACACCGGGAGACCGGCTTGAAAGGGCGACTGAATCCATCGAGAAGGAGCTGGAAGAGCGGGTGGAATTCTTCTTGAAGCAGGGTAAGACACTCGAGGCTGAGAGGATTGA
>CAZITN010000013.1:0-18766 GCA_964542175.1 uncultured Thermodesulfovibrio sp. | reverse complement strand
CAGGTGATTTACGTCTCGGCAACCCCCGGCAAATACGAACTCCGGAAGACGGGTGGAAAGGTGGTGGAACAGATAATCAGACCTACCGGACTTATTGATCCTGAGATGATCCTCAGGCCTGTCTCTGGGCAGGTGGAAGACCTTCTTGCTGAGATAAGAACCCGGGCAGAGAGGGGAGAGCGGGTCCTTGTGACCACCCTTACAAAGAAGATGGCTGAAGACCTTGCCTCCTACTATTCCGACCTTGGGATCAGGGCAAGATACCTTCATTCTGACATAGACACCCTCGAACGCGTGGAGATTCTCCGGGATCTGAGACTTGGAAAGTTTGATGTCCTGATAGGCGTAAACCTCCTGAGAGAAGGCCTTGACCTGCCAGAGGTCTCTCTTGTGGCGATATTTGATGCTGACAAGGAGGGATTTCTCCGGTCCGAACGGTCCCTCATACAGACAGCCGGGAGGGCAGCAAGGAACATAAACGGGAGGGTGATACTCTACGCCGACAGGATAACCGATTCGATGAGAAAGGCTATGGACGAGACAGGGAGAAGGCGGAGGCTCCAGCTGGAATATAACAAAAAAATGGGGATTACACCCGAGACGGTCAGAAGCAATATAAAAGATATCCTCGGTTCCATCTACGAAGCGGACTACTGGACGGTGCCGGCTGTTGAAGAGCCTCTTCAGGAATATTCCCTTAATTCAGATAAGATTGAAGAACTGGAACGGGAGATGAAACAGGCGGCACAGCGCCTTGAGTTCGAAAAGGCAGCAGAAATCAGAGACAGGATAAAGAGACTGAAGGAGAGGATATTAGAGGTTGGCTAAGAGCTTGTTTTTCTCCTTCAACTGCTCTGTAAGTACTTCCTTCATGAGTGTACAGGCCTGGACAACCTTGGGGTTTGCAATACTGTAGAATATGTTCACACCCTCCCTGCGGGCATTCAGTATCCCCTTATGCCTCATCACGGCAAGGTGCTGTGATACATTCGCCTTCGGAACACCAAGGATCTCGACCAGTTCTCCCACACTCTTCTCCCCTTCCTTCAGTGCTCCGATTATCTCGAGCCTCTTCGGGCTTGCAAGGGTCTTGCAGACCTCCGCCTGAAGCTCATAGAGTGTCTTGTCATTATTTTGCATAACCACTATTCTACTTTATCCATCATATGCTTGTAAAGACAGAAGAGGGCTTCACGAACTGGTAGAATCTCTTGCTTCCTTGCTCGGTTGTATGCCTTTGCATGGATGGCCGTTGCCTCGGCATCCGCCCTCCACAGGATCTTCTGTGCCTCCCGCTATGCATAACTTCACCGGCATCCATACTCATGCCTTCTTTTCCTGGTAAAGGTGGATATCCTGCTGTGGATAGGGTATGGTGAACCCTTTTTCATCAAACCGGAGTTTGATCTTCTCGATCAGACCGAAGTAGACATCCCAGTAGTCGGCTGCCTTTACCCAGGGCCTTATGACAAAGTTCACACTGCTGTCTGCCAGTTCACTCACCGCCACAAGGGGAGCGGGGTCTCTCAGTAACCTCTCATCTTCCTGAATTATTCTCTGAAGTTCCTCTTTCACCGCCCTGATGTCGTCCTCGTAACTGACTCCGACTTTAATCTCAATCCTCCTCGTATCCTTTGCCGAGTAGTTTATGATGTTGCCCCCTATTATGGTGGAGTTGGGAACGATTATCACCCTGTTGTCCGGAGTCCTGAGGACGGTGTTGAATATCCGGAGGTCCTCGACAGTTCCGGCGGCACCTCCTGCCTCCACATAATCACCCACCTTGAAATGGCCGAGGAGTATCAGGAGAACGCCGGCACCAAAGTTTGAAAGAGAGCCCTGGAGAGCCAGTCCAACGGCAAGTCCGGCAGCACCCAGTACCGCTATGAAGGAGGTGGTATTGACACCAAGGTTGCTGAGGGCGGCAATGATGACAAAGGTGATGAGAAGTGCATAGGAGAAATTCCCTAAAAAAGTGACCAGCGTGGGGTCCACCTTTGCTTTATCCATTAACCGTCTTATCGTTTTCGTGATTAGCTCGGCAATCCACTTCCCCACAAGGAAGATGGCTATCGAACCTAACACCCTCACACCATAAACGGCAAGGTTCTCCAGGACCTTTGATATGACCTCTTCCATTTATTTTCTCCTTCAGGCAGGTATTGAATCTCCAGAACATTATACAGAAAACAGAAAAATCCTGCTACCTGAGAGGCTTGTATTGCTCCCTCCCGAAAGCCTTGCCACACAATCATCCCTCACCACAGGTCTGCCACGGCTGGTATCTCTGTTCTGTCCCGAAGGGTTATTGCATCCTCCTTGCAGACCGCCCTGCAGATACCGCAGCCGTAACAGTTCCGGAGATTGACTGAGCACTTCTCATTCCTTCTGTCATAGTTGATGGCCCTGAAATAGCATCTTCCCATGCACTCCCTGCAGCCGCTGCATCTCGCCGGATCAATCTCTGCAACATACTCCCCCTTCCACATTACCCTGCCCATATCCATTTTCAACTGGAATCTCCAGGCCATGCAGTCTCTGTCACAGTTACACAGGGCACCGATGAAGGGCGTGTTGAAGGTCCATACACTATGGGTGTTGCCCTCTGTATCAAGGTGTCTTATGAACTCCTTTGCCTCCTCCTTTGACAGCCTCTCAAACTCACTGAAATCAGGGACATCCTTCATTATCGGCGTGAGGTCCATACCAATACCGAAACAGTATCTCCTCTCCTTCCCTGTGGTGACCTTCCGGCAGATACAGGGAAGCCGGACAATTGTGGCTGTATTGTCAAGTATCCTCTCCACATCCTCCAAGGGAATAACCTGTCCGAAGTGGGTCTTCTTCTGGTGTCTGGTAACAAGGGGATAGGCGATGAGCCTGTAAATACGGGGAAACCGTTTCTTCCACCTGTGGGCCTTCTCAACATCAACCTTGAGGGAGCGGTAAAAGCCCTCCAGAAAGGACTTCAGGTTCTCCTCTGAGTTTACCTGGTGAAAGACCTCCTCTGAGTAGTTGGTGATATTTTCGTACCACTTCTTCCCTTCACCATGTTGTGTACAGAATTCACACATTCATGACTCCTGTTGAAAGATCTCCTGATATCCCTTGCTTTTAACTAGGTTATAAAACGCCTTCACCCGCCTTCATGATAATAAACCTTCGAGTTGCATAAATTATACCCCGGAGGCAGTGAGTGGTCGATACGACTAAATGCCCTCACGGAGCTTCCCCTGTCTTTTCATCTATCCGGGGGTGTGCTCTGAATTTTTCATTATCAACACCTGATGAGTCATGTAAGCGTATCCCTGTGTCGGCTCGGCGGAGACCGAATGAACTTATCTACTCAAAACATCCTTGATACCACTGATCAGGCCTGTTAAGGCACCGTCCATAACAGACTTTCTTTACTCAGACACGACCGGCGCTTTATAATGAAAAATTCAGAGCATACCCCCGGAATCATACAGTGAATAATAGGTAAGTCCTTCAATCCATATCAGATCTCCTCCAGCGTCTCCTCAATCGCCCTCTTCAATGCCTCCGCCCTCAGCAGACCGGAGATTCTTTCCCATTCATCGGCGCTCCTCATGGAGAACTCCACCTTCACCTCCCTGTTTTCAAGCGTTCTGTCCCATTTGATACTCACACCCTCCGGAAGGTTGATCCTCTCAAACCGCTCTTCAAGCCTTCTGTTTGTCTCCGTAAGTATGGGATAGCGGCGCTCCCTTAATATCCTTCTTATCTCCTCTGTCTTCTCCCTGGGGGAAAGCCCGGAAGTTATCACATCTTCAAAGCCTGACTTCTTCACAAACTCCGCCAGATCAACCTTCTCCCTTCTTGTGCAGTCCCTCAGGCCGGATCCAATCTCGTCAAGGACCGAGGCGGTGAGGTGAAGTCCATCCTGCCACTCCATAAGAAGATGGATGATATTCATGGGGAGGGCTGCAAGGTTCCGGATCTGCTTCAGGGAATATCGCTTTTCGTGACAGAACCGCCTGAAAGGCGCAGGGAGGTTCATTATTTTTTCCACCTCGCCGAGGAATCTCTTATCCGGCCTGAAGCCGGGAAGCCAGGAGAGGCTCTGGAATATCCAGTCAACAGAGATGCCCGTCTTTACTGCGAAGTGGATAAACCCGATCCCGTTCATCGCACTCCTCCCGATCTCATCCCGCAATTGGTGGAGTAAATAGTCAAGAACATCCTGAAGGGGGGTTTCAGGTGGGAGTATCCTTGCCTCGATCTCCTTCAGCCCCTTCTTTCTGGCAAACCGGAGCCTTCTTCCACCATCTATCAGGTGATATTGTCCATCCCTGTCTGCATAAACCACGAGGGGCATCAGGATCCCCAGGGAGTTGAAGGATTGCTCAAGTAAATCTTTTCCTTCATCATGAAGGAAGAGAAAAGGGCGGTAGTTGAAAAGGCTTTGCTCAAGGATTACTGAATCCACCTTCAGCAGAGTTTTCATACATACATTATAACCCAACAGTCCCATTTACACATTTAGTATATTGGTATATTAGTGTATTAGTCTATTAGGTTATTAGGTTACTCAGCCTTGACCTTAGCCTGTTTTTTTCTGTTTCCCTATCCGCTACCCGCTTTTTTTAAGCCTCAACCTTGACCTTGACCTCAACCTTAGCCTAATATCTACTATGCTATCTGGACTGATAGTGCTTGTCTGTGCAGTCCCTTTTGAGGGGGACCTGATCGCAGGTGCGATGAAGAGGAAGAAGGATCTCTCTGACCGGGGGGCACTCAGGCTGAGGGGCAGTCTTTCAGGCAGGGATCTGCTCCTTGTAATCAGCGGAGCCGGAAAGACGAACGCATCCATTGCCACTACTCTCACCCTTCAGCAGTACGCTCCATCCCTGGTTATAAGTTTTGGCCTGGGAGGAGCATACCCCCAAAGCGGGCTCAGACCTGGAGATATCGCTGTTGCCGATAAGGAGATTTACGGTGATGAAGGGGTTATCCTCTCCAGCGGTTTCCGGGATCTGAGGTTCATGAACCTCCCCCTTGTCCGAAAGGGGAGGCAGGTGTTCTATAACTCCCTCCCTGTATCAGACACCCACCTTCGAAGGCTCTCTTCAGCACTAAACAAAGAAGAAATCTTCTTCAGGAAGGGTCCCTTTGTCACCGTCTCGACCGTTACGGGGACGGATGCCCGGGCTGAACAGTTGAGGAGGAGATACCGGCCGGTCTGTGAAAACATGGAGGGCGCCGCCGTTGCCCATGTATCCCTTATCCGGGAGGTCCCCTTCCTTGAAATCAGGGGGATAAGCAATCCTGTGGGCAGAAGAAAGAAGAGGGAGTGGAGACTCCAGGACGCCGCCATCTCTGTCCAGGATGCACTGATAAGGATAATCGATTACCTCTGAGCACGGCTGCATCTATCTCTGTACTGTAAATAGACCTTACAGTTGCATAAATTGTCCCTCAAAGGCAGGGGGTGGTCGATACGACTGAATACACTCACGAAACCTTCCCTGCCTGTGCTATTATCCGGGGTGGGGTCTGAAACTTTCATTATAAAGCTCCGGTCATGTCTGAGCAAAGAAAGTCTGTTATGGACAGTGCCTTAACAGGTTTGATCGGTTGTATCAAAGGGTGTTTTGAGTAGATAAGTCCGTTCGGTCTCTGCCGAGCCGACACAGGGAAGCGCCTTATTGAACCATCAGGTGTTGATAATGAAAGTTTCAGACCCCACCCCGGAATTTTGTCAAAAGGCCCGTGAGGGGCTTTTGCCTGTCAGACTCCGGGTTTATGCAACGTTGAGGTGAACATGCCCTGAGAGGCTACACACTAAAGGGAACTAAAAAAGGGTGCTCCCCTCTCACTGAGAAACTCCGTGACCTCGCTCATAGAGGCAATCCCCCTCCGTCCCCCCATGAACCGGCACTTCAGGGCAGAAAGGGCAGAGGCGAATATCACTGTCTTTCGTAATTCCCACCCCTGCAGAAGACCATAAATATACCCCCCGTGAAATACATCCCCTGCACCGGTGGTATCAACCACATCAACCCGGAATGCCTCTGTCCTGAAGACTTCATCATTGTTGAAGGTGATGCTTCCCCGTTCTCCGAGGGTGATGGTGGTCACGGGAAACCCCTCTTTCCTGAGCAGATGCCTGAAAGCCTCGATATCGCCGTCAAAACCGAGATCCCTTGCAAACTCCTCGGATCCCACAACATAATCAGACAGGCGGGCGAGTTCAAGCATCCCCTCTCTCACCCTTCCAGCATCAATCATCACCGGAACCCCTTCGGACCGTGCCTTTCTGGCGGCATGGATGGAAACCTCTGCCATCAGTCCATCAAGAAGGAGAAAGTCTGTTCCTTCAAGGAAGACATCCCCGGCTTCCTCCGGCTCAAGGGGCGGGCCCGAGGGCCTTCTCCAGAAGATCGTTCTCTTCCCGCTCCCCCGCTCTATCACGATAAAGGCAACCTGGGATACCGTCCCCTCTCTGATCCTGATCCCTGAAATGTCCACCCCCTCCCCTGTCAGGGACTCCCTTATCCGGTTACCTTCCCTGTCATCTCCGACAACACCATGGAACCTTGTCCTGACCCCGAGCCTCTGGAGTGTAACGAGTGCGGTTGCAACGGGACCGCCACCCTGCCCCTCCCACCGGAGCACCTCCTTTTTGGTATCCCCTGGAGGATACTCGTCCACAAGAGCAAGGTAGTCCCACGATGCCTGTCCAATGCCGGTAACGGTCTTCATCAGGAAGAGCTGAAGCTACTGCTTGCACTTTCCTATACGGTGACCCTTCATATGCTGGATCATCTCCGTGCCGTCGGGCGTGGTCATCTGCATCTCTCCGGTAAAGCTCTCCCTGTTGTAGGTAGTCTCGCCCTTCATCAGGTAAGTCCCTTCCGGGCTGTTACACCGTATGGTCCATGAAACGGTATTGCCCTTGATCTTCTGGTCAAGGACCTTGCAATCCTGATTCCCATCCTCTTTCCGAGGGATCATATTATCCTTTGTAAGGCACTGCCGGAAGGTCTGGGGCGGCATGGCAATGGGCATACCAGGCATCTCAATCTTTGAGGTTATCTCCCACAGGCCGTCCTTCATGTCCACACCATAAGAGGCGGGAACGCCAATCAAAATCAGCATAAGGACTGTTAAAAGCAGGGTTTTCCTGAGCATAAACTCTCCTCCTTCATCAGCTTTTGTCCAGCCGGCCGGAATGCCTGACTGTCTTTAACAGTATAAAGCAGACCGGGGATATTGTCAATTACATGAAATTAGTTCACACCTCAGTGCTCCCTGTCTCCTATGTGGTTGTCTTTAACAACACTCAGGTAAAGCAGGGAAAGGCTTGCACTTAGCCCCCAAACTGGCAACTGACTCCAGAATGAAACCACTGCTGGGGATCGCTGACCGATGGAGAGGTTCGTGAGGGGTCAATCTGTCTCAAACTCTTCTTCTGCTTTCCCATTGTCCACCTCCTGTGTTTTCGTTAGTTTAACTACTTACACAGTTCCGTGGACAGCCCTACGGCTTCCATGACATTGAATATTTTAGCCTTGTTATCAAAAATGCTTTCGTTGTGACCAACTAATTTGGAGATGAACCATAACTTAAAACCCTCTTCTTTTTCTTCCCTTCGAGTCCTTCGTGCTCTTCGTGGTATATCAATCCTTTCAAAAAAGACAGAGCTTCATTATTCCACCACGAAGGACACGAAGATTGTACAATCCAGTGAACCGTATCTGGGGTGAAGTCCTCCGGACTGCTTCAGATCACCTTCAATGCCGTTGCTTATCTTGCTATCGGCTGCTTTGAGACGGTTTCTTATGCAACTGTACGGTTATTGTCATGATGGGGCTGAGGAACCCCCTGGACGGGTGACGACAATCAGTTTTTGCACAGCCGATATGTACGAGATGTGTATGTTTTTGTATAATCAAAAACGATGGAAAAGGAAAAGAAACCCCATACCGTCCCGAAATACATAATATACGGGTTCTTCATACTGGGCCTTGTATCTGCCATCTCCTTCAGGGCCCTGATAGTCGTGCAGAAACTGGAGCCTTCCTGGATGCGGCCGGTCTGGTACGTAGGTGCAGTGGGATACCTTTTCTTCTTCCTTTACCGGTTCTCAATCACCAAGAAGAGGAAGCACGCCATCGAACACTACCAGTTGATAGAGAAGGTGAAGGCCAATGCCTGCCTGGACGACGAGGACCGGGAGGTACTTTCCTACCTGCTCTCCTCAGTGAAGAAGTCCATGGAAGACATCAATTACTTCATCATCTTCATCCTCTCCATAATCGCAATCCTTCTCGACCTCATTCTCGCCTGAAGAGACTCCAGAACAGGCAAAGAGGCCCGCTGTTATGCTAATATGAGAAAATGAGGGCAGCTTATATCTTCCTGGCAATACTTCTGTTTATGTCCCCCCCTGCTGTCCAGGCAATCGACCATGGTCAGTTCATCTCATCGACCTTCAGATCCGGAGAGGATGTGACACGGTTCTGCATAAAGTGCCACAGGAAAGAGGCAGAGGAGTTTATAAAGACCCCTCACTGGAGATGGAAAGGACCTCCGAAACTGATAGAGGGCCTTGAAGACAGCAAGGAGGAGTACGGGAAGATCAACCTCCTCAACAATTTCTGTATCTCTGTCCAGGGGGGGACTGACTGGAAGAATCTTGAGCACTGTGCCGAGTGTCATACAGGATATGGATTCACCGGCAGGGACTTTGACTTTCGTGATATAACGAAAATCGACTGTCTTGTCTGTCATGAGCAGACAGGCTATTATGAACGGGGCGATGGTGCCCGGCCTGTCTTCCCTGTAAAGGGATATGAAGAGAAATTTCTGAAGAGGGCGGCGGCAAGTGTGGACAGGCCCACAAGGAAGAACTGCGGCGATTGCCACTTCTATGGTGGAAGCGGCAATGGTGTAAAGCACGGCGACCTGGACTCCTCTCTGATAAATCCTTCAAGAGATCTGGATGTTCATATGGCCCTGGACGGACTGAACATGGCCTGCCAGGACTGCCACAGGACAAGGAATCACCGGATAAGCGGTGCATCCACATTCCTTGCCACTTATGACGGGCGGGTCTTCTGCGAGGACTGTCACGGAGATAAACCCCACGATCCAGTGAAGGGAAAGACTGCCACCCTTAACGGGCATGTAAAAAGGGTTGCCTGTCAGACCTGTCATATCCCCTTCATTGCCAGGGACCTCCCCACCCAGACCTCCTGGGACTGGTCAACGGTAGGCAGGGATATCAAGTCATCCGAGCAGTTCGGGATGGAAACTTATAAAAAACATCAGGGAACCTTCCAGTGGGGAAAGAACCTGATTCCTGAATATGCCTGGTACAGGGGAAAGATAAAAAGATACCTGAAGGGAGAAAAGATCGAGGACAGGGGAGGGCCGGTGTATATCTCAAGACCGGTTGGAAGCAGGGAGGACGGTGCATCCAGGATTTACCCATTCAAGACCCACAAAGGCCGGCAGCCCATGGACTCAGTGTATCAATACCTCCTGATCCCCCATATGGTAAAGGGACTCTGGAAGCACTATGACTGGGAAAGGGCGCTCAGGGATGGTGCAAAGGGTTCCGGTCTTCCCTACAGCGGGAAATACGAGTTCGTCACAACCATTGCCTACGGGAGCATCAATCACCAGGTGGCCCCCAGGGAGGAAGCCCTCCAATGCCATGACTGCCATTCCAACAACGGACGTCTTGACTGGAAGGCCCTTGGCTATGGTGGAGACCCCTTAAAACGCTGATGAATATGCTACACGGTGGAATCTGCTTCATAACGGATAGACGGTTTCAGGAACTCTCCCTTGAGGAGACGGTGAGGATTGTCCTTGATGCCGGGATCAGATGGATCCAGTACCGCGAGAAGTATCTCCCCAGAAGGGAGATCTTCAGGGAGGCAGAAAAACTGAAACGTCTTGCAGAGAGTTACGATGCCTTCCTGATAATAAACGACCACGCCGATATCGCCCTCGCCGTTGATGCTGGTGGGGTTCACCTTGGACAGGATGACCTCCCCCTTGAAGATGCCCGGCAGTTGATGGGAGAGAGGACCATAGGCATCTCCACTCACGACCTGAACCAGGCCCTGGAAGCGGAAAGGGGTGGGGCAGACTACATAGGGTTCGGACCGATCTTTTCCACCACCACAAAGGAGAACCCCGATCCACCACGGGGACCGGCCCTCCTCAGTCAGGTCTCCGGGACGGTAAAAATCCCCGTCGTTGCCATCGGGGGTATCACTCTGGATAACCTCAGGACCGTCCTTGACCATGGCGCATCGGCAGTGGCGGTCGCTTCGGGCATACTCAGGAGCGGGGACATATACGCCGCAAGCCGGGAATTTGTTAGAATAATTAGAGAGAAGGAAGCCTGAAAATGCCTATGAGAAGATACAACTCCTTTGGGCCCTACCTGAAGACGCTTTACGGTGAGCGCGTTTACAAGGTGAATGTGGATGCCGGATTTACCTGTCCCAACCGGGACGGGACGGTCGGATACGGTGGCTGCATATACTGCAATAACGACAGCTTCCGCCCCTCCTCATGCCGCTCCGTAACCCCCATTGAAGAGCAGATATCAAGGGGTATCACCTACCTCCGGAAGAGATACCGGGCCGAGAAGTTCATCGTCTATTTCCAGCCCTACACCAACACCTATGCTCCCCTGGAAAAACTCGAGACCCTTTACAGGAAGGCCCTTGAGGAGCCGGCGGTCGTGGGGCTGGCCATAGGGACAAGACCTGACTGTGTGGATAAGGAGAAGATCCGACTCCTTGAGGACCTCGCAAGGGACTATTTTATCCTCGTGGAGTATGGCCTTCAGTCCATATACGACAGGACCCTTGAGTTCATAAACCGGGGACACAACTACCGCCAGTTTCTGGAGGCCCTGGAGATGACTTCAGGCAGGGGGATCAGGACAGGAGCACATATTATTGTCGGTTTTCCCACAGAGACCAGAGAGGAGATGCTCGGGATGGCGGATCTCATTTCTGGCCTGCCCCTGGAGTTCCTAAAGATTCACCAGCTTCAGATAATCAAGGATACCATACTTGAAAGGCTTTACAGAAAGGACCCCTTCCCGGTCTTTGGATACGATGAATACATTCAGTTCGTGATAGACTTTCTTGAAATGCTCCGGCCCTCCATCGTGATTCAGCGGCTCTTTGCCACAGCACCTGATGATATCCTGATTGCCCCGAGGTGGAATGTGAGCAGACATGCGATCACCAGAGATATAGAGAAGAAGATGGAGGAGCGGGATACATGGCAGGGAAAAAAGTACGAAACAGCCGGGACGGAACTCCTCGCCCAAGCCTGCAGATCAAAGTAACCTGAGCCCCGCATAATAGCAGCAGCACTCATTATCGAGGTCATTTATGAATGAGCGCTCCTCACCATCCTCGAAGAGGACCTTGACCATGCAGAACCCTCCAGCCAGTTGTGAGTGCCTCTCCTCAATAACCGTACCCACTCCCCAGACGCCGTAATGGAGGTGGGTGACCCGGTCACCAACTCTCAGATAGAGTCTCGGTCTCATATGTATATTATACCCCTCCGGGGTCGATTTGCTCTCCCTGTCCTGCCGGAACCGGTGACGTTTTTTATAAGTCACTTCGCAGGACTGCAAATGTTTCCCGGTGAATATCAAATAATATCAACAGGTTCGTGATGGCATGGTTTATGCTTTTCCTGAGACAGAGGTGAAGTATGGCCAAAAGGGACATCCTGAGAAGAGGGAAAAATACCGGTGCCTTAATCGGCGGGGTAATATATCTCATATTCGGCCTTCTGCCCTCACTCCAGATCAGCAGTTACCTGGCCTTGGTCCTCCTCGCCAGACTCCCTGTAAGAGGGGTTGAATCAGAGCTCATAGTACGGGTGGTTATGATAGCCGGCGACCTGGTGGGAGTGCTCCTCTCGGTTTCTCTCTTTGTTGTATCAGGAGCGGTCTCTGGAATACTCACAGCCCATGGGATTTATTCTGTATCGGAGTTCCTCAGGCACCTCAGTGGGGAGGTCCCCGGGGAAAGACCGGTACTGGTAATCAAAAAGAGGGAGCCCCTCCTCCCGGAAACAATCAGTCAGGAGATTGAGCGTGAAATGGCCTTTTTAAACCCCTATCTCAATGATCTCTACAGCATCATTCTCATAGGAAGCACTGCCTACAGTCTCAATGAAGAGGACTCGGACATCGACATGGCAATAATAAGCAAAAAACGTGGTTTTGAGAGTGTAAGGGATGCAGTCTTTGAACATGAGATGGACCTGTCCCTGAAAAAGGAACCCCTTAGGAGGGAGTTTATAGTGCTTGAACCTGATTATACAGAAGAGCTGTTCCGGATCTCTTCGCCCTTCTCCTTTTCCATCCGGTACGGCAGGGTCCTGTGGGATGACGGCTTCCTTGAAGGCATCTTGAAGAGATATCATCCCTCTCTGCCCTCACCTGAGTATTACTTCAAGGCCTTTCATGAGTATATAGCCACACAGTATTATGGATCTTTAACAAGAATGGAAAGGGATATCAAAGAGAGGAACTGCTCAACTGATTGCTGTAAGGATAAAAAGAACTGTGAAGGACATACTCCAGTGGATATGTTTTTAAAGGTAATCCTGAGGATGCTTTATATAACACTTCCGGCAAAGGGTTATATCCCCCTGACCAAAAGGGATATTGTAGAGTATGTGAAGTGGATTTATGGCCGAAACCGGGCTGAGGTAGTGGAGGAGATTATAAATCTCTCACGCAGGTCCACTAAGACACTCTATTATGACCAGTATTTAAGGTTTAAACCGGTTGCGACATCTCTTTTCAGGGAAACCCTGGAAATACTGGGCAGAAAGGCCGAGGTAACAAGGGTGCTCAGGGATGCAGCAAACATGGTTCGTGGCAACTATCAAAAGATACAGGACAGGGCGTTCAGAGAATGTGTAATATAACAGAATAAAACGAGTTCGTCAGGTCCCGTTTCTTTGCAGCCTCCCCGCCTGAAATTTACACTTCGCAAGTGGAAGTTTTACTGAGTTCTATGCATATTTACTCCTGCTGACTGCCGGGAGTATCCTTTTCATCGTAATCAGGACCGTAAAGTAGCCGGTAAAGAGTGCAACAGCTACAAGCATGTACATGATGGCTATCTGGTAGGAGACCGCCTTGAGGGGTGCTACGCCCGCTATGAGCATTCCTGTGGTAATCCCGGGGATGTGTATGATCCCAACGGTCTGAAGGCTGTTGAGTATGGGAATAAAGGCTGCCTTTACAGCCTCCCTGGCCGGAGGCTGAAGGGCTGCCTTGAGTGTGGCACCCAGGGCGATGCGGCTCTCTATGAGATCAATGGTGTTCCTTACCTCTGACTTCATTCTGTCCACAACAAGGGTGTAGACATTAAGGGCATTCCCGATGATCATCCCCCCGAGGGGGATCAGTTCATTGGCAGAGAGGGAGACCACCCTTACGAGGACCATTGAGGCAAGGACGATTGAAGATGAGAGAAAGACCGAGAAGAAGGCGATCAGGTAGCCCCTCCTGCCGAGAAGGATTCTCCTCTCCGCAGTCCAGGCGGCGAAGAGACACATGAAACAGAGTATCAACAGGAGCCCCAGGGGGTTTTCTATTTTGAAGATGTAAAGGAGGATGTAACCAAGGAGGAGCAACTGGAGGAAAGCCCTCACCGTGTTTAGGAGTATTCTCTTCGAAAGGCCGAGGTTCTCCTTGTAGGTGTAAACCATGGCCAGCAGGACAAGGATATAGGAGAAAAGAAACCTGTATTCCATGCCTGAATTATGACATATTTCTCTCCCCTGCCGACCACGAGCCCAATGGTTGCCCTTATGAGCTTGAACAATATTTTGTTGGTTTATAATCAAAAGGCAACAGGGTGATGAAAAAGACCGATATTATCACCCTGGACTTGTCAAAGAAAAAGCAAAAAGGGTCTAGTCTTGAGCTGTGACTTTTTGATGTAGGGCTGTCAATAAAGAATGGCTTTTGATGTTCCTTTTTTCAGAGAAAAAAACATCTCCGGTTCGAAGGAACATCTTTAAGAATTTCTTAGGCTTGCCGCGCGGTATAATCTAAGGAGGGCTTAGTTAGTAACAGGTTGCTCCATAGCTGTAGGTGAGCGTTTTGTCAGTCGCATACAGCAAAATAGAGTACCCTGCTCATGGTATAATTATATAAGGGAAATAGATGGAAGTGGAGGAATACCATGCGCAATGAATTTACTGCAATAATCGAGAGAGATGGAGACTGGTACATTGCATATTGCCCTGAAATACCAGGCGCCAATGGCCAGGGGAAGACAAAAGAAGAATGTCTTAAAAGCCTCTCAGAAGCCATTAAATTGATTCTGGATGACAGAAGGCAGGATGCGATGAGAGGAGTTCCCCAAGATGTGCTCACAGAGGTTGTAGCCGTTGAATGAAGAGAAGCACTTTATTGAAGCAAGAGAAGCACTTTATTGAAGCATCTGAGGAAACATGGCTGTTATCTTAAAAGAGAAGGGGCATCGCATTCCCTTTGGTGTAATCCTCTTACTGGCCACACTGAAGCCATCCCCCGACATAATGAAATCCCTAACAAATTAGCCAAGAAAATCTGCAAGGCATTATCAATTAAAGAAATTGGCTGATTAAAGAGAGCCTCACCCATAAGAACGGCAATCATGAAACATCCCCTGATAATAATCCTGATCCTCTGCTTGCAGTATTCTGCAAACGTCTTGGCATCAGAGAAAGACTACACATTGGAGGAGGTCGTCTATTCGCAGAAACATGGTCTGAAGGGATACCTGGCCCGGCCAGAAGGGAAAGGACCTTTTCCAGTAGCTGTTTATCATCATGGTGGATTGGGGCGGCTGACAGCAACCGTGAATACCCTCGCTCCACAGAACCATCTTTCTCCCCAAGATAGACAACCCTCGCCTCTGAGGTTGAAGTTAGTGCCTCTTCGGGGGTTTATGGTATCGTAAAGAAGCCGTGAGGGAAACAAAGAAATTCATTGTGGATGAAAAAAATGGCGGGACCCGTCTTGACCTCTTCCTCTCCGGCGGAACGGGGAAGACCCGCTCCAGCATCGGGCAGCTGATCGCCTCGGGGCATGTCACGGTAAACGGGGCCCGGCGGAAGGCAGGCTACAGGCTAAAGCCCGGCGAGGTTGTAACGCTCGACTTACCGGAAGAGCCCCCTGAAGATATCCTCACTCCTGAACCCATCCCCCTGGACATCCTTTACCGGGATGACGAGATAGTGATTGTAAACAAACCTGCCGGTCTGGTAATGTATCCGGCTGCAGGCCATCCCGGAGGCACCCTCTTGAACGGACTTGCCCACCTGGTCGGGAGACTGGCCGCTGTGGGGGGCCCTCTCAGGCCGGGCGTGGTTCACAGACTCGACAGGGATACCTCGGGCCTCGTGGTTGTGGCCCTGACCGACCCTGCCTATCACGATCTGGTCAGACAGTTCAGGGAAAGAACGATAGAGAGGGAGTATATAACCATTGTAAGTGGAGATATCAGGGATGACGAGGGTGTCATAGACCTGCCCATCGGGAGGTCCCGTTACGAGAGAAAAAAGATGTCCACCCGGAGCCGGCGTGGAAAGGAGGCAAAGACCTTCTGGAAGGTCAAGGAGCGGTTCGGCCCTGCAACCCTGCTTCAGGCAAGGCTGGCCACGGGAAGGACCCACCAGATAAGGGTCCACCTTGCTGCAATGGGCCATCCCGTCCTGGGCGACAGGACCTACGGGAGGAAAACAAGGATTGAACTAAAGAGGAGAAAAATCCCCGTCCCCCGGCAGATGCTTCATGCCGGAACGCTCGGGATCACCCATCCCTCCACCGGGGAAAGGCTCCTCTTCCGGTCTCCCCTGCCCGCTGACATGGAAGAGATACTCACACTTCTGAGACGCTATTTTCCAGAATCAGGAAGAGCCCTGAGGTAAAGTCAAAGGCTGACCGCCAAAGTTCATTCGACCCAGCGTCCAGGTGGTGTCAAAAGAAATTCCTCGATATCTATTCCTCCCCTTCCCACCAGCAGATTCCTGCTTACGCTGAACTCTCTTGAAAACGCCTTCATCCCCGGCAGAGTGCCCTTTTTCCGGCCACTCTTTACCTCAATTGCTGTCAGGAATCTGCCCCTCTTCAGGACAAAGTCCACCTCACGGTTCCGGCCTGACCAGTAAAAAAGTTCCATGTCCGTGCCGGCGATTCCATTGGCAAGTGCTGCACCAATCGCTGACTCTACCAGCCTTCCCCAGTACTCTGAATCTCCCTTTGCCTCTTCAAGGGCAAGATTTGACAGCCCTGTCATCAGGGCAGTATTGAGAACAAGCAGTTTGGGGCTTGATGCCCTCCGCCTTATATGCTGTCCGGCATACTTCTGAAGCCCCATAACAAGCCCTGCACCTTTCAGCAGCTCCAGGTAATGAGCAAGGGTAGTTGTATTCCCTGCATCCTGGAGTTGACCAAGCATCTTCTGATAAGAAAGTACCTGACCTGAATAGAGACAACTGAGTTCAAACAACCGTCTTAACAGGACTGGCTTGTCCACCCTGCTCATCATAAGGATGTCCCTCGATATTGCAGGTTCTATCAGAGAATCAGTTATATAGCTGCGCCAGCGATCCGGTTCATCGATCAGACTGGCAGCGCCGGGGTATCCACCGTAAAAGACATACTGATTCACGTCCCAGCCGAAGGCATCCCTCATTTCGGCATAAGACCAGTGAGTCACCGGAATGACCTCGAACCTCCCTGCAAGGCTCTCCGTCAATCCCCTCTGGACGAGAAGGGGTGATGAACCGAGCAAGACGACATGGATGGATATCCCCTTGAGGGTGTCTTCATCCCACAAGCTCTTGACAGTCTCAGACCATCCGCTTATCTTCTGGATTTCGTCAAGAACAAGAAGGGCTTTTCTCCTCCTTGTTTTCCCTGTTTTTGCCCTGATAGTCTCCCATTGCTGCTCTATCCACACAAGGTCCTTCAGGACCGGCTCATCAGCGGTAGCATAATGGCATGGTAACTTCAAGGCATCCATCAACTGCCTTGCAAGGGTGGTTTTGCCGGTCTGCCTCGGTCCAGCGAGTACCTGGATGAACCTTCTTTGCTCAGAAAGCCTCTTTAAAAGTGTTTTATAAACAGAACGTTTATACATGTCTGACAATTTACTCAATATCATGAGTAAATTTACTCAATATCATGAGTAAATGTCAATCCCCCCCTCGCTCGATTGTCCGGGCAGAAAAGTTACCCCTGCCGGACCTCATGTTTTTGCAATGTTTGGGTTACTCTTCTGAACAGATGTGCTGATAAAAAAGGCGGCTATAAAGGAATCTCGTTAATGGAGAATATCGCAAGGAGCATGGAGATTACGATGAACCCCACCACAAGTCCCATCAGGAGTATCAACGCAGGCTCAATGAAGCTGATCAACCGCTTGATGAAGCTCCGGCTTTCTGCCTCAAACCTCTCTGCTATATGAATGAAGGTCTCCTCGAGCCTCCCCGCCTCCTCACCCACGGCGACCATCTGCATTACCACCTCAGGGAATACGGCGCTCTCCCTCAGGGGCTGCGTCACGCCCTTTCCTTTCCTGACCCCCTCCTCAAGGACCTCAAGTCTCCGGGAGATTACCTGGTTGCCCACCACCTCGCGGGAAATCCTGATCGCCGAGAGAATGGGAACCCCGCTCTTCAGGAGCGTCCCCATCGTCCTTGAGAAGCGGGCTATGTAAATCCTTATCTGGAGGCTCTTCAGAAGGGGTATCCGGAGGAGCAGTTGGTCGAGAAATATCCGTCCATCCTCGCTCTTCAGGTACCCCCTAAGTATGAACCCGCCTATGAGAGCGAACAGAAGTACAACCCACCAGGATGAACTCACCGCACTGCTTATACTGATAAGTATCTGGGTCGGCAGAGGAAGGGCCTGTCCCATCTCCTCGAAGATTCCGGCAAACCGGGGGATTACATAGAGCATAAGGACAGCCACTGCAGAGGAGCCTACAAGGGTGAGCAGGATCGGGTAGATGAGGGCAGAGGTAATCTCCTCCCTGAACTCTGTAGTGGTCTGGATGAAGGCGGCAATCCTCTTAAGGACCGGCTCGAGTATTCCCCCTGCCTCTCCTGCCTTGACCATGTTTACATATAGACGGGGGAATATCTTCTGGGCCTGGAGGGCCTCTGAAAAGGACTGTCCCTTCTGAAGTGCCCGGTAGACGTCATTAAGGACCTCCCGGAGCCTCTCCTTCTCAGAGTGTTGTGCAAGAACCAGCACGGCACGATCCAGGGTGAGCCCTGACTCGATAAGGCTCGCCAGTTCCTGTGTAAAGACTAGCAAGTCCTTTGTGGTCACTCTCCGGAAGGGGTTGAGATGGGAGGGGGTATAGGGATCTATGGAAAGGGGGATGAACCCTTCCTTCCGCAGTTCATCCTTCAGGACGGCAGCGTTTGCCGCCTCCCTCCGGTCCCTGTACCGGTTCCCCTTTCTGTCGACCGCTTCATACTGGAAAAGAGGCATTCATTAATCTTAATGGCTTTACCATCACAAAGGCAAGATGTTAAAATCTAACCTGAACTCTAAAATTAAGGGGGAAGGCATGTCGAAAATCAAAAGGGCCATCATCAGTGTCTCCGACAAGACAGGTGTGGAAGACTTTGGTCACGCACTCGTTGACCTGGGCGTGGAGATACTCTCCACAGGTGGAACGGCAAGGAAACTGAAGGAATCGGGGCTTCCGGTTATTGAGGTATCGGA
>CAZITN010000012.1:23840-47672 GCA_964542175.1 uncultured Thermodesulfovibrio sp. | reverse complement strand
GTCAACGCGAAGAGTCGCATCGACCTCCCGGCAATATTATTTTGTACAGATGTGAATATCCAGATATTTGAAGCAACGTCTACGGCAGTATACGGAGACATTCCGAACCCCTCAAGATATTTTCCAGCAAAGAGCAAACGTCCTCTTGACATGGAAGAAATTTAGGAGTATGATATATTCATAAATATTTCTCATATCCAGCCAGGGAATTTATGGGTCCCGAATCTCAGACAAGGGAGGTGATATTTAAAGGATAGTTTTCTTAGAAGGGGTTTTGCTTATTAATCCAAACCCCTGCCAATACAGGGGAGACACCAAAGGGGGAGTGTCAATGAACATTTCACGAAGAGGATTTCTCAAGGTGGCCGGAGGGTCTGTAGTACTTGGAACCCTCGGCGCAAACCTTGAGCCCGTCAAGGCATACGCCCATACCCTCCCAATCCGGTATGCAAAGGAAACCACTACAATCTGTCCCTTCTGTGCTGTCGGCTGCGGGATAATAGTACATACGCAGAACGGCAAGGTGATCAACACTGAAGGAGACCCTGACCATCCAATCAACGAAGGAACCCTCTGTTCCAAGGGTGCAGCCCTTTACCAGATCGTGAACAACCCCAAGAGGCTTACCAAACCGAGATACAGGGCCCCGGGGGCCAAGGAATGGAAAGAGGTGGAATGGGACTGGGCTCTTGACGAGATAGCAAAGCGTATCAAGAAGACAAGGGACGAGACCTTTGTGGTTAGAAACGCAAAGGGACAGGTTGTGAACCGGTGCGACGGTATCGCCTCCGTCGGGAGTGCAGCCCTTGACAATGAAGAGTGCTACATCTTCCAGAAGTGGCTCAGGAGCCTCGGCCTGGTCTATATAGAGCACCAGGCACGGATATGACACTCTGCAACAGTAGCGGCTCTGGCAGAGTCGTTTGGAAGAGGCGCAATGACCAATCACTGGATTGACATCAGGAACGCCGATGTCATCCTTATCATGGGCTCCAATGCCGCGGAAAACCACCCCATAAGTTTCAAGTGGGTGATGGAGGCTAAGAAGAGAGGCGCCACACTCATAAGCGTGGATCCCAGGTTCACGAGAACCTCGGCAAGGGCCGACATATATGCACCGCTTCGCTCCGGCTCTGATATCGCCTTCCTGAACGGGATGATCAAGTACATCCTGGACAACAAGCTCTACGACGAGTTCTACATCAAGAATTATACCAATGCCCCCTTTCTCGTGAACGAGAACTTCAAAATGCCCGGCGAACTGGATGGTGTATTCTCCGGTTACGATCTCAAAAAACGGAAATACAACAAAAAGGCATGGGCTTTCCAGAAGGACGAAAGGGGTGTGATAAAGAAGGACATGTCCCTTACCGATCCCTATACCGTCTTTCAGCTTCTGAAAAAGCATACTTCCCGTTATACACTTGAGCTGGTGGAAAAGATAACGGGAACGCCGAAGGAAAAACTCATCGAGATTTACAAGACCTATGCCTCAACGGGGAGACCCGACCGGGCTGCAACCATCATGTATGCCATGGGCTGGACCCAGCATACCGTCGGCACCCAGATAATCAGGAATATGGCGATAATCCAGTTGCTCCTCGGGAATATCGGTATCTCCGGCGGGGGTGTGAATGCCCTCAGGGGCGAGAGCAATGTCCAGGGTTCCACTGACCACTGTCTCCTCTTTCATATCCTTCCCGGGTACCTGAAGACGCCAAGGGCGTCCGATGTAGACCTTAAAACCTACAACGACCGTTACACACCAAAAACCAAGGAACCAAACAGCGCAAACTGGTGGTCCAACTACCCGAAATACTCTGTAAGCCTCCTGAAGGCCCATTACGGTGCGGCAGCCACAAAGGAGAATGACTTCGGCTACCAGTGGTTGCCAAAGCTCGATGACGGCCAGAACGCCTCATGGATAATGCTCTTTCATGAAATGTTCCTGGGGAAATTCAAGGGCTTCTTTGCCTGGGGACAGAATCCCGCCTGCTCAGGCACCAATGCCGGAAAGGTACGGAAGGCCCTGGCGAAGCTGGACTGGATGGTGAATGTGAACCTCTTTGACAATGAGACCGGCTCCTTCTGGAAAGGGCCCGGGATGAATCCCGAGGAGATAAATACCGAGGTATTCCAGTTGCCCTGTGCCGCATCGGTTGAAAAGGAAGGCTCAATCACAAATTCAGGCCGCTGGGCTCAGTGGCGTTACAAGGCGGCTGATCCTCCCGGCGAGGCCTGGCCCGACTCGGAGATAATGAACGGGCTCTTCTGGCGTGTTAAGAAGCTCTATGAGAAAGAGGGAGGTGCCTATCCCGATCCTGTAGTGAAACTGGCCTGGGATTACGGTCCAAAGGACCCCGAGGGCAAGGTGAGAAAGATCGATACCCACCTGATTGCAAAAGAGATAAACGGCTATTTCCTCGAAGACAGGGTGGTAAAGGGCAGACTCTTCAAAAAGGGCACGCTCGTTCCAAGTTTCGCCTTCCTCCAGGCAGACGGTTCCACTTCAAGTGGCAACTGGCTCTACTGTCAGTCCTATACTGAAAAGGGCAATATGATGGCCCGCCGTTCCAAGAAGGACCCCACAGGTCTGGGGCTTTATCCTGAATGGTCATGGTGCTGGCCTGTGAACAGGAGAATAATCTACAACCGTGCCTCTGTGGATGAATACGGAAAGCCAAGAAACCCGAAGAGGCCCCTTATCTACTGGAACGGGAAGAAATGGGTTGGTGATGTACCTGACGGTGGCTGGCCACCGCTTGTGAACAAGGAAAAGACCAGGCTTGCCTTCATAATGAAACCGGCTGGAGTGGCCCATATCTTCGGGCCTGGCAGGGCCGACGGCCCCTTCCCGGAACACTATGAACCCCTCGAGTGCCCGGTACAGGAAAATCCTTTGTCCAAGTCTCACCGTGTGAACCCGACAACAAAGCTCTTCTTCGAGGTCGAAGGTGGACACGACAGACCGAAGGAGAAGGGGGGACTTCCGGAAGATGTTTTTGCCACCTGTGATACCAGATACCCCTATGTTGCCACGACCTACCGGGTGACTGAACACTGGCAGACGGGTGTACTAACAAGACACCTTCCCTGGCAGCTTGAGATGCAGCCCCAGATATTCGTGGAGATGAGCCACGAACTTGCAAAGGAGAAGGGGATCCGTACGGGTGAGAAGGTTATCGTCTCCTCTGCACGGGGAAAGGTATGGGCTATAGCCATAGTCACGAACCGCTTCAAGCCCTTCAAGATCATGAACACAACGGTGCATCAGGTCGGGCTCCCATGGTGTTTCGGTTGGCAGTACCCCGAAGACGGTAGCGGTGGTGATTCTTCCAATCTCCTGACACCAACAGTCGGCGACGCTAATACCATGATTCCTGAAACGAAGGCCTTCATGGTCAACGTGGAAAAGGCATAAGGGGGGTGATATGATGGCATTGGAAGAGATGGATAAAAGAAGGTTGAGCGGCGTTGACATTATAAGCCGGAAAAAGGGCCTGCTGATAACCCCTGATCTCTGTATAGGATGCAGGGGCTGTCAGACCGCTTGCAAGGAATGGAACAAACTCCCGGGGGAGAGGACATTGAACCGGGGGACCTATGAAAACCCGCCGGATCTGACACCCAACCTCTACAACAGAATTCGGTTTGTTGAGACCTCCACTCCGGACGGGCTCAAGTGGCTCTTCGTCAGCCAGCGGTGCATGCACTGTACCGACGCAGGCTGCATAAGGGTCTGTCCCTCGCCAGGGGCGCTCTTCCGGACCCCTGAAGGGGCGGTGGCCTTCAACAAGGCCCGTTGCATAGGCTGCAAGTTCTGTGTGGCCGGATGCCCCTTCAACATACCCAGGTATGATGAAAACGACAGGGTCACAAAGTGTCACCTCTGTTCTGACAGGATTGCAAACGGGCTCTCACCGGCCTGTGCCAAGACATGCCCCACCGGTGCCATAAGCTACGGTGACAGGGTGGACCTTATCAAAAAGGCAAAGGCATCGGGTTACAAGGCGGTTTACGGCGAATCCGACCTGGGAGGTCTGGGCGTCCTTTTCGCCTTCAGGGAAGCCCCATCCTTTTACGGGATGCCTGACAAACCCACATTTTCACCGACAATCTCCCTCTGGAAGGGTGTTCTGAAACCGCTCACCATGATAGGGCTTGCAGGTGCCGTGGCTGCTGCAGCAGCCCACTATGTAACGGTAGGGCCGAAAGAGATTGATGAAGGGGGTGATGAATAATGAAAAAGGATCTTGTACAGAAAACAACCAGTTGGGAAAGGTTCAATCACCTGGTAATGGCGGTGAGCTTTCTGATCCTCTTTTTTACCGGCCTGGGGTTCCTTTTCCACTCGCTCTCCTGGCTTAACACCTTCTTCGGTGGTCCCCACCTTGCTTCGACTGTACACAGATGGGCAGGAGTTTTCTTCTCAGTCTCTCTTGTCCTCTCCTTCGGAAACTATCTTGGGGAATCCCTCAGGTTCAGCAAGGAAGACTCAGCATGGATATCCTCACTGGGCGGATACTTCTCCAAGACGGCCGAGCCGCCTCCCCAGGGGAGGCTTAATGCAGGCCAGAAGATTTTCTATCTCTTCGTTGTTACGATCTTCGGCTTGGCCATCTCTGTAAGCGGGTATGTGATCTGGTTTGCATCCCCGTCAAGGGGAACGATACTCTTCGGCCACTTCCTTCACAATCTTTCGTATCTGGTTTTCGCCATTACCGTCCCCCTTCATATCTACCTCGGAACCGCTGCCAATCCAGGCACATTCAGGGTTATGACCAGGGGAACCGTCACGAGGGCGTGGGTGAAGAAGCATCACGGCAAATGGGCCAGGGAACTGGGCATAGACTGAGATTCAGAGCCGGGGAGGGTTCGAAGACCTTTCCCGGCTCTTACAGGCGAAAATAATGAGGCACCTTGAACGCCATAATGTTAACGCCGGGGGAAACCGTCAGCTCTTCCTTTCACTTCTGTTACTGACCGGGATTCTTCTGTTTTCATCTACCCTCCTCCATGCTGAAAATGCACGTTACAACGTCCCCATAGGCGACTCCCCGGTCCTCGGCCCGTCCGATGCCCCTGTCACCATCATAGAGTTTCTGGACTACCAGTGACCACACTGCATGGGGGTCGGTCCGGCCGTCAAAAGGATACTGAAAGACTTCAGGGGGAAGGTCCGTCTTGTGATAAAGCATCTTCCCTACCGGTATCGCGACTACTCCTTCATAGCCGCCGAGGCTGCCCTTTCGGCAAGGAATCAGGGGAAGTTCTGGGAGATGCACTGGCTCCTGCATGAACGCTCTCCCAGACTCGACAGGGAAAGCCTGGTCAGCTATGCAGCTGAGATCGGTCTCGATCTGAAAAAGTTCAGGCAGGACCTCAGGAAGATGGCTCACCTGAAAGAAATAAAACGGGATCTTGACCTTGCGAAGCGGCTGGACCTGTACAACACTCCAGCCTTTTTCATAAACGGACTGAAGATACTTGGGAACCGTCCCTATGAAAGCTTCAGAAAGGTGATAGATGCCGAATTGAGGGGCATGGAACCGGAGGTGAAAAGGCTTATTCCCCTCCCTTCTCCCCCGGAGGACTCCCACAATCCGATAACACCGGAGAAAGTGGAGCTGGGGAAAAAGCTCTTCTTTGACAGGAGGCTCTCAGGCGACGGGACCATGAGCTGTGCCACCTGCCATAATCCTGAAACCGGTTATACCGACGGACTTCCCATATCTCTAAGCTACCCTACGACCCGGCACTGGAGAAATACCCCATCCATCATCAATGTGGCTTACGGTAAAACCTTCTTCTGGGACGGCCGGGCCGGAACGCTGGAGGAGCAGGCCCTCTTCCCGATAATGAGCGCCTTTGAGATGAACCAGAACCTTGATTTCATGGAGGAAGAGCTGAAAGAGGTTCCCGAGTATGCAGAGTCCTTCAGAAAGGTCTTCGGGGGTGAGATTACAAGGAGAAAAGTGGTGATGGCGCTTTCAGCCTTTGAGAGGACCATCATTTCCAGAAACTCTCCACTCGACAGGTATCTCAGGGGAGAGAGGAATGCACTCACACCTGAGGAGCAGGAAGGTCTCAGGCTTTTTCAGGGAAAGGCTGGGTGTATCAAGTGCCACAACGGACCCAACCTTACCGACGAGAAGTTCCATAATCTTGGAGTGCCGGAAAACCCTGCAGTTACTGATGATCCCAGGGTGGCTGCAACAAGGAGGTTTGTAGCAAAGGTTTCAGGGTTTCATGACTACAAGACCCTTACAGAGGACCCGGGCAGGTATCTTGTCACAGGAGACAGGGGTGACTGGAAGGCATTCAAGACTCCCACCCTCCGGGAAGTCGGCATTACGGCACCCTATATGCATAATGGAGTCTTTGAAACCCTTGACGAGGTGATTGACTTCCTCAACAGGGGAGGGGGAAACTCTCCAGGGAAGTCACCATTGATCAAGCCACTCAATCTTACAGCCGCGGAAAAGAGGGCCCTGAAGGCCTTCCTCAAAAGGGGGCTTTCAGGAGAGATAACAAAAATCAGCATACCGGAGGTCCCATGAGCTATGACGAGTTGGTAAAGGAAAGACCCTACTTGAAAGAGATACTGGAGCTTTATCATAAACTCAAAGGCATTGATGATATCAAGGTCACCCTTTCTGGAGATATGTTCAGCAGCAAGCCTGGAATAACGGATGAGGAAGTCCGTGAGATTACTTTCCTCGTAGGCAGGGCCTTCGGCCTGGACGAAGAGGATGTACATCTTCTCGGAAAGAAGGTCTGTGAAGGAAAAATTCCTCTCAGGGAGATCCCCCTCAGGATACCCGAGATGCCGGCCCTTCCCTTTGAAAGAGAGGAACTGGAGGTGATACTCTTTCTGATCGCCCGCCCCTATTTGAGAGCGGAGAAGGAAAGAATGAACCTCGACGGCATCTTCTGGGCAGAAGGACGGTGTCCTGTCTGTAACGGGGCCCCTGTACTCTCATTCCTTGAAAAGGAAGAAAAAAGAAGGTTCCTCTGCAGTTATTGCGGAACAATGGGACCCTGGCGCAGGACAGGCTGCCCATTCTGCGGGTCTGATACACCTGAAGAGACAAGCATAATCACAGCAGAGAATGAAAAGGGCATGAAGATATATGGCTGTAATGCCTGCAAGTCCTACCTTAAGGGGTTTGAGATGGAGCTTCTCGCTGAACATTCTCCCGGGATACTCGACATTTTGAGCCTTCCCCTTGATGTGATAGCCCAGGAGAAGGGCTTTAAAAGACATGCCCCCAATCCCCTGGGAATGATTAAAATATCTTGAGAAAAGAGCCTGGATTCTGATATCATTTCTCTAATGTCAAAGAAATTCACAGGATTTTTTTTCTCCATCTCCATAGCAATAATAGCAACGAGCCTATCCTACATTCATCCGACCTTTGAAGCCCTAGTAATTTCCATAATTCTGGGCATGCTGTTTTCCAACATACTTGAAGACAGAAACATCCTGCACGAGGGGGTGGAGGGCACCCTCAGGTTCTTTCTTCCCGTAGGGATAGCTCTCTACGGACTGCAACTCCATGTGGGAAGACCTGACTTGAAGCTGGCCTTTCCAGTGGTTATAACTTACATATCCATCTTTGCGAGTGTCTATATGGTCACCCAGTTTTTCAATATAAAAAAGAAGACTTCCATCCTCCTTGCTACCGGCATGTCCACATGCGGGGCCTCTGCCATCGCAATAGTATCCCCTCTTATCAACGCTGAAAGCGAAGAGACTTCCATCTCCCTCCTGACCGTAATGGTATATGGCTTGATGGCGATGATACTCTATCCCGTGATAGGAGACCTTATAGGTCTGAACCCGATGGAATTTGCCTTTCTGACCGGGACCTCGCTCCCCATGCTCGGGCAGGTAAAGGTTGCTGCAAGCACCTGTGGCAACGACTGTGTCAACATGGCGGTAAAATACAAACTTATCAGGATCTCCTTCCTTGCCTTTGTGACAACCCTCTCTGTTCTGCTTTCAAGGGAAAGGGGGAAGGGATTTTTCATACCCTGGTTTGTGGTCGCCTTTCTCATCCTTGCTGTCTCAGTCAATATCTTCAACCTGGAGAAGCTCACAAGGATTGCCGGGCCGGTAAGCAGGTTCACGCTCTCCACCGCCCTTGCCGCAATCGGGATGAAGGTTGACTTTGACTCCATATCAGAGGCAGGCGGGAAGCCTGTAATCGCCACCTTCCTGGCGCTGATTCTGATCCTTATTGCCATGTACATAACCTATTCCATAATGACGATCTGATCAAAATGTTCAGGACAAGGATAATCTATAAGATCTTTCTGTCTTTCCTTATATTCAGCATACTTCTCCTTCTGCCGCTCATGCTCACTCTGGACAAGGGACTGAAGGACATTTTCAGGGCAGAGGAGGCCATTGAAGGAAAGTATATCCCGCCTGAATATTCAGAACATTTCGACCGGATACACGATGATGCCCGGAAGGAGATATTCCGCCACTTCCTGAGTATCGCCTTTTACTCTTTCTTTGCCGCATTTATGCTTTCACTATTTCTCACAAGGGGACTTCACAAATCCCTCCGCTTTCTTACGGAAGGTGCAAAGAAGATAAGAGACGGTGACCTTGAGATTGATTTCCCCGTCCTCGCCGAAGACGAATTAGGTGAGGTGACAAGGGCCTTTAATGAGATGGCCCGGAGCCTGAGAGCGAAAACAGAGGAACTCACAAGGAAGGATCTCTATATCCAGAACATGATGGACGCCTTGTGGGTGGTTGACGAAGATGACCGGATAGTGGACATCAATCCAGCCTTCACCAAACTCCTGGGCTACAGGAGGGAAGAGGTAATCGGGACATCTGTTTATGATTATGTGGATGAGGCCAACGAGCGGATCATAAGGCGTGAGCTGGAAGACAAGAGGGCGGTCGGTATCCCCTCAACCTATGAGGTCAGCCTCATCGCCCGTGACGGCTCTCAGATCCCGGTACTCATCACAGGTGCACCGATCATCAAGGATGGAGAAAGCACTGGAAAGATAGGAATAATAAAGGACTTCCGGCCCCAACACCGTCTGATGACCGAACTCAAGGAATCAAAGGAACATCTTGAGACTATCATGAACAATATTCAGGATGCAATACTCATAATTGATCGTGATTACAGGATAGTCCGGGCCAACAGGGCGTCTCTGAGGCGGTATGGTCCGGATATCGTCGGAAGAAAGTGTTTCGAAGTCTCCCATCACGGGGTCAAGCCCTGCTGGCATGAAGGGGAAGACTGCCCTATCCAGCACGTCTTCAGTGAAGGAGAGGTCTTCAGGCATGTCCATGAACACTACACATCCACTGGTGAAAAGCGTTATGAAGAGATTGTTGCAAGTCCCATCACGGGAAACGCAGGTGAACCAATGGAGATAATAGAACTCCTCCGGGACATCACCGAGAGCAAGATCTATGAGAAGGAAATATCCCGCCGGCACAGGGAACTCATGCTCCTGAACTCCATCGCCGCCATAATCCACAGATCGCTGAAGGCTGACGAAGTCCTCTCCAGCACCCTTGACAGGCTCATAGACATGCTTGGAATGGACGGTGGCGGCTTCTTCATTCTCGATGAGTCAAGCAGGATACTGAACTGTTCCTATCACCGGGGCATATCCGACGAATTTGTGAAGGAGGCCGGGAGGATCAGACTCGGTGAGGACATACCGGGAAGGGTGGCCCTTACAGGGGAACTGATAACCACATCTGACATAGGTACTGACCGGAGAATCTCAAGGACAGTTCTCAGGCAATCAGGGATAAAGGGATATTGCTGTATCCCTGTAAAGGGAAAGGAGCGGATACTCGGAGTATATTGCCTCTTCAGTTACAAACCCTATTCATTCTCTGAAGAAGATGTGAGGATCCTGAGATCTGTCGGGGAGATGGCTGGCCTGGCTCTCGAAAATATCAGACTCTATGAGCAGATGAGACAGATGTTTCATGCCCAGAAGGAAAGGCGTGTCAGGGAACAGGAAAGCCTCCTGAACCTGACGGAAAGACTTGCCACCGCAATTGATGTCAATGATGTTGTAGAGTTTTCTTCAAGCCTTACAAGGGATGCATTGAAGGCCGAGATCATCCTCTTCTGGTCCAATACATTTGAAAACCATCTTCGCCTGTCCCATGCAGAGGGTATCAGGATCTTGACCCCCGAAATTTCCATTGAGAGACCTACCCCGGAAACCCATGCCGTAGAAACACAGGCCCCTGTCAACATAAAATCCATCAATGATGAACACCGTTATTCCCCACTCCAGGAGCTGAGGGAAGAAGGGATCCACTCCCTCCTCGCCTTCCCGGTCTGTATAGGGGAGAGGTGCATAGGCGTCTTTACTCTGGGGAGGAGGACGCCTGCAGACTTCAAGGAGGATGACATCCACCTCATGAGGATCATAACAAGCATATTCGGGGTGGCCCTTGAAAGGAGCAAACTCTATGAAAGCAGGATCATTGAGAAGGGTCTTGCCGAAGCAATCCTCAACACAATCTCGGAGGGGGTCTGCACTGTCGACAGAAACGGGGTTATATCCTCGGCAAACAGGTCTCTTGAAAGACTCCTCGGCATCCCCGTTCTGAACCTTGTAGGCAGAAAGTATCAGGAAATCTTCGGCGGGATCTGCAGTGATGAGCTGCCAGTGAAGAAAGCACTCAGTGGAGAAGAGGCAAAGGCGGAATTGAACCTGAATGTCGGGGGCATTGATCATATAGTCGAGGTAAGATCCCTACCCCTTATAGATCCTCATGGCGAGATCTACGGTTCTGTCCAGGTCCTGAGGGATGTGACACAGGAGAAGGAGATCGACAGGATAAAGACCGACCTGATCAGGTCGGTCTCCCATGAATTCAGGACTCCCCTTTCCGCCATCGTCGGACTCTCGGAGATGCTCCTTGACAATGTAGTTTCAGGAAAGAAGGCAAAAAACTATCTGGAGACAATCCACAACGAGGGAACAAGGCTGGCCTCAATGGTCTCCGACCTGCTTGATATATCAAGGATAGAGGCCGGGAAGGTCAAACTGAAGACTGAAGAGATAGAAATAGAGTCTCTTCTCAGATCTGTACAGAAGATTCTGGATCGTGAATTGACAGCCAAGGGAATTTCCTTCAAATATATGGTGGAAGCCGGTATCCCGCCTCTCCAGGCAGACGAGGAAAGGATCCGGCAGATCCTTCTGAACCTGATTGACAACTCCATAAAATACTCTGACCCTGATTCCTCCATTGAAATCCAGGTTCTGGAGGAACAGGATTATGTTATAATTAAGGTAAAGGACAGCGGCTGGGGAATCCCCCCGGAGGATCTCCACCATATCGGCAAAAGGTTCTATCGTGGAAGACATGGAAGTATTACTAAGGGGACAGGACTCGGGCTTGCTCTTTGTCATGAGATTGTCGAGATGCATGGAGGAAGAATGGAGATAGAAAGCACCCCTGGAGCTGGCACCGTTGTCAGGATTTACCTCCCGGTCAGGAGGTCTGATGCCTAAGGTAATGGTTATTGACGACGAACCCTTCATCCTGATGATGATTGAGGACAAACTTAAAAGTGCGGGTCTCGAGGTGCTGACAAGACGGGAGTCCAGAGGTGCAGTAGATCAGATCCGCCAGGAACGTCCCGACCTGATAATCCTTGACTGGATGATGCCGGAAGTAAGCGGCATAGACATTTGCAAAGAACTGAAATCAGACCCCGAACTTGCAGAGATACCTGTTTTTATGCTTACCGCAAAAGGACAGGAAGACGACGAAAAAATAGGTATACGCTGTGGCGTCGACCGTTACATCACAAAACCCTTCAGCCCCCGCAGCCTCCTGGAAATAGTACTTGAACAGGTCGGAGAGAAATAGACTCAGGGAAGACCTCCAGCGGACGGTCAGGGAACTCTCCGACACTTACGAAGAACTCACCCTTCTGTACCAGCTGTCGGAGGACCTTGCCGGCCTGGGGGTGGATGAGATCTGTGAAAAGCTCCTGAAGGAAGTCCAGCTTCTGTTTGATGCTGAGACCGTGGCAATCCTTCTGCTGAATGAAAAGGAAAGGCACCTCTACACCAAGGCATCTACGGGGAACTGGAACCCTGACCGGATCATTCCCCGGGGAAATCGGAAAAGTATCTTCTGGCGTCCCCTTCTCAAGAAAAAGGCGATAACACTTTGTGTTACTTCATCAGAGAAAGAACACAGGGAGCTCGCTGGTCTTGGGTCAGTCCTTATCGCTCCCCTGACAGGCAAAAAGAAGGAGATCGGCCTGATACTCGCTGCCAACCTGCGAAAGAGAGATGAGTTTTTCGCAGGTGATGTAAAGCTGCTTCGATCACTCGCCTTTCAGGCCGGGCTCTTCATGGAAAATGCCATCCTGAGCAGGGAGGTCCAGTCCTTTCTCATCGGTGTAATCCGGTCCTTTGTCAGGGCGCTGGAGGCATCCTCGGAGTGGACTGCCGGCCATACCGAACGGGTCACAGGCTATGCCGTTGCAGTAGGACGCCTCCTCGGGTTCAGTCCGGCCCAGATTGAACGTTTGAGGATATGCAGCCTCCTGCACGATATAGGAAAGATCGCCACACCCGATGAGATATTGAACAAGGACGAGCAACTCTCTGAAGAGGAATGGGAAAAGATCAGACAGCATCCTGTCATCGGTGCAGAAATCCTCTCGGAACTTCGCGGGTTCATAGATGTGGTTGACTGTATCAGATATCACCATGAGAGATACGACGGGAAGGGACTACACGGTCTTAAGGGTGATGACATCCCTCTGAAGGCCAGGATACTGGCTGTCTGTGATGCATTTGACGCCATGACCTCTGACCGTCCTTACCGGCGGCGTCTTTCGGCAGAGGAAGCGATAGCAGAGATCGAAAAGGAGATCGGACGGCAGTTTGACCCTGAAATTGCAAATGTCTTTTCTTCATGGATAAGGTCATCCTACGGAATCAAGCCTTCTGACCCTGAACCTGACGCCTGAGTCCTCGGCGATCCTCCTGCAGGCATCGAGATCCACCCCCTCCATATCCACAACTGTTACAGTTACTTCCGGTATATATCTTGTTGCCTCCCTTATGAACTCCATCACCCCCTTGAAGGCATCCTTCACCCTTGGTCGGCATATCTTCCTGTATGTCTCATCGTCGTGGGCATTAAGGCTTATGGAGATGGAGTCCACAAGCCCTTCAAGTTCAGGAAGGATATTCCGTCTGTGAATCATGTTTCCATGCCCGTTTGTGTTAACCCGGACTCTTCCGCCTCTTTTTTTGATCCAGAGGGCAAGGTCCTTCAGAAGTTCAAACCTGAGAAGGGGCTCTCCGTAGCCGCAAAAGACAACCTCCCTGTAGTCCAGCGGATTGCCGATAGCCGTCTTCAACTCCTCAAGGGATGGTTCCCTTGAGAGTCTCAGGTTATGTCCCTTCACATAATCGGTATGGAAGCGGACACAGAAACCGCAGACATTACTGCACCGGTTGGTAAGGTTGAGGTAGAGGTTATCCCTTATCCTGTAGGCAATCTCTCCTTCCCCGGGTATCTCTCCGATCCCGAAGAGCATCTTGGCATTGAGCGTCGTAATCCGGGCGATATCCTCCAGCCCCACCCCCCTGAGGCTGGCGAGAACCTTTGCCGTCTCTACAACCCGGGCAGGCTCATTTCTCATGCCCCGGTAGGGAACAGGACTGAGATAGGGGGCATCGGTCTCAATAAGAAGCCTCTCATCAGGAATCTTGCGGGCCACCTCTTTCAATCCCTTGGCATTCTTGAAGGTGACAGGGCCTGCAAAGGAGATGTGAAGCCCCAGGGCAAGGGCCCTCTCCGCCATCTCCTCTCCACCCGAAAAACAATGCATCACCCCTTTATGCAGTCCTGACTGGTCAAGAATCCTCATGGTCTCATCTTCAGCCTCCCTGCTGTGGATCACCACAGGAAGGTCCCTCTCAACCGCTATCTGGAGCTGTCTTTCAAAAACCCGCCTCTGTACATCCCTTGGAGAGTGATCATAGTGGTAATCCAGTCCTATCTCACCAAGAGCAACCATTCCGCGCTCATCAAGCCATTCGATGATCTTCTCTTCCTTGTATCTGTCATAGGTCTTTGCATCATGAGGGTGAATGCCCACTGCACCGAAAATCATTGTATGATTCCTGGCAAGGTCAACAGTCCTCTCACACCCATTGAAATCAGACCCCACATTCAGGACATACTCCACCCCGGCCTGCACAGCACGGTCCAGGACCTCAGGGAGGTCTTCCCTGAACTCCTTCATGTCAAGATGACAGTGGGTATCTATAAAAGTCATTTCTTTCATCTGGAGTTACAACTATTTATATAATTTATTGAAGAGTTGCGATATGCCACCAGGTATTCGATTTATGAATTCCCGGCATAATGCCCTATTCAGCCAAACATTTCACTAATCACTTTAATTCTACCACGAAGAGCACGAAGAAGCACGAAGATTAAAAACCCTTATCTCAAGCTCTAAGCGTATCAGGGTTCTAAGGCTTTTAAAATACCTGATACTTAATTTCATTTGTTTTGCTCTGTGTTCTTCGTGCCCTTCGTGGTTTATTCTTTTATTTATTCTATATTGTTTCCACAGCCCTGTACTGACTCTAAAGAGATTTCACACTGAACTTGCCGCTGCTCCATTAAAATATCCTGGATATGATCTAAGGTACATCTTTGAAGGGGGTTTCAGGCGCCAAACTTCTTCAGCCTTCCGGCGTTTGCCAGAGCAAGAGGAAGTATATTGAAGGCAGGGAGTATTCCCAGTTCTCCCTTCAGGCATTCCCTCTCCGTGAAACGGGAGGAGACCCCCCCCAGGACATAGGGTGCATGGATCATCACCGGCACGGGGTGCCAGCTGTGTTCCTTCATCAGTGAAGGTGTGGAATGATCTCCTGTGATTATGAGCACATCCGGTTTCAGACTAAGTATTTCCGGGATAAAGCCGTCGAACTCCTCTATCTTGCCTTTCTTCGCCTCGAAGTTCCCGTCTTCACCATAGGAGTCCACCTTCTTCACATGCATGAAGAAGAAGTCGTACTCATTCCAGTTCTCCCTTATGAATTCGATCTCTTCCCTGATATCCCCGTTCACAGGGGGGGTCTCCATCCCGACAAGACGGGCAAGGCCGCGGTACATGGGGTAGACCGCCACGGCAAGGGCATTCAAGCCGAAGACATCCTGGAACTTCGGGATGTCCGGAACCTGCGATATCCCCCTTAAAAGGGCATAGTTTGCACGCTCTTCATCCTTCAATATATCTGCAATCCTGTCAATCAACTTTTCAGCAATCCTCGCTACCCTTTCAGACTGGTGATTTGCCGGGACGGGTTTAAGGGGTGGTTTCCCGACCTTCTGCGGGTCCGTATCGTTTACCTGATCGGAACCATGTTCAAGGGGTTCAGGAAACCTGAGAACAACTGCAAACCGGTGCTCCATACCCGATGCGAAAATGATTTCGGCTTCATCAATCCCCTTGATCTCCTCAGAGAGACGCCTTGTCAGCTCCCTGTTCTTTTCAGTAGGGATCCGGCCCGCTCTCCTGTCCTTGACCAGTCCTTCCTGGATGGTGGAGAAATTACACCGGATCGCCACATCGGTATCACGGAGTTCTATCCCGAGGCCGAGGGCCTCAAGGACTCCCCTGCCTATCTGCCACTCTCTGGGATTATAACCGAATATTCCAAGATGGCCAGGACCGCTTCCCGGCGTTATTCCGTAGGCCACAGGGACGTGAAGGCCGGTGGCTGATCTCCAGACGAGATTGTCGAGGTTGGGTGTGACTGCTGCCTCAAGTTCTGTCTTTCCGTCCACGGGCAGTCCCCCGACCCCGTCAAGGACAATCATCATTATCTTTGAGTTATTCTTCTGTATGAGTCCCTTGATCAGTTCCTGCATCTTTATAATATAACCAAAAATGTGCGGTTTCTGCCAGGATCTATTTCGTTCATCCGGTTTGTTTCGTTTGTTTGGTTCTCCGGCTGGATATCTTGGATAAACCTTACAGTTGTATAATTTTCCCCAGAGGCAGGGGGTTTACACACACGGAGCAGCCATCCGGCAAGAGACTATTAATTACTGATTATTGGGTTATTTGGTCATTGGTTCTTTCTCGCCTTCTCCCGTTGTACTTTTCTCGCCCTTCCATCAACCAAATAAACCAGACCCACCAAATCAACGAGATAAACGAGACAAACTCTTTTCTCACCTTGCTCGCCTTATACTCCTGCACGCTACACGATCTCTTCTCAACCTCAAACCTTGATCTTAGCCTGTTTTCATCCCCCGCAGGACTTCCTGTTTATGCAACGTTAAGGCAAGATCTCAGAAAAGCACCATTACATGAAGGTCTCCATGCTTCTGAAGCAGCATCGCGGGAAGGTCCACCTCTGATTCCTTCTTTCCCATGAACCGCCTGAAGGCATCCCTCTTTTCCTCTCCCCTTACGAGAAGGATCACCATTCCTGACCGCAGGATCATCCCTGGTGTAATCGTCACCCTTGGCAGATCAGGTGCATCTAAAACTGGAAGGGCCAGGCGGGTCCTCTCGTTAAGAAGAGGGCTCATAGGAAAGAGTGAAGCAATATGGCCGTCACTTCCCAGGCCAAGTATTATTAAATCAAAACCATCAGGCGCTTCTCTTTCAAGCAACTCCTGATACTCATCAGCAGCCTGATCAGGACCGGCCTCCCCCCTTATCCTGAATACCCCTTCTGGAGAAATCATTCCCGGATCGAGGAAGAGACTCTTTATCATCCCGTAATTGCTCAGGCTGTCTTCAGGAGGGACGCATCTCTCATCAGTGAAGAAGACCCTCCATCCCTGAGTGAGCCCCTTCTCACCGGATAGTCTTCTGTAGAGCGGTCCGGGTGATCTCCCGCCACAGAGGGCAACCTTAAGATCCCCCTCCCTTCTCCCGGAAGCCTGGACAACAAGTTCACAAAGGGCGTCCGTCCACTCATCAAGACGGGCGAAATCTCTCACCTCACCCACCAGACCCTCCCGTCACGTTTCATGAACCTCTCAGCAGCCGGTGGACCCCATCTGCCCGGGCTGTAGAGTCTGACATCCCTTCCACCCTCCCCCTCCTCAAGATACTCAAGGAGAGGCATGAAGAACTCCCAGGCAAGTTCAACACCCTCCTGCCCCACAAAGAGAAGGTGATCCCCCCTGATACAATCCAGAAGGACCCTTTCATAGGCATCGGGCAGGGAATCAACGGCTGCCTCATCAGTATAGGAGAAGCTCATCTTCACCTCTCTCAAACAAAGCCGCGAGCCGGGCAGTTTGCTCTGGAACCTGAGTTCAATCGCCTCGTCGGGCTGGATTCTGAAGACCAGGACATTGGGCTCTATACCTTCCCCGATCTCGTGTGAAAAAATGGAGTGGGGAAGATCATGGAAATGGATCGAAACCTCTGTGACCCTACGCTTCAGTCTCTTTCCCGATCTGAGATAAAAGGGGACCCCGTGCCACCGCCAGTTGTCCACAAATATCCGGATCGCGGCAAAGGTCGGCGTTGTAGATGCCGGATCGATCCCGCGCTCCTCCCTGTATCCCGGCACTTTCTCCCCCTCCATCCTGCCGGAGCGGTACTGGCCGAATACGGCCAAGTCTTTCACATCGAAGGAACTCATTCTCCTGAGTGCCCTGAAGACCTTCACCTTCTCCTCCCTTATTCTGAGGGAATCGAATGCCGACGGGGGTTCCAGGGCGATGATGCCGAGGAGTTGGATTAGATGATTCTGGAACATGTCCCGAACGATCCCGGTCCTGTCATAGTAACCCGCCCTTGAGCCCACTCCGATCGTTTCGGCAGCCGTTATCTGGATATGATCAATATGGTTGCGGTTCCAGATAGGCTCGAATATGGAGTTGGCAAACCGGAAAAGAAGGATATCCTGGACTGTCTCTTTCCCGAGATAATGATCAATCCTGAAGATGGCCTCCTCAGGGAAGTACCTGTGGAGCACCCTGTTTAACTGTCTTGCACTCTGGAGGTCCGACCCGAATGGTTTCTCCATCACGACCCTCTTCCAGCCCTTTCCCCGTGCAAGACCCGACTCACCTACTGACCGTACTATATCCTCTGCAAGGAGGGGTGGAACGGCAAAATAAAAAAGCATCCTCCCACCCGTCCTCAGGCTCCTGTGAAGACCCCCTGCCCTCTCCTTCAACTTCCTGAAAGAGCCTGTCTCATCATAAGCAAGGGGCTGGTAGTATATCCTTCGAAGGAACTCCCTTACATGCCGGGCATCCTCTTCGGAGAGAACCTCTGAAATGATCTCCCTGTATGAAACATCATTGAAGGCACTTCTTGCAGCACCGAGGATGAAGAACCGTTCCGGCAGCATTCCCTTCCGGAAAAGTCTGTAAAGGGAAGGAAGGAGCTTCCGTTTTGCAAGATCACCGGACGCCCCGAATATAAGGAGGCCAAACCCCTCAGCCGGCCTCTCTACCATGCATCTATCTTCACTCACATCCATATCCTTGCCTGTACTTTATGATAAGATAAAACAGACGAGCCGGTTTTTCTGTAATCGCGCTCACTTATGTGACTCAGTTTCAGAACAGTTCTGAGAGACAGAACAGGCGGTCAGGATGGTCAAATTCTTTCTTAGTCTAAACCGGTCACTTGCCTTATGCTCAGAATCTGAGACTATTATATCATAAAAAGGAGCAGGCCCATGAGCAGGAGACGCCTTGGACAGCACTTCCTCTTTGATCCCTCTATCCTTGAGCGCATAGTGGACACCGCCGGAATCGGTCCTGATGACCTGGTTATAGAGATCGGGCCCGGAAGGGGCACCCTCACCCGTCTTATTGCAGAAAGGGCGGCAGAGGTGATAGCCATTGAGATAGACAGCAAACTTCACGACCTTCTTGTCCACGAATTCAGAGACAATCCTCAGGTCAGGATAGTAAACAGGGACTTCCTTGAATATCCACTCCCCGGGGACCGGAGGTTCAAGGCAATAGGAAATATCCCCTATTACATAACCACCCCCATATTATTCAAGCTTCTCGAAGAGGGCAGGATGCTTGAGTCAGCAACCCTCACTATCCAGAAGGAGGTGGCCGAAAGGATTGTGGCAGGTCCCGGGACGAAGAGATACGGCGTTCTGTCTGTCATGGCCCAGTATCGATCGGAACCAAGGATCGCCTTCACTATCCCCCGGAGGGCCTTCTCACCACCGCCCAAGGTCGACTCCGCCCTGCTTTACCTTTCAGTCCTCCCGGAGAGGAGACTTCCCCTGAAAGACGAGGCCCTCTTCTTCCGGGTGGTCAGGACAGCCTTCTCCCAGAGGAGGAAGATGCTCTCCAATTCCCTGAAACCCCTTGGAAAGGAGATGGGAAAGATCCTTGAACTGGCCGGAATAGACCCACGGAGAAGACCGGAAACCTTGAGCATAGAAGAGTTTGGAAGGATAGCGGACCTGCTTGCTGAGATATCTTAGCAGTCGATGCTTTTGGTATATTGGTTATTGGGCAAAGGCCGTCATTGGTCATTGGTTTTTGCTTTTCCCGCCCTCACGCTTTAACGCTTTTACGCAACAAACGCAATTAACGCTATCAACGCAGAACGCAGAACATATCAATGTTGAACCTACCCCCTCCACGCTCCACGCTTTCTATTGACCTCGACCTCAGCCTGTTTTTCCAATGGCGGAGAGGGGGGGATTCGAACCCCCGGTGGAGTTGCCCCCACAGCGGTTTTCGAGACCGCCGCCTTAAACCACTCGGCCACCTCTCCTCTTCTGGAGAAAGAAATCCCTCAAAAGACCTGCCGCCTCTTCTTCCATGATACCCTGAACCACAACGGGCCTGTGGTTGAGCCCCTCCCCGGAAAGTATATTATAGAGGCTCCCCCCGGCGCCACCCTTTTCATCGGTACATCCAAAGACAACCCTCTCAAGCCTTGCGTTGATCACCGCGCCTGCACACATCGGGCAGGGCTCCTTAGTGACAAAGAGCTCACAGTTACTCAGCCTCCACCTTCCCAGCAATCTTGACGCCTCCCTTATGGCCAGCATCTCTGCATGGGCGGTGGGATCATTCAGGGTCTCCCTCATGTTATGGGCCCTCACGATGAGATTCCCGTCATGGACGATCACAGCCCCTACAGGGACCTCACCCTTCTCACGGGCCTTCAGGGCCTCCTCAAGGGCAACCTGCATGAAAATCCTGTCAGTATCCATCCGAAAATACCACTGTTTTATTGTTGAAAGCCTGTTCCTCCCCGGCAGGTGGAGGCGGTGAGTAATCCCCATTTCAGCAATACCGAAATGTCAGAACATCAGCCTCCGGTCTTCCACCAGTCGGGATAACAACCGTTCTCCTGTTTTATTTTGTACCCATTGAATCAAATGGGGTTACGAGACGCCTGCACCTGCTGCCCTGCTGACAATAAACCTTACAGTTGCATAAAATCGCCCGGAAATGGCGGGGAGTTATGCCCGAAAGCCTTTCCAGCGATACCTTAGCGTATGGTGACATCCCCTGAGTCAGGATACCACCCGGCGTTAAGTCCTCCGATACTTCTTATCCTGAAATATCTCATCGGTTCTGGAAAGGTTTGAGGGTATGGCTCCCCGCCTGTTTATGCAACATTCAGGTAAATTTCTCACTTTACAACGATATTTACAAGCCGCCCCTTCACCACAATCACCTTCCTGACCTCCCTGTCCTGAAGGAAGGCCCTCACTTTCTCATCCCCCAGGGCCCTCTCCCTGAGTTCCTCATCGGAAAGACCGGCCCGGACCATCGCCTTGGCCCTCACCTTCCCGTTTACCTGTATGACAAGCTCTATCTCTTCCTCTCTGGCTGCATCCTCATCCCACTCAGGCCAGTCCTGATCAAAGATACTCGGCCTCTCCCCTGTCCTCTCCCAGAGTTCCTCTGCCAGATGGGGGGCAAATGGCGATATGAGGAGAAGAAGGGTCTTGACCGAAAATCTGAGGACAGCAACATCCTCAACCGATTCGGCGTGGAATGAAGAGATCTGATTGAATAGTTCCATCATTGCAGCAATGGCGGTATTGAACTGGTATCTGTCTTCGATGTCAAGGGTCACCTTCTTTATCGTCTGGTGTGTCTTTCTGAAAAGCATCTCTGATGCCGCACCCACGGGTTCCGGAGAGATTCCGTGAGCCTCCCGCAACCGCTCCTCATTGCCCAGAACAAGGTTCCAGATCCTGTTCAGAAACCTGAATGCCCCCTCTATCCCCCGGTCCGACCACTCAAGGTCTTTCTCCGGTGGGGCGGCAAAGAGGGAAAAGAGCCTTGATGTATCTGCTCCATACCTTCTGATAAGGTAATCAGGATCAATTACGTTCTTCTTTGACTTTGACATCTTTTCGACCCGTCCCTTAAGCACTGTCTTTCTGCACCTGCTGCAATGTCCGTCCTCAACCTCTTCCGGATGGAGCCATCCGTGCTCAGGGCATGAAAGGGTCTCCTTGCAGACCATCCCCTGTGTAAGGAGACGGAGAAAGGGCTCTTCAGCAGGTGCAAGCCCCAGTTTTCTGAGGACCCTCGTGAAAAACCTCGAATAGAGGAGATGGAGCACAGCATGCTCCACACCCCCTATATACTGGTCAACGGGCATCCAGTATCCTATCTCGGAGTCATCCTTTCCTGTCTCTGCTGCAAGGTCTATCTCACCACTTCCCAGACAGTACCTCACAAAGTACCAGGAGGAATCAACAAATGTATCCATCGTATCGGTCTCTCTCCTGGCCTTTCCGGAACAGCCCGGGCATTTCACAGAGAGAAACTCCTCGGAACCCTTCAGTGGTGACTCACCCGTCCCTGTAAGGCTTATGTTCTCAGGCAGAATCACAGGCAGGTCCTTCTCCGGGACAGGCACAACCCCGCACCGGTCGCAGTATATTATGGGAATCGGTGTCCCCCAGTACCTTTGCCGCGAAATACCCCAGTCCCTAAGCCTGTAGTTGACAACCCGCTTCCCGATCCCCCTCTCCTCAAGATACTTGCCTATCTCTCCTATTGCATCGGAACTCTTCAGCCCGGTAAAGGCACCTGAGTTGACAAGACGCCCGTATTCCTCATATGCCTCAGTCAGTGGCTCACTCAGTTTCCCCTCCTCCGGCTGAATGACCACCTGTATGGGGAGATCATAGCTCTTCGCAAATTCGAAATCCCTCTGGTCATGGGCAGGGACAGACATTATCGCACCCGTACCGTATTCCATCAGCACGAAATTGGCGATATAGATCGGGATCTTTGCATCATTCACCGGATTAACCGCATAGTGGCCTGTAAAGAGCCCGTGTTTTTCTTCCATCTGGCCATACCGGGACTTCTGAAACTCCAGGGCATCATGGTCCTTCACAAGCCTTTCAGCAAGGGGATGATGAGGGGCGATACAGAGAAAGGTTGCACCCCAGAGCGTATCAGGACGGGTGGTAAATATCCTGATCCGGGCATCAAGGCCATCCACCGGGAAATCCATCTCTACCCCCTCACTCCTGCCTATCCAGTTTCTCTGCATCGCAATAACATGGTCAGGCCATCCCCCTTCAAGCTCATCGCAACCCTTGAGCAGTTCATCAGCAAAGGCGGTTATCCTGAGAAACCACTGCTCAAGCTCCTTCTGGACAACCTCGCTGTCGCACCTCCAGCAACCCCCGTTTATCACCTGCTCATTTGCAAGTACGGTGGAGCAGGACGGACACCAGTTCACGGAAGAGGACTTCCTGTAGGCAAGCCCCATCTCGTACATCTTGAGGAAGAACCACTGGTTCCATCTGTAGTACTCGGGGCTGCAGGTTGCCACCTCCCTTGACCAGTCGTAACTCAGCCCCATCCTCTTTAACTGTTTCTTCATATACTCAATGTTCTCATAAGTCCATTTTGCAGGATGCACCCCGTGGTTGATTGCCGCATTCTCTGCCGGGAGCCCGAAGGCATCCCACCCCATGGGATGGAGGACATTGTAACCCCGCAGTCTTTTGTATCTTGCAATCACGTCCCCGATGGCATAGTTACGGACATGCCCCATATGGATACGCCCTGACGGATAGGGAAACATCTCAAGGCAGTAGAATTTCGGTTTCTCCCCTCCGGGAATACTCCTGAAAAGATCCTTGTCCTCCCAGTATCTCTGCCACTTCAGCTCAATTTCATCAGGAACATACTTTTCCACACCGTTCCTCCTTTATTTATTCCATCAAAAATCTGAAAAAGCACCCTCTCCTCAGAGTTGAGGAATTTTTATTATAACCAAACTCTGTATTTTCAGGTACATTACCAAGGAAACCATATCCTGGTACATGCCTTAAATGTGAGCACGAAACAGGTTTTTTTTATTTGACACCCCTGTTGCGGTTCTGTTATTTTTAGTAATGAATTCCAGACATTTAAGAGCCATTTTCGTACTTTATATCCTCTTCACCCCTTCCCTGCTTCTGGCCCTTGACACCCCCGGGCTGCTTCCCTATCACCCGAACGGGACATTCTCGACATTCAGTCCTGGCACACTCCAGGTAGGAGAAACAGGAATCACCTTCGGACTTGAAAAGACAGTAGATCCGAGTTTTTTCAGGCTCACCCTCGCAGGCGAGCACGGTCTCATGGAAAACTTCGACATCCTTTTCACAGTCCCTTTTGTACTGGGACTCAATGACTCCGAAGGGTTTCAGGACATGAGCGTCGGGTTCAAACATAATATACAGCAGGAAGGAAAAAAGATGCCGGGGGTCTCCTACCTTCTGGATGCCTCTTTCCCGGGAAGGAACAGGATCTCCACTGACGGAAGGTTTGGAGGCGGAATA
>CAZITN010000012.1:0-23740 GCA_964542175.1 uncultured Thermodesulfovibrio sp. | reverse complement strand
CTCTTTCCCGGGAAGGAACAGGATCTCCACTGACGGAAGGTTTGGAGGCGGAATACTGTTAGGAAAGCGACTCGGCCCATTCTCAGGAAATCTGAATATCCTCTATCATTTACCCATCAAATCATCCGATGAGGACGAACTCGATATCAGGGCAGGCCTTGATCTCGCTGCAGCCCACAGCATCCATATACTGACGGAACTGATCGTCAGGAAGAGCCATCTTTCCACGAAAATTGACGTGGTGGAAGGAAGGATGGGATATAGAGTAAAATTACAGGGGGGAACAGACGTCACTCTTGGAGTCGGGTATGACTTCAAGAACAGAACCCCGGAACTGAGGCTCTTCTTAACTGTGAGTCATCTCTTCGGGAAACAGAAACGATAAGGAGAGATAGAAAAGGGAAAGGATGGAAATAAGACCAATGTCATCATCTATACTGCCAGTAAGATTTCTGCGTTCAGCCGGAGGAGTATTCATTCTCTTCCTCCTGTTCTGTATCACTGCTGCCGGCTCAGATGCTGCCTCAACCGTACCGGGCTCCTTTTCTGAGATCGTCAAGCTCCGGGCGAAAAGCGTAGTCAATATAAGCACCACCATGATCGTCAAGGAGAAGATGAGAAGCTTTCCCTTCTTTCCCGAAGGTGACCTCTACGGAAGAGAGAGGAAATTGAGAAGGCAATCCCTTGGTTCAGGCTTCATAATAGACAGTGACGGCTACATTCTCACAAACAACCATGTAATAGAAAAGGCCGAGGACATCAGGGTCCGTCTCTGGGATGAATCTGAATACAAGGCAAGGGTTGTGGGAAAGGACCGGAAAACCGATATCGCCCTCATAAAAATAGATGCTGACAAACCCCTTCCGGTTGCACCCCTTGGAGATTCCGACGTGATCGAAGTCGGAGACTGGGTACTGGCCATAGGAAACCCCTTCGGACTCGGCCATACAGTCACTGCCGGTATTGTCAGTGCCAAGGGACGCGTCCTTGGTTCCGGCCCCTATGATGACTTTATCCAGACTGATGCTGCCATCAATCCCGGGAATTCTGGAGGCCCACTCTTTAATACAAACGGTGAGGTAGTAGGAATAAACACCGCCATATTCTCGACCTCAGGCGGAAACATAGGCATCGGCTTTGCCACACCTGTAAACATTGCCAAGGACATCATTACGGCGCTGAAAGAGAAGGGACATGTCGAAAGGGGATGGCTCGGGGTCACTGGCCAGAAGGTCACACCGGAGATTGCCAGGACTTTTGGCCTTGAAAAGCCCGAGGGAGCCATCATCGCCGATATTACGCCGGGTTCACCCGCCGAGAAGGCTGGAATGAAGAGGGGGGATATCATCATTGCATATAATGAGAGGGAAGTCAAGGATATGCATATCCTCCCAAGACTTGTCGCAGCCACGCCGGTAGGGACGACCGTTCCAGTCAAGGTCTTTCGTGACGGAAAGGAAGTAATACTCGAGGTTACAATTGAACGGCTGGGAGAAGGCGTCACCACCCCGGACTCAGTCATCGCCAGGATACTTGGCATAAGAGCAAGGACCCTGCACCCTGCCATCGCTGAACAGTTCGGGATAAGAGATGGCGGAGGGATTATAGTAACGGACGTAAGGGATGAAGGACCTGCGGCAAGAGAGAACATCCGTAAGGGAGACATAATCCTTGAAGTAAACAGGAAACGCGTCACCACCGTGGAGGAGCTTGCCACTTCCCTGAAGGACATAGAAAAGGGTGACACCATCCTTCTGCTTATCAAGAGAAAGACAGGCTATCTATACATCAGCATGAGGATAGAATAAACCATGTTTGATCTGGGAATGCAGGAACTTATCGTGATCTTTGCGGTAGCCCTCCTTGTCTTCGGACCTCAGAGGCTGCCCGAGCTTGCAAGGTCCCTGGGAAAGGGGATGGCAGAACTGAGGAAGACGCTTCACGGAGTTAAGGACCAGATCGACTCAGAGGTGGATCAGATCGAGAAACCGCTCAGGGAGGAAATCCAGAAGATCGCCGAAGAGACAAAGATAACTGAAGAAGAGATTCTCGCTGACATCGCAAAAGCAGAAGAGGAAATCACCACTGGAGAGGAGAAGGGAAAAAACGCAAAGGGAGAGGATGCCTGAAGAGGGGATGTCAGAAGAAAAGCTCCCTTTCACATCTCACCTGGCTGAACTCCGACAAAGGATAATAAAGAGCCTGATAGCCGTTGTTATCGGCTTTGGCATAGCCTTTTCATATTCTGAAAATCTGTTCCGCTTCCTGACAATACCGCTCCGTTTCAATCTTCGTCTCAGCTTGCAAAATCCGTATTTCGAGTTCATTCCCAAGGAAAACCCCATAGAAAAGCTGATCTTTCTGGCACCGGCAGAGGCGTTCTGGATGCATATCAAGGTCTCCATTGCTGCCGGCATAATACTGTCTCTGCCCGTCATTCTCTATCAAGTCTGGAAATTCATCGCACCCGGCCTCTTGCCAACAGAAAAAAGGTATGTAGTCCCCTTTATCATTGCAGGAACAGGACTATTCCTGCTTGGTGATATCTTCTGTTTCGGGGTAATCCTCCCCTTTGCCATGGGTTTTCTCCTTACATACAAGACCGCTTCCCTGACCCCCATGATTTCGGTAGGGAGTTATATAGATTTTACCCTCAAATTCCTGCTATCCTTCGGTGCGGTCTTTGAACTCCCCATTGTGATTCTCTTTCTTACAAAGCTCGGTATTGTTACTCCCAACACCCTCGCAAAAAACAGAAAGTATGCCGTACTGATTGCCTTTGTGCTGGCAGCAATACTTACCCCTACACCTGATGCATTCAACCAGACACTGATGGCCGGACCTATCCTAATCCTCTATGAGGCTGGTATAATAATATCCAAGATCTTTTCAAGAAAGCAGAACTCCGATGAAGGGAATCAGGGGTAAAAGCCTCAAGGCTATAATCTGGGACATAGCGGAGGGATATGTCACTGTAAACCCTCTGTTTCTCAAGGCTATTGATATAGATACAATCAGGGACCTCTACAAAGAGATCCAGAAGATACAGACCGAGATAAGAGGGGAAAAATTTCCTTACAATGACGTCCAGGCGATCAGGATGAGAAACATGCGGCTGCAGAGGCTGAACTCTGCCCAGATAATAATAAGAAACTTTCTCCGTGAACGGAGATACATGATCGTCTGAGATGGCAGACACCGGAGAAATAAGGGATCTGATCCAGGTACTGCTGAAGGCAAAAAAGAACTTCAGGATCTACCCTGAAAACAACCCGATGTACCAGAAAACGATTGATGACCTCCTTGCTGCATTGACCAAACCATTGGAATATACCGAAGAGATCCCCCTGAGGATAAAACAGTACAAGATACTTTATGAAGGCGAGGTTGTATACGAGAATACTGACAAGGATGAGAGCCTCGCCCTGTTCTTCTTCAAGGACGGGGTAAGGGAACTCACCTTCAGGCAGGGTATCATGAGAGACGAGGTTGAGGATTTTCTACAGATAATATCCCTTGATTTTGAAAAGGATGTGCTTGATGACGATATAGTCACCCTCATGTGGGAGAAGGATTTCAGACACATCTCCTATGTCGTGGACGATACGATCCTCCTTGATGATCATGGTTATGAAGAGGAGGCAACCAGGGAAGCCCTGGAATCCGGTGGCGGGGAAGAAGACATCATGAAGGCCTATGAAGAGGCCTTCGGCGTAGAAAGACCAACCTCCATAAACATAGTCCCCCTGACTAATGATGATCTGAAGTCCATCATCGAGGAGATAGAGAATGAGCCCACCGACAAGACCATGATCCTTACCCGCACCCTCTTTGAGATGCTCTATATTTCGGAAAGCAAAACCGACTTCAGTGATGTAGCAGAGCTGATGAAAAAGACCATTCAATACGCGGTGGAACACGCCAATCTGGAAACGCCGGTTTATACGGTCAGACAAATCCGGAAACTCCTGGAGAGCGGGGAGTTCTCCGGAGAGACAGCCCAGATACTCAGGGGAGTGGATCTGTTCCTGAACTCCTCTGCGTTGATCAGGGCCTTTGGAGAGGTCATGGACAGCGGTGCTGAATTCGAGACCAGCCTGATAGAGGATTTCTCAGGGATCCTCTCAAAAAAGGCAATCCCCCATCTCATAGCGATCCTCGGTGAACTGAAGAACATGGCTTCCAGGAAAACAGTCATCTCCATCCTGACCGAACTGGGCAGGGAAGCCCCTGGTATGATCGCCCGGGGACTTGCGGACAAACGTTGGTATGTTGTGAGAAATATCATTTACATACTCCGCCAGATAGGCGACAGGTCCGTACTTGAATACCTCACACGGTCTGTCAGGCACTCAGATATCAGGGTAAGAAAAGAGGCTATCAGGGCGCTGGGGGAGATGGGTTCAGGTGAGGTCATCAATATTCTCAGGGACTGCATCCATGATCCCGATGAATCCATCAGGATATCGGCCGTACGGGCTATCGGTCAGATCGGGACCGCACTCTCGAGAAAGATCATTCTGGAAGAGATACAGTCAAAGCCCTTCAGGGAAAAGGGCTTTACAGAGAAGAAGGAGTATTTTGAGGCCCTCTCGCGGTGGCCTGACGAGACGACCGTTGAACTCCTTGTGGAGATACTCAGGAAAAGTCCATTTTTCAAAAGGGCAAAACATGATGAGACCCGGGCTGCAGCAGCCTTTTGTGCAGGAATCATAAAGGCAAGAAAGGCAGAACACGTGCTGATGAAACTCCGGAGTTCGAAGAACCGCCTGTTGAGGGAACATGTAATATCGGCCCTTCAGAGGATCAAGGATGTCAAAGTCTGAGATACAGGATATTAAAGAATCCCAGGAACTGATCAACCAGTTCTCAATCATCGTGCGCTCCTCCCAGTTTCACGATCCCGACAATGTGGCAGTCCTGAACGTTCTTGAAAAGTTCCTGCCCAGGATAAACAGTTACATAGAAAGGGAGGGGCTTCTCAAGATAGACCTTATCGGGGAGTTTTTCTATCTGAATGACACGAGGGTGAAATATCCCATGGAATTTCTACTGAACTTCGACTATCTTGCAAGGGAATTCAGAAGGCGGGAAATCGGGACAATACGCCTTACAGGCGCTCTTTCAGAAGAAGAGATGAAGACATTCCTCAGGGCGTTCATATCTTCGGGTTATTCCAACACCCCCTTTGAGGCCCTTGATGCCTTGCTTGAAGACTTGATGAATATCAGGATTGAAAAGCTCAAACGGGTGGTGGAAGAAGGAGAGGTGGACCGGAGAAAGATAGTCAAGAAGACCTACTTCAATGCCGTATCCTTCACAAAGGGCATAATGACAAAACTGAAGGCAGGTGAGAAGGTTAGCATAAAGAGGGCAAAGAGGATTGTGGAATCCATGGTGGACCTCATCCTCTCCGAGGACCAGCTTCTGATCGGGATGACCGCCATCAAGGACTACGATGATTACACCTATCACCATTCAGTAAATGTCAGCGTCCTTTCCATATCCATAGGACAGAAGATAGGCCTCCACAGGAAAAGCCTTACCGAGCTCGGTCTTGTCGCTCTCTTTCATGACATCGGCAAGATGAATGTGCCAAGGGAGATACTGAACAAGCCCACCGCCTTTACCGAAGAGGAATGGAAGACCATAAAACGTCATCCCTACTGGGGCACCCTGGCGATCCTCAAATTAAAGGGTATTGACAGGATATCCATCCAGTCTGCCATCGTAGCCTTCCAGCACCACCTCAACTTCGACATGACCGGTTATCCCAAGATCCGCGAGCGCGCAGATCTTGACTTCTATACAAAGATCGTCTCCATTGCAGACCAGTACGACGCCATGACATCGTCCCGTGTCTACCAGCGGATCCCCCTCCCTCCTGACCGGGCCCTCAGTATAATGATGGACCGTGCAGGAAAGGAGATTGATCCAATCCTCTTCAAGTTCTTCGTGAACATGGTCGGTGTGTACCCCGTTGGCTCCCTTGTTCTCCTTGATACACGCGAGATGGGGCTTGTCTATGAGTGCAACCCCATCCACGCCGACAGGCCAAGGGTAATGGTGATAGTAAACAGTGAGGGCAAAAAGATTGAAGGCAAGGTCATCGATCTCACGGAAAAGGACGATTCAGGAAGGTTCAGAAGGAGCATAGTCAAGGCCCTCGACCCCAACAAATACAAGGTCAACCTCGCGGAATACCTGCTCTGAGGAAAGGTTCAGCTTATCTCCCCCTTAACAGACGGAGTCTCCTCACTGATGCCTTGCGTTGATTGTTTATCACCTGGAAACTCAGGATGTCCTCTGGCCTTGTTAAAGGCCAGGGACCGAAATACCTTGTTGACCCATCATCCCGGATACTTGAAAATCTTCACCCCGCACCGGCTGGCGGCCTCCGAAAGTGCCCTGTCCTTTGTGGCAAGGGAAAGCCCGAGCCTCATGGCAACATCAAGATAAGAGGCATCATAGGTTGAAAGCCTCTCCTTTCTTGCCAATTCCATAATTTCCCCCAGCATGCTCTTCATGCCTGCAGTTTCCAGATGAACAGGCAGTCGGGATAAAAGATCAAGAAACTGCACAGTATCAGCATGGGTCAGCCAGCCTCTCCTTTCTGCCACCAAAAGCCCGTTTCCCACCTCAAGAGGCCAGATCACAGGAACAATCGCCTCATTGCTGGATAAGGATTCCAGCACTTCCTCTGTATAACCTGTCGATTCGTCTTCAAAGACCCAGCTCAGGGCTACCGAAGCATCAAGCACGAAAAGGTCTTGTTCTTTCACACGCGCCCCTCTTCAATCAGATCTTTTATGCTCAGGTCCCCAAGACGGCGCCCTCTGCGCATCGCCCGGATGGCCTCAATAATCCTCTCCGGTGACTCCTTCCTCTCAGGCTCTGCAGGCTCAAGCACTGCAACGGGCACACCATGCCTGGTAATCACAAACCGCTCACCCCTTGAGACCCTCTCAAGCAACTGTGAAAGTTTTGTCTTCGCCTCATAGGCTCCTACTGTTGGCATTTTATCACTCCTTTTAGACCAGTCTAAGACCAGTATAAAATAATCTGTCAGAAATGTCAAATCGACAGATTGCTTTGTCCGCAATAGAACTTAACACAGGAAGGCAGTCAACAGAAGAGACGGTAACAAGCACTCTATTGGAAGGATATTGGACGAGAGTGGTAATGGTTAACTGCTTAATAAATAAAGAAAATATGGTGGAGGCGGCGGGAATCGAACTCTCTCGAGGCCTTTAAAATCAATAGGTTAGCTCTACCATATGACAGCTTTGTGACAGAAACGCAGTTTTAGAGCACAGTTGACCCTTTATTACCAAAATCAACACCAAAAGTCAAAAGTTCAGCAAGACCTGCATAAAAAATCCCCCACTGCCACAGTGGGGGATTTACTGACTTCAGAACAATGCGAACTGGACAGGGCCTTCAATGCCCCTCCGGATCAGTTCCGATTCCAGCTCGTCTGTTTTTACCTCTGCACGGACCGTCCGTTTCTTACGGCCTTTCTTGTCCGTGATGAAGATGACTCTCTCTCCAATCTGAGCAACTTCTTTCTCCCTGGATACCGAACCAGCAATTTTGTTTCATTGATTGACAGATTTATTGATAGCTCAAAGGGGAAGCTCATAGACCTCGTTAACTCATTTCAGACAAACACTGTGGCCTCCATCCAGTCTCCCCTCTTGATCTCAGGGAATACGAGGTCAGACTCAAAGGCAACAGCGGAAAGTTGATTGGAACACAAAAACAGAGATTGGAAGCAAATATCATCGCCTTGAAGGTTCATCCCTTGCATATCCTCTCCAGACAAGCCGAGACACTGAGAACCCACCAAGCCAAAGCGAGACTCCTTTACACTACAAACACCCTCAAGCGGGGATTTTCAGATCTGTTTAGTTAAAATTGCATACCACCTGGCCTCAAGACCCCTAAGGAGTATCCCTGCCTTCTGCCTGAACTCTGAAGCCCCGGCCTTCCTCAGATGCTCCACTGCCTTCAGAACCTCCCTGATGGCCTTCTCTACTCCCTTCCTCTTCGTAAGATCAAGCCCCCTTATCTTCTCCAGATGCCTCTTAGCCTTCTGAATCTCCTTATCCCCGCCATAATACCTCATCTCCTCTATCAGAGCATCTACCTGATCCTCCAGTCCTGCCTGAAGCTCTATGGAAAGAGAATACTCATCATAATCCCTGTACTCCCCTCCGTCCTCATACTGAAGTTCTGTCTTCAAGGTATATGTTCCTGATACATCAGGCACCAATACATGGTAGAGAACCCTTTCTGTCTCTGATGGCTCAAGATGTATATCCTGTACCCACGGGTTTTCCTCTATCCACTTCCTCCCAATAGGATCATAAAGAACCAGTCCCCCGGAATAACTCTCCTTCAACCTCAACTGAACAGGCTCATCTCCCTTGTTCCTTATCCTTACCTCAACAGGCACAAGACCCCCGGGTATCACCTCATTGTCTCCCTTATGGACGTAACTCAGGGACTTGAGCAGAAGGTTTCTCAGGAGGGCATAACTCTCCTCAGTCAGGCTCTTCCCAAGATCAAAGGCCAGAAATACCACATTGCCCTCTCCATACCCTTTGAACACTACTGCAGGATACCTCTTTTCACCTTTCCTGTCTTTATCGTCACCATCTTCTTTGTCCTTCTTCCTGTCCCGGCCCTCTGCCTCAGCCTCTCCCTTATCCCTTTCCTTCTCTTCTATCCAGCCAGATATCCCTGCCTCCTCCTGTACTTCTACTTTCAGAGCCCTTCCGCAAAGCGGTATCTCCCCCGCTACTGTCACCGGGCTCTCCTCTGTCTCAAGCCTGTATTTCTTACCATCAGGCAGATGTCCCCTGTACTTTAATCCAAAGACCGCCCCGGTCCTTTCCTCATCCCCTTCCTCATCTCCTTCATGGTCATCATCTCCCTTTATCAGAAAGAGCGATGAGATGAGCCCTGTACCCCCATAAACCCTCTCACTCAGTTCATCTCCATAATGATCCGTAAGATGGTGATGATCCCCTATGATCAGGATGTCCGTATAGTAGGAGTTCCTCATCTCCTGCTCAAATTCCTTCCTCTCAAAGACTATCAGACTGCTTCCCCCCGTCTCTCTGAGAATGCTCTGCAGGAGCCCGAGATCCATACACTTCCCATCATCCTCATCATCGTCATCCCTGTCCTTCTTTCCATCTCTTCCGTCTCCGTCATCCTCTCCATGCCCCCTTCTCTTATCTCCGGGCTTCCTGCCCTTATGTCCAGGTTCTACATCATCCTTATCCTCGTCGTCATTATCTTTATCCTTACCGTCCTTCCCGTGGCAATCCTCGTTCACCCAGACAAGAAGGTTCGTTATATCAGGCACCAACTTTGAGACCTCAAGGCCAGCTTTTATCCCGAAAGATGTGCGATCAAGTTCTTTCAGATCCTCCATAAGATCCGAGTCTATCTGCAATACTGCTGTGTAGTCACCAGACTTAAGGTCCTGTGTTTTCAGGACAATATTGTCTGTCATTGTGGTGTTTGCATCAATATCAATTCGAGTCTCAAAGGCCTTTACCGTTATCCCTGTCTCCTGATCAACAATAAGGATACTTATATCTATTCCAAAGACACTCCTGCCACCACTATTAGTTATGGAATATGTAATGGTAATGTCTCTGCCCCTGTACACCGGATCTGGTTTTACAACAATACTGCCAGTAAACCACCTGCTTATATCGAGATAAACAGTGTAAATCACAGGGGGGCTGATGTTCCCTGCCATGTCTTCCGCTGTAAACACGAAGGCATTTTCTCCCGGAGAAAGATTAATATCATTAAAAGAAAAGACACCGGTAAGGGGATCAGACCAAACGGTGATTTCACTACCTTCATAAACCATCCTGACTTTTGAACCTGCCTCTGCATTCCCTTTAATTGTAATCAAATCTTCATTGACAAAAGAATCAGGTGCCGGACTGACTACCAAAGGCGCCTCGGGAGGTGTGAGATCAACCGTTAACTTAATTGGTGTTGGTGGACTTATATTGCCTGCCCTGTCCCTCGCCCTGAACCTGATTGTATGCTGACCTTCATCTGAACTGGATGGAGTCCACCTGGCCATATATTTGCCTGTTGCCTGATCTGCAAGAGCCATGGATCTCCATTCGTCACCGTCAATCTGATACTCTACTCTTTCCAGACCTGAAAGATCGTCCTTTGCAAAGACTGACATCTCGATCTCGCCATTATAATAACCACCTGGAACCGGCGAGATAGCATTAACTACTGGAGGAGTCCCGTCTCTGACCTCAAAGGAGAGACTCGCAATATTGAATGTCTTGCCTCCGTAAGTAAATTGAAGGATTGCTTTGTATCTCTCTGTCCTATAGCCGTTCGTAGAGAGGTTGAAACTACCGTCAACAGCAGCCCCAACAGCCAGATCAGAAACCCATTCCCTTGAAGCAATTATTTTCATGTTATCAGACTTGGCAATGAGTACCCTGACTGGCAGGTCTACGATATCAATATTCCCTTTATTCTGAATATTGTAATAAACAGAAACAGTCTTACCGGCACTGACAATTGCAGGGGAAATAGACATTGCTCCATCAACCTGGAGGGAGGGTTCCAAAGTGAAAAATGACTCGTCTTGAGAGACACTCTCTCCACTGCAAAATATTTCTACCATTACCCTGTAACTCCCCGGTGGGGAAAACCCTGTATTCCACTGAAAGGACAGAACTGCCTTTCCGCCTGGGAGGAGGTTTACCAGGGGTCTTTCTTCCAGAAAGAGGTCATCGCCATTAAGGTCTATAAATCTTACCCTGACAGTTGTCTCAGGAACTATATAATTAGTGCCTCTGTTAACCACTGAGACTGTTGCGTTGACATCTTCGTAAGGGCCGTAGAGCGTTTTGTCTGTTACTATGGAAGATTTAATCTCAACATCAGGTACGATTATGAAGGGTATGATATTTTCATCCAGTACCTCTGCGCCCTGTAGTGCAATACTGTGTATTCTGTACTCTCCAGGATACAATGAGCCAGTATTCCAGATCAGAGTGTATCTTTCATGGGAGGCATAGTGCATATCCAGGGTTCTCTCGTCTAGGGTTTCCACCTCAGCCCCTGTCTTGTCTTCCACAGTGACCCTCACAATGATATTACTGTCTGATCCCGAGTTCCATATCTTGATATCAACACCCATATCCTCGTTGCCAGTGTACATTGTGGTTGGAATGGTAGTGATAACTGATATGCCGGCCCTGTCAAAGACCTGGAATTCTTTTGTGGCGAGATTATTTGTCTCATCAGACTCTAAGATAGTATCCAGAGGGTCAACAACTGCGACGATATTATATTTACCTGCTCTCAGCTTATGGGGAAGGTCAATATTTATAATGGCAGGATCAGCTGCCGGGATGTAGTCCACTTGATATGTTCCGAGATACTCAAGATTGTTGTTATCCGCAAGATAGACATCCAGGGAGACATCTTCAGCAGCTGTAGATCCTGAATTGTACACGACCATGTTAAAAGATACAGCCTCTCCTGATACAGGATAAGGTGGATATATATAAATATCATCTCCTGTGATAGTTACATCCGGAAGTTGAGAGTCTCTGAGGTGCAATAATATACTTTCTGAAGGTTCACTCTCGTTTCCGTATTCATCCAGTGCTATCGCATACATGGTGTTGTATCCCGCATCAAGTGAAATATCTGGAAACCTGAAGAACCCTTCAAGTTCAAGAACATGAATGATATCCGATGTTTTGTAAACCAGTCTGCCCGAAGGACTGACCTGCAAGGAGATATCATCAATACTGGGTCCGATTGTATCTATAGTCTTCATACTTCCAGCATATAAATCCATGGCAATAAGTTTGTATTGATTATCTGTTCTGTCATAGCTGGCAAACATCAAGCTTTTTCCGTCGGGTGACCATACAGGGTTGAAACACTCGTATTCAGGAGGTACAAGAAGGGACACTTCGCTCGTTTCTGTATTTACCTGATATATTGCATATTGCGAACTGTATACAAGAGATGTACTATCCGGAGACCAGTTGTAAATCACACTATAGTAATCCGCTACAGATATATCATTTACATCCCCTGTCTGGAGACTGACATAGTGAAGTCCTTCCCGGTCTCTGTAAGCAAGATATCGGCTGTCTGGTGACCACTTGATATCAAAGGCGTTATTGGCTCCTGTCAGAAACCAGAATCCACCAGTATCGTTTCTCCATATCCATATACCGGGCCTGCCATCCCGGTATGAATAAAGGGCTATCTGTCTGCCATCAGGGGACCATGATGGGAAGTTCTCATAGTAATAGCTATCTTTTGAAAGCATTTTGTTTTCAAATGTTTTTGTATCAAGCAGATAAACCCTGTTAGAATGATAGTAAGCAACTCTCCTGTTGTCGGATGACCAGGAAGGTCTGTATCCCTTTATTTCTGTTTGAGTTACCATACCGTTATTCATATCCATTATGTACAGATATCCATCGGGGTCAGTGTATATAACCGTTCTGCCGTCCGGGGAAATCGCCACATAGCTGACCGGAGCGGCAGGAAATGTCCATTGCCTTCTGAGAACCGTTGAATTCACGATAGTTTCGCCTGCAGGGTCTCCGTTTCTGAAAAGCCTTATCCCCACCCCAGGTGCGGCTATGCCGCTCAAGATAACCGTATTTGATGTGACTTCAATCTCCTTGCCAGGACGTATCGGATATATAATTTCAGGCCTGGACGGCCCCATTGTATCACGGGGGATACAGGATATTTCTTCTGAAAAAGGTCCTTCGTTGCCAGCGTCATCCACTGCACTTGAGACATAATAGTAAGCCTTACCATTTATAAGGCCCGAGTCCGTGAATTCCTGCTGAGCCAGAAAATCGTTGTTCAGCAATGTATATGGTCCTCCTGGATTGAAGCTCCTATATAAATTGAATCCTTTAACAGGAGATCCGAGATAACCCCAGGATATTCTGAGGGTCCTGCCTTCCGGGAGAGCCTGACAGGCCATGCCAACAGGTTCGGCAGGAAGATCGGCATCCAGATTTGCCATCACCTCATCTGAAGGCAGGCTCTCATTACCTGCAAGGTCCAATGCAGTTACCCTGTATCTGTACGTCCCATTGGGCAGGTTCTGATCAATGTATTCTGTTGCTTTCACAGTGACTTCATTAACTTTCACCCACCCGCCAGGACTCATCCTGTAGATGTTATAACCATCAATATCAGGTTCTGTATTCATATCCCATGAAATTACAATATCATGACCATAGGTAACTGCTGTTACATTAACCGGCGGAGACGGAGGCATGATATCTCCTACATCATCCTCCACTACATTGGAGGGCAGACTTTCCAGCCCGTATCTATCTACTGCAGTTACATAATATTGATAGTGTCCATCCCTGACTGTTTCAACATGTTGCGGTTCAGTTATAATCTTTTCTCCATATAGTCTTATCTCAGCAATACGGAGCATTCTTGAGACCTCCTGATGTATTGCACTGTGAATGACTATCCTGAACAAGCGTGATTTATAACCTGGATTGAAATCAAGAATGACAGATGCATCACTATTGCCGGTGACCTCCTTGATCGTCATCCAGGCATACCCGTTCCACGCCTGAATATCGAACTCTCTGCCGCCGCATAGAAATTCATCATTGTTCACGCTGCAGCTCCCCCAGTCTACTGTCATTTTTTTCAAAAGAATCTCAGTAGCTGCCGTGAACTGGAACCATACATCGCCGTTATTGAGCCCATTAGAAGTCCAGTATGTATCAGGGTTACCATCAACCGCTTTTACAGGATAGTCGGGGTAACTGTAGTTTGATGCATAGGCATTACCGTCTGCCTGTACCGTTTCGTTTATAAGTTCACCGTTTCTGTAAACATTATAGCCCGCGAGATCATTTTCCGTGTTGGAATTCCAGGAGAGGGACACCTCATATCCATTGACATTCATTGCCAGTCCAGTTGGAGGTGCCGGTGGCTCATCATATAACACATATACAGCTCTGGATCGCATGCTGATGTTGCCGTTACTGTCTATTGCTCTTACACTCATTCGATACAATCCTGGAGTGAGCTGTATATCAAGATTAAAGTTCCCGTCCTTATCCGCTTTCGTGGCAATATAATTATCAAATCTCTGAACCATTATTCCCATGATCCTGAGTTCAATATCATCACCAGACCTGCAACCAGTCCCCGTTAAGGTTATATCAGGATATTTTGATGGGCTGTAGGGAGTATCAATCTTTGGTTGACATATTGTAACAATCACCGAATCCGATGCAGTGCTGAGATTATTTCTGTTATCAACGGCCTTTACAAAAAAACTGTATTCACCTTCCGGCTGGTAGGTAGTGAAGGTCTCTCCTGAGATGGGTCTCCCTCCATAATTCAGTAAAGTGGTGTATCCTGACGAAGTCTTCCTGTATATAAGATATCCTTCGAGGTCAGGATCAGTGTTAGGATCCCAGCTTAATGTGACCATGCCCTCTTCAACATGGGCACTGAGCCCTGATGGAGCAGCGGGGGGGAGAGTATCAATATATGATATTGTTATGTATTCAGGCGAAGGATCTGTATTGTTATTCTTGTCAATAGCAACAGCCCTGACCTGATAATCTCCGTAACTCATACCAAGTGTGACAGGATCTAATGAGACTGTATAAGGGTCAACCGTGAGAGGCAGGCCCAGGTCATGCCATACTGTCTCTCCTATTGCCCTGTACTGGAACCGGACGGTTGCTATATCAGTATCAGGAGAATATGCAGTTATATTTATAACTTTGTCAAAAGAGGCTTTGTCCATTGGGTCTACAATCTTCACATGGGGAGGATGTGTATCAAGATCCGCCTCAATGATATTCGATCTCTGGCTTAGATTCCCGGCAGAATCGACCGCTATCATATAGTACCTTACAAGGCCGTCCCGCGCTTCCTTATCTGTATATGAAGCGCCTGTCAGGAGATATCTGTTAATGTCTGTGATTGAACCGGATGCATTCACAATCCGGTCGTCCCTGAAAAGCAGGTATCCTGCAAGATCGGGCTCAGTGTTTGACTGCCACTCAATAATCACTTCGTTATTACCAGGTCTTACCGAAAGAAGTACAGGAGCTGCGGGTGGTGTATTATCAACCGATACTGTAACAGTGTCAGTTGCAATATTTCCCGTGGTATCCTCTGCTTCGAGTTTTATGGAATATATACCATCGCTCAAATCTCCTGTAATCCACCGTCCAAGTTCTTCCATGAAAACCGGTAATGGTGATCTTCGTATCAATGACCAGTCAGAAACAACCAGTCCCTTTCCAGCATAAACCCTGTACTCCTTGAAATCACCTCTGCTATAAGCAGTACCCTCAATTACCACCACGCCTTTCAGTCTCTCTCCATCAGATGGTGCTATTATGCTGACATCTGGAGCATTCCTGTTGATGGCAACACTGACACTGTTAGAAAGCTCACTTTCCCAGCCTGCAAAATCAACCGCCTTCACCTGATATGTGTATTTTCCGTCCCCGATATCGGCATCAAGGTATGTGGTTTTATTGATCTTCTCTTTATTCAGTATCTTCCCGTTCCTGTATATAATATAGCCAGCAACATCAGAGTCAGAAGTTTGATCCCAGTTCAGCCGTACAGCAGAGTTATCATCTACATATCCAGTCAATACTGGAGCAGACGGTGGTGTAGTATCAACTGTTATGTTTACCTCGGTACTGGAAGTATTTTCCACTCTGTCCTCTGCTGTCAGTTTTATGCAATACTCACCATCAGCGGGAAGGCTGTCCAATGACAGTAATGTCCTGTTTACAGCAGAACTGTTCCCCGTCATAAGCGGCATCCACCGGGCTGTTGAATCACACCTTCCTTCTGACATCGTTATCATGTATGAACTGAGATTAGGGTCTGATGCCGTCCCGCTTATCAACAGGGTATTCCTTATAAACTCACCCTCAGCGGGCGATTCTATAGTCGTAACAGGCAGTGTATTATCAACCGTTAACAAGACCTTTGACTCAGAAAAGTTGCCTGCCTCGTCTTCAGCATAAAGAGATACAGTGTAAACACCATCTGCGATTGCAGATTTCTTCCCTGCATTCAACTCAAAATGAATACCATCAGCAGGAACAGCTCCACCAGAGAGAAGTTCTGTCCATGCCTGGGGGTTTGCTCCAGCCCCGTATCTGAGAGTGTAGGTATTCAGATTTGTCTCCTCTATTTCTCCCAATATTGCTACCGTTGAGCTATTCCCTCCATACACATCGCCTGTGGAGGGTTTGAACAGTGTTATAACAGGACTGGTTCTATCAACCATGAAGTGAATGTCATCTGAAGATAAATTCCCGGCTGCATCTTCTGCCTTCACATGGAGAATATATTCTCCCTCAGTTAGATCACTGATGGCACCAAATATATAGCTCCTCCTTGATAAAGTTCCGGAATCAATCAGTTTCACGCCAGAACCGCTGTCGAAACTGATTGAATACTCTCTAAGATGTCTGTCATGTATACTGCCTATAACCGCAAATTCGCCCTTTTTGAAAGTCCCCTTTCCTGGTTCCGTAATATCTATAACAGGTGCCTGTGTATCCACTACTATGGTTATTTTCTCCTCATCAGCGATTTGTGTATCTGCCTGAAGTGTTGCCCTTACTGAAAATGTATAGAATCCGTCAGGAACCGTAGCACCGTTATCATTCCTCCCATCCCATTCAAATGTCGCTTCTCCTGCCGGTAGTGATAGGGAACGGCTCAGGATTACATGTCCTTCTGGATCGGTTAACACGAGATAGACTTCCATATCATATTTAAGAGTGTACTTTACTATGGAACTGTCTGAAACATTGTCTCCATTTGGAGAAAAGATTGATGGTTCCGCCAGGAGAGCCCCTACAAGGTCGTTACCACCACTGAAATCAATAACTATATCTCTACTGGTAGTATTTCCGACAAGATCCCTGGCAGTAACTCTCAATGTCCATATACCCTCAAGGGTTCCAGCATCCCATACCGCCAGCACACCTTCCTCTACAGCATGCCTGTTCTCATTTATAAGATTCCATTCCAATGGGGATTCACCTGCACCGACCACTACGGAGTAGTTCCTTAGATTTGCATCCACCACTGAGCCTTTTATCTCAATGATACCTGGAAGCATGGTTCCACCTTTCGGAGATGCGAGGAGAAGGTCGGGAGGAGTATTGTCAATAGTTACTTTTATCCATTTTTCTTTGCTGTTACCACAGGCATCTGTTACCAAGACTTTTATTGCATAGTCACCATCCGGCTGGGTAATACCTGATTCATTTTTCCCGTCCCAGGTATATACATAATTGCCTGACAGTAATGACTTGCCGCTTTCAAGCATCCTTACAGTAGTATCTGCAAGGGTATATACATCAATGAGTGGATGAACACTGATGGTAATATTTGAATTTTCATAAAGATCAATATATATATCCGTTGTATCAAACACTCCGTCATTATTTGGCGAGATTAGCGCATTACCTTCTGTCAGTTCAAAATCTGTAAGTCTGTCAAGATAAACCGTGGAGTAACCGCAGGCGGCATTCTTCCCGTAATCCACTGCTACAAGTTTCAAATCAATGGCATCACCATAGATATCGGTAACATCCCACTTGTCAAGCAAGCCTGTGAGAGCTACTTTTCCCTTAAGCCGGCAGTTCTCTTTCAAGCATTTGGCAGGCTCCCATGCAGAATCTTTACCATCGGTTTTTCTGGCATAAAAGAGTTGATACTTATATATGGCATTGTCATCATCGATCCTTGCGAAGACCGGTACAACCTCATGTAAGTTCCCTTCCTGATCCTTCTGTGTCTCAATGCAAACGGTCTCACCGTCTGGAGGGAAAGAAATCACAGAGACAGGCATTTTCCTGTCAATAACACAAGAATTCATCCCTGAACTCTTGTGCAATCTGTTATCGAGAGAGGTGGTATATGAAACCTCAGCAAATAGATAGTAGTCTCCTTCAGGCATCTGTGATGTTTGAATTGTTACTTCCGGATTCAGTCCACATCCATCCAGATCCTGATCAAGGAGGAGAGTCTGATTACCTGAGCTGTCTTGCATGAAATATGTTATATGTGTACAACCGACCTCATCGGTCATTGACTCAGGCAATATCGTTATGGCCCGGGCATGAACGATCTCAGGAGCGCTTCCACACTCAGGCGCATCCCTCCAGACATTCACCTCTAACCCCAAACCGGCACAAGCAGTATTGAAATACGGTTCTGATATGATTTCTTCTCCATTCTGTTTCGTCCCTGTCAGCCTGAACATGAAGGTTTCTGCAGGAGTACTACTGTGCATTGACACCGGTGGAAGTGTAAGGTCTATCACATCAGGCCAGTTCCCATCAAAAGCATATATATCCGTCCACTTGTTGAACCGCGTGTCAATTGTGGATATTGTTTGTATCCTGATCGTGGTGACATCTTCAATAAAATTTCTTATCCTGAGGTTTGGTCTGCCAGATATCAGAATTCCTGCCTTGTCTTTGATTTCACAGTTGAACTCCAGATCAAAAGGGTTACCGACTTCGAAATAATTTGAGTAAACTACATTACCCAGGAGATCAACCGCCTTCAGGCGGACAAGGTAGTAACCCTGGGGAAGATGACTGTTGTCCCACTCAATATGAAAATACCCTGGTTCTCCGCTTTCAACCAACGGAAGCTCATCATGCCAGATGTTGTCACTGTAGTCATAATACTGTACGTTCACTGACCTGATACCCGCCGGAAGATAGATAAAACCTTTAATCAGATGGATTCCGCTTTGAAAAGGTATGAGGGGATCGGGTTGACTGACCAGGAAATCACTGCAGTATTGATCATAGCACTCAGCAAGCAGATAATTTCCTAAAAATCCGCTGTATACCACAGCGGAGTTGCCTGCCCTGTCAACAGCCTCGACTCTTGCCTGTCTTCCCTGAAATGATTCAAAGCCTATCGTTAATGAAGCTTTCTCGCTCTCCCCTTTTTTTATGACAGTCCAGTCCTGCCCGGTTTCTTCAGTCCCGAGACTTAAAGTCCATTCCTTCTTATTCTCATCACTTGCAGTCAATGACAGAAGAACCCTGACCGGATCTTCCGTCAGCACCTGATATTCAAGACCTACATCAGGAGGAACCGTATCCACAATCAGATGATACTGGTAGGACATCACCTGAAGGGTGTACGTACCATCCGGCACAATATTGCCAGTGTCGTCCCGCCCATCCCAGTAAACTGTATTCAGACCGTAGGATGAATTTCCCCTGTATATGGTCCTTATAACCGTACCGGATTCATCGCTGATCTTGAATTCAAGATCCAGAGGCTCACCAAGAACATAGTTTATTGCTATCTCATCCTTTATGCCGTCACCATTGGGTGAAAAGATATTCGTTGTAAGGAATACGCTATTCAGGCTTCCGGCACCGCTCCATGAAACGAACCGCACCGCCTCTTCCGTATTACCGGCAAGGTCCCAGGCGGTAAGCCTGATATAGTAATTCCCTTCAGCAGGCGGTGTCCAGTATGAAAGGATATAGTTAATAACAGGCATATCCGAGAAGGGAACAATTGTACTCCAGCTGTCCGGGGACGAAGCATCAGAATATTCAAGTTTCCATCCAGCAAAATTCAGGTCTGTTGCGGTCCCCTTTATGATGAATGAATTCCTGTCTCTCCTGATGTTCAGCTCAGCAGTAAGATTCATAAATGACCTGTATAGCCACGGTACATAAGGGTCATTAGATGGATCACTGTCTCCAAACCAGTCAAGGGTATCAGGTTTAGGAACACACTCCATCTCAGGGATACCGGTCGGCCTGCCTTCAAGCAGAGCACTTGTCCTGTCAGGAGAAAGGGGATTATCGTAAGAATAACCCCAAAACGACTTATTATCAAGCAGTTTAAGTTTGCCGGTAAGGGAATCTATAACATAGGTATCCCTGCAATCAGGTCTGTAATCGTCATATCTCTCTTCACAGATTCTATCTCCCTGTAATCCTCCAGGCGAATCAATACTGGCAAGCAGATATCTCCTGTCAAGCCATTTCATGTTATAGATTTCTGCTACAGGGGAGGCATTCCATAATTCTTGATACTTATACCCTCGATCATTAAGATTGTATAGCAGATAGCCAAGATTGGTTGCTATTGCAATCTCTGAATTATCGGGAGACCACTCGGGACTGTCAGGATATTCCGTGCCTTCTTTCAGTATGACTTCATCCAGTATATTGAGATCCATGTCATAGAGTCTGAAAAAATGGTGATGTTTATAATGGATATATCTGTTATAGTAACTGACAGCAAGCATCATTCCGTCATTGGACAAGGCAGGCTTTACATATTCTCCCCATCCGCTGTAACGCTGAACTATATTCTTCACAGAACCTGTAGTGACATTCACTATGCTTTTGTAACGACCATAACCGGTCTCATATTCAATATATAGCTTGTTGCCATTGTCTGCCCATACCTGTGAATAGACCACCGAGACCCACCCGTCTCCGTATTCCGGAAACAACTGGATATGGTTAATCGGTTCTCCTGATCTAACTGGCGCTATCCAGATGTCAAAAAGTGGATCTCCACGAGAAATGCTCAGTATGCCAAGGTTTTCATTGTCCGGGGCCCATATCAACTTTGCATCATATAGTGGTTCGATCCAGACATCGGAAGTTGAATCATTACTCTGAAAATCCATAGAAAATATCTTTGTTTTCTTTCTGGTTTCAAGATCTATTACCATAATCTTTGAAGATGCAGGGAAATATCCCCCTGCATCCGTCGCACAATCTCCAGTTGAATAACAAGTATCCCATGTAACAGTGTGATATGCAATATGCCTGCTGTCATCAGACCATACAAGCTGATTTTGATCAGACGAGAAATCATTAGCAATATAACCTGCAGTCTGAGTGGAAGGTTGGCCGGATTCTCCTCCTGGTCGTGTCTCAAGATGGTCAAGTAATTTCAGGTTGGTCCCGTCAATGTTCATTATCCATAGCTCTGTCATGATCGAACTACTGTTGAATACCTTTGTGACAGCAGCAACTTTCTGTCCGTCAGGAGACAGAGTGTATGAAAAGAGGTAACGATTGGTTTTATGCTCTGTGGTGTGAAGCCAGTTCTGTGGAGTGATATCAATTATATCCCCGTATATTGTTAGATATAACAGGCTCTGTATATTATTGTATACAGAAAAAGGTGTATACTCACCGCTACCATAGTTATAAGCAAATTTTGCATCTGAAACAAAATATACAATCCCCCCGGAATCAGGCAACCACTGAAAACCCTCGACAAAATCATCAAGATAATCTGGATCATCCGGCATCCGGCACGAAAGATCACGGACCATCAGATATTCGGTCCCAACAGCATCACTCAGAGAGGACCTGTTATTGTCAACCACAACCTGCTTAGCACCGATCTCATGACCGCTTAAGTCAATAACTCTGAATGTATATTCTCCGTCCTCGACAACCTGACCCTCATCATCCAGACCGTCCCACCTGAAACTCCCTCCGGTAGCATTTTCATATTCGACACCTTCAATGGCTCTGACAGTGTTTCCTTCATCATCTGAGATCTCCGCTCTGACCGTGGCAGGAGCAGATAGCCTGAAAAACAGTTCGGTTGAGTCCTTTATGCCGTCACCATTAGGTGATATGTAGGTCTCAGTCAGCCAGAAATCGCTGTCCTGTATGCCAAGACTTTTTGTCGCAATATTGTTATTCTCCTGCTTTTCCAGCACTGTATTGAGGGCATCAGCGGTCACCATGATCGTGGTTACCCCTTCCTTGCCAGCAGTATCATATGTAAAAGATACGGTGGTGCTTGAATGCCCGCGAAGCCTCTGTACAGTTTCTGAAAACACCTCCCCTGTCCCGTCATTTACAGCGATGATAAAATCCTGAGCGTCAAGATCGCCCGTATTGTTTACAGTGATGCTGACGGTTACAATATCACCAGCCTTCGGAGCCGGTGGATCGAATCTGATAAGACTCTTATCAGCAACAAGGTCAGGAAGCCCTGAGACCGTCAGAATATGAAACACCTCATTGTCATCCTCAACAGACTCATCCACGCCATTATCGGGATCTGCCTTGACAGTGATCAGCCTCTCTCCGCTTCCCCGGATACCCTCCCATATAACATTCAGAGTCATACTCTCACCGGGCCCGATGGACTGGATCATTCTTTCCCCTATGATCGTGCCCCCTGTGTCCGGGCTGCCTTCATAAAACACCACTCTGAAATTCTCTGCCACTGAGTTTCCCGTATTATGTATAACAGAGATGATGGTTAGACTGGCAGTCTCATTTACCGGATTGGGGCTCAGCGTAAGTTCCTGCTGTATCACCTTCAGATTCGGTTTATCAGAAGGATTGATCTTAACAAGGATTGCACCTGTATTATTTGCCTCATCGAGTTCAGCAATTATATTCTCTGGATCTGCCTGAACTTTTAAATTAAACTCTCCAGACCTGTCAGCAGTCCACTCAACAACCCGTGTTACACTTCCACCAGCAGGGATGTCCAGATAGATTTCAGCTATCTTCACTTCTGTTAACCCATCTGCAATGGAAAATCTCACTGGAACGCCATAGGCATTTCTGGCCCCTTTATTGCTGATTTTTGCAGTGATCGCAACTCTGTCTCCTGTATTAACCGTATCAGCAGGGATGGATATACTTGAGGATAGAACCTCGAAGTCATAGGTCGGAGCAGTATCAAGTAGATTGAAGGCTGTGTTGTTGTCTTCAGTGCTCTCTGCTATACTATTATCCTCATCAACTACTATATAGTATCGGTATTCCTTGCTCGTGGAAACTGAGGTTTGAAATGTGACTGCAATCTTTGTCCGGCCAGGAAATGCTACAACCTGTTCGCCTATCTTTGTCCCGTAGGCCGGGTCTCCCTCGTACAGGCTTACCTTTGCCTGTTGGACATCAGTCTGGCCAAGATTCCATATCTCCGCCTTTATAACAACATCCGAAGGAAGACTCTGAATGCTTTCTGGAATGAATGAAATATCACTGCTCGTTATCGAAAGATCCGGCGTTACAGTAGCCTCATTGATAGCTTTTACAGCAAGTGCTGTCTGATATGTACTCCCGTGCCAGCTTCCGTCATTTGATTGCTGGCTGAACAGATAATTCACCGAAGCGGAAAGGATATTTTCTTCTTGACCATACTCTTTTAACGCCAGAACAGCCATTGCTGTATCATATACGGTGCTCGGACTGTTACCGTAACCACCATCGGGATTCTGTTTTGTCTTAAGCCACTGAATGGCCTCCTCGATAATTGAATCAAGTTTATACTCATTCCTGTATTCATTGAGAGCGATCAATGAGAGGGCCGTTGGATATATAAGGCTTCGGGAATTCGCCGCGTATCCCCATCCACCGTCTGCATTTCGGGTCTTTCTTAAAAAGTCAATCGCTCCATCTACCTTTTCCTTATATATAGATTCCACCTCCGGGAGAATATTTAATACCAGAGAAGTGTCAACAGAGTTGCTTCCATAGCCTGCTCCTGCACCCCATCCTCCGTCTGGATTTTGAAGGTCCAGAACCTGGTCAAGCAAGCCAGAGTAATCCTCTCCCGCCTTTTTTAATATTAAAACTTTTCGAGCGAGATAATCGGTGTTTTCAGGATCAGCACTTTTGACCCA
>CAZITN010000011.1:0-48030 GCA_964542175.1 uncultured Thermodesulfovibrio sp. | reverse complement strand
TGCTGTTTTCCACAAATTCGGCGATTGCCTTCAGTGGATTGCTCTGTGAAAGGGCAATTATGGTGATGGCATTCCAGTTGTCCCCGATCCTAAGTTTGCCTCTGTTTACCGGCTTCTTGCGCCTGCTCATGACATGGTATTATATAAAAAATTTCATTTCTTTCACATCTTTTCCAATTAGATCCGGAGGTTTCGTGAAGTTGCCTATGAAGAGGTGAAACCATCGTCAGAGAGAGATAATTCCAGTATATCTCAGGCAGGCAAAGGCAAACAATGGAGAAGATAAGTATAATAACCTATCAAAACATAGTATTGGAGGGTGTAATGACAAGACTCCTTGAGAAGGCATTTGAGGAGGTATCACAGTTGCCTGAAATTGAGCAAAATGCTATAGCACGCTGGCTCATGGAAGAGGTTATTGCTGAAAAAAAGTGGGCTAAGTTGGTAGCAGAATCAGAGGATGCTCTTGAGAAAATGGCTGATGAGGCGTTGAAAGAGCATGTATCAGGGAAAACATAACCGCTTCAAAGATTCTTCGCTTCGCTCAGAATGACCACAGACAAACGATTCGACATAAGCATTTCACAATTCGGGCTCAATTATATCATAGTGGACTGACAACAGTACGTCAGTCCTGATAAAATTTTCAAGCAGTGCAAAACCCCTTCTCATCTGCACCCTGTTTCCGGAATATATCCCCTTATGTATTCCATAAGAAAAATGAAGAACCCTGCGGTCTTGCTTGCCCGTATCGTGGCCGCAGGGTTCTTCATTAATCCTTCTTGCTTGGATTCTTGTGAGGCAATTCGTGGATTTGACTTATTCTTGCGCTCATGGTATCATTATCAAAGTAAGGATGGATACTAACTTCGAGATTCTTGACATCTCAGGGGACGTGGGGATAAGGGTCTCCGGCAGGTCCCTTGAGGAGGTTTTCAGAAATTCCGCACTGGCTCTGTTCAGCCTTGTCACAAAGCTCTCCTCAATCAGACCTGAAGAGTCCATAGAAGTGAAGGTCTACAGTGAGTCAATCGAGGGGCTTGTGGTGGGATGGCTGAATGAGCTTATCTTCCAGTTTGATTCCTATGGATTCCTCGCCATGGATGTGGAGATCGAGACCCTTAATGAGAACCGGATAGAGGCTTTTCTCAGGGGTGAACGGTTCGATCCCGACCGGCACGAGAGGGGGCTACTGTTAAAGGCGGCAACCTACCATAACCTGAAGTGTGAGAAAAAAAACGGGCTCTGGAATGTAGAGGTGATTTTTGATATCTGAGTCTGTCTTTGCGTCCGGAAGAATCTCACTGATCAGTCATTAAGTCATTAGCCATTAGTGGCTGGATTTGAGATTCTGACTTTCTCACGCCTTCATGCTCTGCACTATCAGCAAATCTTCTCTTTTCATTCATGTCTTTACCGGTAAATGAGATACCCTGCGGCTTGCCGCAGGGTATCTTCGATGCATTGAGCTGGCGAAGACAGATACAATGCCTCTTGTCGTAAGGTGCGAAGCACCTGGAGGCAAGTATTGAATCAATTTACTCCATACATTGGGATGGCAAAGACATATTATGCGCTCGCTGTGCATATTCAGCAATCCCCTAATGCATCATGGTGAGTGGTATAATAAAAAAACAGAGACTCAACTCATGTCTTTGAAGGAGGTGGAGGAATGAAGAAAGGTGTTGAACGGATAGATGATACGAGGCTGAAGGTGCCTGTGGGGTATCAATCCGGGATGAATGTGGAGGGAGTGATCTATATAGACAGGGAACTTGAGGCTCATCTTGAAGAACAGGCGATAACTCAGGTTGCGAATGTGGCAACCCTGCCGGGTATCGTAAAAGCCTCCCTTGCCATGCCGGACATACATACAGGATACGGGTTTGCCATAGGTGGTGTGGCTGCCTTCGATATATCCAGGGGAATTGTCTCTCCCGGTGGGGTGGGATACGATATAAACTGAGGTGTAAGGCTCCTGAGGAGCAACCTCCGGCGGGAGGAACTGCTTCCCAGGTTGAAGGACCTCGTTGAGGTCCTCTACAGGGAGATCCCATCAGGCGTGGGTTCTAAAGGGAGACTTCGTCTGTCCAGGGATGACCAGCGACGGCTTCTCCTGAAAGGCGCGGGATGGGCCGTGGAGCATGGAATGGGAGAGCCTGAAGACCTCGAGCGGATGGAGTCCGGAGGATGCATGGAGGGGGCTGACCCCTCAGTGGTGAGCGACCGGGCCTATGAAAGGGGCAGGGCCCAGCAGGGGACTCTCGGTTCAGGGAATCATTTTCTTGAGATCCAGTATGTCTCGGAGATTTACGATGAGCAGGTGGCCAATGCCTTCGGCCTTTTCAGGGATCAGATAACCATCATGATCCATACCGGCTCAAGAGGGTTCGGACACCAGGTATGCACGGATTTTCTTGAGAGAATGGAGAAGGCCTCAAGGAAATACGGGATAACACTGCCGGATATGGAGCTTGCCTGTGCACCTATCGGCAGTCAGGAGGCCCATGATTACTTCGGGGCGATGAAGGCTGCAGCTAACTATGCGTGGGCCAACAGACAGTGTATAATGCACTGGACCATGGAGGCGGTGATGAAATTTTTCGGGGCCTCGCCTTCTGCACTCGGGATGAGCATTGTCTACGATGTTGCCCATAATATCGCAAAAGTTGAAGAGCACGTAGTGGACGGCAGGCCCATCAGGGCGGTGGTTCACAGAAAGGGGGCTACAAGGGCCTTCGGGCCCGGACACCGTGAACTTCCTGATATGTACCGCCAGACAGGTCAGCCCGTCCTGATCCCGGGTGACATGGGGAGGTCATCCTATGTGCTTGTAGGGACAGACAGGGCGATGAAGGAGACCTTCGGTTCGACCTGCCACGGTGCCGGGAGGGTTCTCTCAAGGCATCAGGCTATAAAAAGGGCGAAAGGACGGTCCATCAGGAGGGAACTTGAGGACCGGGGGATTTTTGTAAGGAGTGCCGGTAAGAGGACCCTTTCAGAGGAGATGTCCGAGGCATACAAGGATATCTCGGACGTAGTGGATGTAGTGGAAAGGGCGGGAATCTCCAGGAAGGTTGCCAGGTTACGGCCTATGGGTGTTATAAAGGGGTGATGGTTTCATCTTGCTTTTAAAAAATGCCCTGCATGTTTTAAAATATACAACCGGATGGGCGGGTAGCTCAGTTGGGAGAGCGCAGCCCTTACAAGGCTGAAGTCGCAGGTTCGATCCCTGTCCCGCCTACCATGATTTGCAGTTTTCAAAGAGGATTTTCCTCTTCAGATGCAGATGGACAGAGGAAGAGGGGTGAACTGATGGAGGTCAGAATGCGGAACTTAAATACTTTTTGTATTCGACTCCTGATATCTGACTTCCCATTGGTGATTCCCCCGCTGCCCCGCAGCCGTGATGGGAACGAAAGCCCAGCAAGCCACTGGTAAACGGTTTGAACTGTCAAGTAACGTTGCCGGGAAGGCGGGCGAGTAGGCAGGGTTCCCAATAAGTCAAAGACTTTTTGGGAGTCTGTTGTAGCCCTGAGCCGGAAGACATGTCCATCTGTCTAAACCGCGCGGGAGGTGTCTCATGTATCATTCCCCCAAATCATTCTTCAGGTGTTTCAGTATCTCAAGAATCATCGTGTCAAGGACTTGCAGGATCACGTCGTTCATGGTGTTGCTTGTGCTGGGCCTGATACTCACTGGCTCGCTGCCCCTTATGGCAGAAGAGCTGTCAGGACAGGCTTCAGACATGGGTGAGATAGTGGTGACGGCATCGAGGTATGAAGAGCAGAGAAGCCTTGTGCCTTCAAATGTTACGGTCATAACCAGTGAGGATATCAGAAAGTCCACGGCCAGAACGATACCCGATCTTCTCAGGAAGGAGACAGGGCTTTTTGTTACGGATCTGACTGGAAGCGGAAGAAACGTGATTGTGGATCTGAGGGGGTTCGGCGAGACAGGTCCCCTGAATACACTTGTCCTTGTAGACGGGAGGCGGGTGAATCAGCCTGACCTGAGCGGGACCGACTGGACCCAGATCCCCCTTGAGAGGGTAAAGCGGATCGAGGTTATCAGGGGAGCCCGGGCTTCCATACTTTACGGGGACAATGCCTCAGGCGGCGTAGTAAATATTATCACCAAAGAGGGAGAAGGACAGGAGTATGACCTTATGTTTGGCGCAGGCAGTTACGTCTCTTCCAGGGCCTCGGCCAGTGCAAGCGGAAACCTGAAAAACCTCTCATATTACCTGACAGGTACTTACTACAGGACTGACGGGTACAGGGATAACAGTAATGTGGAAGCAAAGGACCTGGGCCTGGATCTCAGATATTATATTTCAGAAAAGGCGAAGATAGGCCTGAGCGCCGGTTATCACAAGGATGACGCGGGGCTTCCCGGTGCACTCACTGAGACTGATCTGGCAGGCGGGCTTTCCAGGAAGGCTACCACCCATCCCGATGACTTCTCCGAGGTTGAGGATTATTATCTGAAGGCCGATGGCGAGGTGAATCTCTGGGGAGAGAGTTTCTTCAAGGCCGACGCCTCCTACAGAAAGAGGAGATTTCTCTCATATGCTTCCTTCTCCGGGGGTAACTTCCTTGGAGATTCAGAAATAGATACCGTTACATTCTCCCCTTCCATCCTGATAATAAATGAGACAGGGAACCTGAGGAATGAACTCACAGCAGGGCTGGACTTCTACCATGCCGAGGAAGATATTGAGAACACCTCTGTCTTTTTCGGGACTCCCTCAAAAGGTATCTTTACCCTTGAGAAGGAGACATGGGGATACTATATAAATGACGTGCTCGGTGTAAGCAACCGGTTATCCCTTTCAGGAGGCTACCGCCATGACAGCGCCGACTACTCCTTTGCACCAAGTACCCCGGAAGGTACGGACTTCGATGAAGACCTCTATACGATCGGTGCAAGTTACAACATAGCAAAGTCAACAGTGATCTATCTCAGTTATTCAAAGGGCTTCAGATATCCGGTCCTTGATGAGATATACAGTTTTTTCACGAACACGATTGATGCCGGGCTTATTCCGCAGGAATCTGATGATTATGAGATAGGCTTAAGAACCGACCTCGGCTATCTGAGGGCTGAGGCGAACCTCTTCAGGATAGATACAGATGATGAGATCCTTTACAACCCGGTCAGTTTCAAGAATGAAAATCTTGACGGTGAGACCCGGAGGGAGGGCCTCGAGGTCTCTTTCTATATAAGGCCTGTCAAGATACTCACCATTGACGGTACCTACACATATACCAAGGCAGAGATCCAGTCCGGCTCCTTTGACGGGAATGAGATACCAGGCGTCCCGAAACACAAGCTGACCGGTCATGTGACTGTCACTCCTGTGCGGAACCTCCTCATGGCGCTTGAGATCATATACAAGGGTGAAAGGCCCTATATAAGTGACTTTTCCAACGATTTCGGCAAACTCGCAGGCTATACCGTTCTGAACCTCAAGACGATGTACCGCTGGGGAAAGGTTACGGCCTTTCTCAACCTGAACAATCTTACCGATGAGGAGTATGAGGAGTACGGTGTGATCCAGTTCCCTGGTGAAAGGGCGGTCTATCCCTCCCCCGGGCTGAATGTCTTCGGCGGGGTTTCGCTGAGTTTTTAATGACCTGTCAGAGCTGTTCAAAGCAGTCTGGGGAGCGGTTTGGAATTGTTTTTGACAGTCTTCTGGTTTCAATCATTCTGGTTCTTACCCTTGCAGGTAGTGTTGATGCCGGGGAGAGATACAGGAGAATCGTCTCTCTTGCTCCGAGTATAACGGAGATACTATTTGCCCTCGGCCTTGAGGAGAGCATCACCGGGGTCACGAATTTCTGTGACTATCCCCCAGAGGCAAAGACAAAATCCAAAATAGGCGGAATGTCAAACCCTTCAGTAGAGGCGATCCTGAGGCTCAGCCCTGATCTCGTAATCCTGACCACAGACGGTAACCCCAAGTATCTGGAGTCGAGGCTCGGGGGCCTGGGAATCAGGACGTATGTATTCAGGGCCCGTAGGATCTCCGAACTTCCCGGGGGTATCAGGAAAATGGGAAGTTTCATAGGGGTGCCGGATGAGGCTGAGAACCTTTCTGCAAGGATTGAGACCGTGCTGAAAGACTACGCCGGAAAGCAGCTCTCCACAGGAAGATCCCAAAAGGTGCTTTTCATCATATGGCCTGACCCTCTGATCGTTGCAGGGCCCGGGACTGAGATCGATGATGTTTTAGGGATACTCGGTCTTCAGAACATAGCCCATGATGCCCCTAACAACTATCCCCGCTATTCCCTGGAGGAAGTTATCAGAAGAGATCCTGATATAATCTTCATAGGCAAGGGGCATGCCGACATGAAGGAGGTGGCGGGAAGGATACTGAAAAGACTTGCCTCCCTGAGGGCGGTGAAGGAGGGGAGGGTATATTTCGTGAGTGATGCCCTTTACAGGCTCGGTCCGAGGGTTATCGAGGGGATCCGGGAACTGGCAGGATACCTAAAATGAAGAGACGCACAGTAAAGAGTTCCTTTCTGATTGTACTGGCCTCCCTTCTGATTGTGGGGGGGGCTCTCTTCCTGGGCCCCCACTTCATAAACCCCTTCGGGATGGGAGATGTGGACAGGAACGTGCTGCTTGGCATAAGGCTGCCCAGGGTCCTCGTCGCCCTGATAATGGGGGCCGGTCTGGGTGCATCCGGTGCGGTCCTTCAGGGCTTTCTGAGAAATCCCCTTGCAGACCCGTATATTCTCGGCCTTTCCGGGGGGGCAGCCCTGATGGCGTCGGGAGGCATACTTTTTGGTAGCCGTCTCTTCGGTCCCTTCAGCATTCCGGTTTATGCCTTTGTCGGTTCCTTGCTTACAGGTCTTCTGGTCGGATTCATGGCATACTGGAGGCGGGGGTTCTGGCCCGAAAGGCTTCTCCTTGCCGGTGTCGGGCTCGGGTTCCTTTTTACAGCCCTCCTGATGTTGATGATGAGCCTCTCTACAAATGAGGGACTGAGGAGGGCCATTCACTGGATCTTCGGTGACCTTTCCATTTCAGACTGGCCCTTGATTCCCTATGGAGGGGCGATTGTAGCAGGAGGGGGGCTGATCGGGCTCTGGCGGGCAAGGGCACTCAATGCCCTGATGCTTGGGGATGAGATAGCTCACAGCCTCGGTTTTTCACCCTTCAGGGAGAGGCTCCTCCTCTTTATCTCAGTAGGACTCATGACCTCAGCATCGGTCTCCCTCGGCGGAATAGTCGGGTTTGTGGGCCTTTTGATTCCTCATATAGTAAGATTTCTCACAGGTCCTGATGCGAGATCACTTATACCTCTGTCCGCATTCTCAGGTGCAGCGATGCTCTGCCTGGCCGATCTTATCGGGAGGACGGTTCTTTCTCCCATGGAGGTTCCTGCCGGTATAGTAACGGCCATACTCGGTGCTCCGTACTTCCTTTACCTTCTCAGAAGGCAGGATGTCCTGGGAGGTTGATGGTTTGAATATACTCCAGTTGAGAGACGTCTGTTTCAGCTATGACGGTAATCCCTTTGTGGAGGGCTTGAATCTCGGTATAGGAGAGGGCCGGTTCTGCGGATTGATAGGGCCTAACGGATCAGGGAAGTCCACGATCATGAAGATCACCTCGGGAATACTCACCCCTGACTCGGGTGATGTTCTCCTCTGGGGAAAGGATATACACTCATACAGCGGAAGTGACAGGGCCAAACTGATCAGTTATCTTCCGCAGTTGCTTGATCTCAAACTGCCTTTCACTGTCAGGGAACTGGTCTCGATGGGGGCCTATCCCTACAAGATCCCGCCTGAGATTACCGTGGCCGAGGCGGTGGATATGGTGGGACTTCACCATGAGATTGACTCCCCCATATCAGAACTGAGCGGTGGTGAAAGGAGGAGGGCCTTCATCGCCATGACCCTGCTTCAGGGTGCTGGCCTCATCCTTCTTGATGAACCCCTTGCGAACCTTGATATCAGGTTTCAGATGGAACTGATAAGACTTCTTAAGGAGCTGAGAGAGAAGAAGGGGATATCCGTCCTGATGGCCCTTCATGACATAAATCTCATCTACCACTTTGATTATCTCTTTGTTGTAAAGGAGGGCCGGCTGGTCTGCGAAGGCGCCCCCCTGGAGATAATCACGGAAGGGCTTCTCAGTGATGTATACGGCGTGGAGCTTAAGGTATATCCCCAGGAAGACGGGACCATGCTGTTCCGGGTTTGAGGCTTGAAAAACAGCGTGTAGCGTGGAGCGGGTAGCGGGCAGGGTAGTAAAAGACAGGCTGAGGCTGGGGTTAAGGGTAAGACATGTTAAGGTTGAGGAGATCTGTGGAAATCGGTCTTTTTCTGTGTTCATCTGTGTGCTAAGGCTTAGGGGAAAGACGCGAGAAGGGTTGAAGGCGAGAAAGGACCAATATACCATTACACCAATGGCTCAATGACAGCCGGAAGGCTGAGGTTGAGCACAGGAACCAGGATATGTATACTCGCCAGGACATAACAGGGTTTGCTGTTTCAGCAGTGGTTCATACCTTGATACTGATGATGCCCCTTTCCCTTTCCGGGGTGAGGATGACCTTTACACCGGCAGGTCCTGTGAAGGTGAGGATTTCCAGCCCTGTTTCCAGACCTTCTCATCCTCTTCCGCAGGAAAGAGTTCAGGTTCCGGAGAAGAAGGTCCTTCCGGGACAGGAGAGAAAGAGGAAATTATTGCCAGAGGAGGCGGTTCAGGAAAAAAAAGAGAAAAAGGTACAAGAGAGATCCCTTCCCGGGGAGGTCCTTCCACCTGTGAAGGTTACTGGCCAGGTCAGCAGAGAGGCCAGTTCGGATCGTCCTGAGATGGCAGAGCCTCTTGAGATGCCTGAAACAGAGAAAGAGAACACCCCCCTTGAAGATAGCAGCCAGTCAGAGGATCCTGTCACATCTGAAGATGCAAGCACTTTTAAGGATGCTCCTCTCCCAAGAGTCACAGGCCCCTACAGGGGGGAATTCGGCGGGCCATCAGGCCCGAAGTTTCTCAGGCAGGTGCTGCCTGAATATCCTCCCCTTGCAAGGAGACACGGGAAGGAAGGTGTGGTGCTTCTTAAACTCTTTATTGACAGAAATGGCATATTGAAAAATGCTGAAGTAGTTGAATCCGCCGGGTTCGGTTTTGATGAGGCTGCCCTGAGGGCGGTGAGGAAGTCGGAGTATCTGCCTGCCATGGTTGGTGGCGATGCAGTTGAATCCGAGGCGCTTCTAAGGGTGAGGTTCAGGCTTAGATGAAGGAGGAAGAATGATTCAGATATTCATCAAGGGCGGGGTCCTGATGTATCCTATCCTGCTTTGCTCGGTAATTGGCGTAGCTATTATAGTAAGCAAGATGATTGGTTACCGGAAGGTGCTGAGTGCGCTGGAGAGGCCTCCTGGCGAGGTGATCAAGGCGCCTCCCGGGATACTTGAAAGACTGGTTGCTGCAGTCGATAGGGGTGCCGATGAACAGGAGCTTTCCGTTGTAGGGACTGCGATAGTAAGGGAAGTGGAAAAGGGATTGAGCTGGCTTGGGCTGATTGCGATGATCTCTCCCCTTCTGGGGCTTACCGGTACGGTGCTGGGGATGATAAAGGCCTTCATGGTCCTTTCCAGAAACCCCGTGGTAAACCCGATGATGCTTGCCGGAGGGATCTGGGAGGCCCTCATAACCACTGCAGCGGGGCTTCTTGTGGCGATTCCGGTACACTTGGGGCATCACTATCTTGAGAAGCAGGCTGACGAGATAGCCTTCCTCCTGCGGGAGGTCACCCTGTATCTGAGGAAGAAGGGTTAGAATATGGAGTTTGAGAGAAAACGGTATAACCATGTCTACATGAATGTAGCCCCCCTTGTTGATGTGGTATTCCTGCTTCTGCTGTTCTTCATGCTTGCATCACATCTCGTGCAGGAGCCTTCCATCAGCCTGACCCTCCCTGAATCAGAGACGGCTGAAATAAAGGAACTCAAGGGGCTGGAAATTGTGATTAAAAGGGACGGTGAGACCTTCCTGAACGGGGAACCTGTCAGCCTGGAGCAACTGGGGGGATTACTTGAGGGCAGAAGGGATGAGAGCCTTACAATAAAAGCAGACAGGGACCTCCGGCTCGGTCTGATGATCAAGGTCGTAGATCAGGTGAGGAAAGCGGGGATCAATGAGTTTAGTATCGTCACTGATTTTCATCAATAAAATGAAGAACCTTGCGGCAAGACCGCAGGGTATCTTCGATATGTAAGGAAGTTTTATTTCATTATATTCGCTCGCTAACCCCGTGGCAAGACCACGGGGATCGATACGATTAAAAATGCGCTCGCTGTGCATATTCAACCATGCAGGGCAGGTGGAGCTGAAGACTTTATAATCTTGAAAAATCTTGCTATCCTCCCCCCAGCCTCCTGAAGACCTCAATGAGGGGGATCTCCTGCTCCCGGGCGATTCTCTTGCAGTCCTCGTATTCCGGGGATTCTCCCTTCTCGGTAATCTTGAACCGGACAGGCCCATAGGGGGTTCCCTTGACAATGGCTTTCCTCCTGAGACAGGTCCTTTCCACAAGGATCTTTCTGACCCCGAGGGTTGTCGTCTCCCTGAGAAGAATGGATGTAATCCTGTCTGAAGATTCCAGCGGTGCCAGGACATTAACCACGACTGCCGGTCTGTTCTTCTTCATCAGGACATTTGTCAGATAGACGTCAAGGGCCCCGTTCTGGAAGAGCAACTCCATGAGATGCTCATAGACCTGGGGGTTCATATCATCGATGTTTGTCTGTAGCAGAAGGAGGGTCTCCTGCTGAAGCCGGTCCGCCTCTCTATCTACCCTTTCTTCACCTATGAAGACTCTCAAGAGGTTGGGCCAGTCTTCAAAATCAGCGGAACCTGCGCCGTATCCTATGGAAGATGTGGCCATTTCCGGCATCCCTCCCCAGGAATCTGTAATCTCACTGATAATTGCAGCACCTGTCGGGGTGGTGAGTTCTCGGTCCAGGCCTGATGAGTAAGCCGGGATCCCCCTCAACAGTTCAGCCGTTGCAGGGGCTGGCACGGGGAGCAGTCCATGGGAAGACCGGATCATGCCTCCGCCGAGTTCGAGGGGGGATGAGACCACTCTCTCTACTCCGAGGTGATGAAGACAGAAGATGGTCCCGACAATATCAATTATACAGTCTGTGCCAGACAGTTCATGGAGATGGATACTCTCAAACCGTCCACCGTGCACTGCTGCCTCTGCCCTGAAGAGCCTCCTGAAGATCCGTAGAGACCGTTCCTTTACCCTCTCGGGGAGGTTGGCACTTTTGATGATCCTCCTTATCTCGGGAAATTTTCTGGGCTTTTCCTTTTTGAGGATTCTGACAGTGAACTTTTTTGCGAGGAACCCCCTCCTGTTGACCCTTTTTATGGAGATGGAGTAGCCCTGAAGGCCAAGTCCCTTTATGGCCCTTCTCAGTTCCCTCTGGGGGACACCGCAGTCCAGCAGTGCCCCGAGACACATATCCCCGCTTATTCCGGAAAAGCAGTCGAAATAGGCAACCCTGGATGATCTCATGGGGTTATTCTATCATATACAGGAAAAATCATGATTGGATGTTCACATTAACCGCTGTTTACACTCCCAAAATGCCGATTGACTCATCAGTCAGTTATAAGGCAGGAGGGTATAGGCTTTTCGTCTCATTCTCGCAGGCCCTCCATGGCAGCCATACCCCAAAAAGTCTTCGACTTTTCGGGGACCCCCGTTCCGAGGCAGGCAATCTGCTTCACCCTCCTGGTGAAGATCATAGATTGCCTGAAGCCGCTCAAACCCTATGCCCTCCTGCCCCCCTTTTTGTTGTGGCATTTTTCTATCGGCATTTTTGGGTCACAGTAAGAATCTTGATTTATTCTCGCCATTTCTTTTATATTATAGATCTGAATTTTCACCTGAAAGGAGGATTGATGGCAAGGAAGAACTTATCAGCACTGAAACGTGTGCGGCAGTCGAGAAAGCGTGCTGTCCGGAACCGGACATGGAAAAGCACTATCAAGACACTTGTGAAGAAGGTACAGGCCGCTGTGGCGGCAAAGGATAAAGAGGCTGCTGAGACGAGCCTGAAGGCTGCAATAAAGGTTATTGACAAGGCGGCTTCAAAGGGGATTATTCATTCAAATACTGCATCAAGAAAGATATCCCGCCTGATGAAGAAGGTATACTCCGCCTTCAAATCTGAAGCAGCCTGATCAGGAGATCTTCAAGGGGATATTCACCGCCAGTGGACTTGGCGAGCTTGTCAGCCTCCAGTATCGTCCTGAAGACCTTTCTGTAATAGGATGGCTTCCCCCCTTTTTCCGTGAGGCTTGCAAATTTGTAGTTTATCGCCCCGATTGCGGGTATAGCTTCAATGGAATCCTTCATGGCGTTGAAAAGCCTGAATACACCGTCCTGATCCCTGTTTGCAAGGGCGGTCGTGAGGGTGAATATGCTGGTCTGAATCCCTCCTGCAACCAGACCGTTCAGATCGTTAAGTGTTATTTTATCCTTGCCCATCAGACTCAGTTTTTCGATCTCCCTGGCTATCTGACCTGTATTACCTGCCGTTATTCCGGCAAGAAAATCTGCCACATCCCTTCCGATGATGATCCCTTCTTCCTTGCCCCTGTTTATGATCCAGTCCAGGAGTTCCCTTCCCTTCAGCTCAAGGGAGAGGAGCTTTCCTGAGTCAAGTGCGGCCTTCAAGTCTCCTGCTGGAGGTCGTTCCGAGAGCATGATCAGAGAGGTGTCAGGGAAAGGGTTCTGTATATAATTCAGGAGTTTTTTCAGCTTCTTGGTCCTGAACTTGTGTGTGTTTCTTATGAGGACGGTCTTTTTTTCACCAAAGAATCCTGGTGTCCTGAGGGCTGTGATGATGGAGTCCATATCAGGCTGTTCGGACTCCGGCACGTCTCCGTCAAAGATTGCCAGAGAAAGGGAATCCTTTTCCGATGTGAGGGTTCCGGTGATTTTCCTTCCAGCCTCTGTCAGCAGATATCGGTCTTTCGAATGAATGAAATATACAGGGGCAGGGAAGCCGGCCCGTTCTTCCCTTGTGAAGGCCCTGAGGCTCAACTTCCGGCCTCTCCATAAGTGATGAGAATCAACAACCGTCTGGAGAGATCGCGGAGAGCCTTCTCGTTGGCGATTTCCCTTTTCGCCTGAATCTCCTGAATGCTTCCAGAGGCGGAGAACGTCTCCAGAAACTCTGATTCAAACCCCCTTTTCTCCCATCGCTTTTCGCCAGGGCCTTCTACAGTGATATCCGCCTTTACCCTTACCCGGTATTCAGCGGAGAGGTCGTTCCTTATGCTGACTGTCTGAAGGCTGTACCGGGTGAATGTCATGGAGAGACGGACTTCTGCCTGCTTGCTCACCTTAAGCCCCCTTGAAAGGGCCTCCTCAGTGAAGACCCGGATGAATGTATCCTGGAGCCCGGGTTCGAAGGTCCTGTTCTGGATGGAGTCCACCGTTATACTCCTGAAGGGAAGGTCTGACTTGTTGACTATGGTATATCCGCATCCCGTCAGCAGGACCGCAAATATAAGAAGAAGTCCCAGATATCTCATCTCTTTTTCCCTTTCCTCTTTCTCCAGAGTGTATGGACTCCTGAATTGAACTTTTCCAGAAGCCTCTTTGCCCAGACGAATTCACCTGCAAGGAGGGCAAGGGCAACGGGGATAACAACCGTTGCAGGTCCGGGCAGAACAATCAGGGCTATCCCGATGAGCAGAAGGGTAAAGCCGAGGACTATCCTTATCACTCTTTTCGCCTGAGCAAGTGTCCTGACAGTCAGCCTGCTTATAAAGATCCGGAATATCGTATCCATCTGGTCAGTTTTTATTATAAACCAAAGAGCAGGCTTTTTATCATATATGGAGCTGTTGGAGGCGGGTAATGATCCAGAGGCAAACACGAAGTCCTTTTCTTTCTGCTGAATCTTGTTTATCCTTGGCCACTTCTGAGCATCATATCAAGAGGGAGCCTGTTATGAGTGGTTTGATTAATTTTCGGAACCTGCCTGACAAAATATGACATGGTGCGTCAAAAAACATACATTAATCAGACTTCAGATGAAAGAAACTCCTTGTAATTCAATAATTTCTGTTCTGGTATAAATATTGCACAATATAAATATTCAATAATATAAATAAAGACTTGTTAACCATTAAAGGAGGTAACGGGATGATGAAGAACTGCTGGGAGTTCATGCAATGCGGGAGGGACAAGACAGAGGACTGCCCCGCCTACACAAAGAAGGCTGGAAAGATATGCTGGGTGGTGGCAGGTACGATGTGTGGCGGTGAGATCCAGGGGACCTTTGCAAAGAAGATCGAGAGTTGCCTGAAATGTGATTACTACATTTATGCCACCTCACCTGATGACTTATGTCATCTTTCCTGAAACGGGTCAGGTAGCCCAACACGGCATTCCGGAGTCCCGGCACATATATTAAGGGTTTGTTAAGCCGGTATCTCTCCATCAGAAAATGAAAGGGCTTCATCAGGTGAGAGGAATAGGCGGCAGGCTTTTGGTTGTAGGCTTCCTCCTGACCATTGCCATTTCCACATTCATTTTCATACATGAGGCCGATGAGAAGGAGGATATTCTCAACCAGATATATCAGACTGATATCAGAGGCAAGATAGACTATATAAGAACCCTGATATCAGCGAGGATGATCGCCAGGGACATCCCCGGCCTCCGGAAGGACTTTGAGTTCATCAGTGAGTCGGGACTCCTGTCAGGTCTTTCCGTGTATGGAGGCGGAGGAGATCTCTGGCTTTCCATGGGCAAACCTGTCCCCTTAAGCCTGGGGTTCGATTCAGAGCCATGCAGAACCTGCCACGCTCCCTTGAAGGTAGAAAATCCATTCTTACCTTTTCCTATCCCCTTGAAAACCGTGGAGACTGTCTCAACTGTCACTTCGGTGACCCTCCAGTGATAGGGCTGGTTGCCGGAGTCATGGAGACAGGGTACCTTTCTTCTATCAGACATGACCTGGTGAGGGACATGATCTTTTTCAATATAGTAATAATAGGGTTTTTCATTGTTGGAGGGGGGATAATTCACAGATGGGTGATCAGAAGGCTTCAGGGATTGAGACAGTCGATCCAGTCCCTTTCCAGAAGTGAGTTCATTCCTGCCGAGCAGAAGGGAAAAGACGAGATCTCCGAGATTGCCGGTGTATTTAACGAGATGGCAAGGGAGATCAGGGTTGCAAGAAGGAAACTTGAAGTATCGGAAAACTATCTTAGAAACCTGATTGACAATATCTCTGACATGGTGGTTGTGATAGACAGGGACCACAGGATCCGGTTTGTAAACAGGGAGGCCCTTGAGTATCTTGGTCTTGAAGCTGATGAGGTCATAGGAGGGCTATGTCACAGGGTATTTCACGGTCTTGAAGTTCCATGCAACATGGATGATACCATCAATGATGAGTGTGGACTGGGAGCCGCCTTTATGGGAGAGGTATTCAGTACCGTTCATACAAATCATGGTGATGAAGGTCCAAGTTATACCTATGTACGCTATATCCCCTTCCATGATGGTGGTGATATACCCTATGTGATAGTAATGGCAAGGGAGATTACAATAAACTACCGGCTGAACGAACAACGCAAGATTCTGGCTGAATTCGGGAAGAACCTCAACAGGATCGAGACGGTTGATGAGTATTTCGATCGGCTTGTCCAGCTTGGTGAAGGAGTATGCAGGGCGGATATGGCAAGTGTCTACATGATAGACTACTCAGAAGGCAGGCTTTACAGGCAGACCAGGCCTGGCAGGTGCGGTCCCCTTGCCGAGGCGCTCAGGGAGATGGATATTGACGAGTGTGTCGCTTCCCATGCGATAGAGACGGGAAGGACGAAAATTTCGGAATCCATGGATGAGTTTCCTGAAAGCAGGCTGAAGCCACTTGTTGAGGATGCAGGTGTCCAGACCGTCGTCTCCATCCCTTTGAAAAGGGGGGACAGGGTTATCGGTGTGTATAATATCGCCTACAGGATGAGACATTATTTCAGGAATGCCGATGGGGAGTTCTTTTCCATTCTGGAAGACCTTATCAACAGGACCTTTGCAAGGATTATACATCTTAATGAACTGAGGGCCGAGACCGAGAGGGTTTCCACCCTCGCAGGACTTATTACCACTCTCTCTGAAACTGAAGGGACTGATGAAGCTCTGGGAGTGATCGTCAGTTCCGTAAGAAGGCTTCTTCATGCAGATATATGCGGAGTGATGCTTTATGACGAGATGAAGGAAAGGGTGAGGCTTGTCAGCCTGGAAGGGATGGAAGAGCCCTTGCACGGCGAACTGGCCTTTGACATCTCTGGGTTCCCCTTCAGATTTGACAGGTATGACAATACCCTTTCGACGATCAATATCCTCCAGGACAGGAGGTTCACCCCTCTTTATCCCCTTGCTGAGAGGTTGGGTTTCAGATCGATATTTGCGAGATGTCTCTTCTCGAGAAAGGGTGAAAAACTTGGTATCATCTTCGGGCTCTGGAAGGAGGAGCGTCTTCCACTTCTTGATGAGATTGTCCTTTTCAACTCTTTTTCCGGCTCTGCAGAGATAGCCCTTGAAAAGGCCCTGCTCTATGAGGACCTCAGGATGGAACGGCAGAAGGTTGAGGACATATTCAATTCTATTTCTGATCCGTTCTTTGTGACGGACAGGGAATTCACCATTACCATTACGAACCGGGCGTTCCGGAAGTTTGTTAATGACTGGCGCCATGCTGGCAAGAAATGTTTTGAGCTGGTTCATGGAGAGGGTTCTCCTGATATGGACTGTCCCCATTACGAGACCCTCCTTACCGGCGAATCTGTCGTGAAGGAGATATCCTCTGAGAGGGGGGATTATCTCTACACAGCATCGCCGCTCCACGATGGAAAGGGCAACATAACGGGAGTGATCCATCTGTTGAAGGACATCTCATTTCTGAGAAAAGTGGAGGAGGAGAAGGAAAGACTCCATGAGCAGCTTCTTCAGGCCCAGAAGATAGAGTCCATCGGAAACCTTGCAGGAGGTGTAGCCCACGATTTCAACAACATACTCACAGCCGTGCTCGGGCATGCAGAGCTGGCCATGATGAAGACAGGGGACCCGGCGGTTAAGAGGAGCCTTGATGTGATAAAGGGTGCCGCCGAGAAGGCGAGGGACCTTACCCGCCAGCTCCTCCTGTACGGCAGGAAGACCCCCATGGACAGGCGGGTTCATGATCTTGGTGAAGTGGTTGTCGATGCCCTTAAAATGATTGAACGAGTAATAGGTGAAAATATTGATCTTATATACCTTCCCCATAAAGTTTCCTTGCATGTAAGCATAGACAGGACTCAGATAACCCAGGTCCTCCTGAATCTTTGTGTAAATGCCCGCGATGCAATGCCCGATGGAGGCAGAATAACCATCAGAACGGGCAGGGCCGTGCCGCCGCATGAGGCCCTCCCCCGTGAAAGAAAACGGTCTGGAGATGAAATGGTATACTTTGAGGTAACCGATACCGGACGGGGTGTTCCTGATGAGATGAGAGAGAAGATTTTTGAGCCCTTTTTCACAACCAAGCAGGAAGGGCGGGGTACTGGACTGGGGTTGAGCGTGGTATACTCAGTTGTTGATTCTCATGGTGGACTTGTGTCCATACGGTCGGGAAATCATGGAGGAACGGTTTTCAGCGTCTACCTGCCAGATGTAAAGAATATCAGCCGGATAGCCAGGTGCGATGACGGAGGGAAGGCCATCCCTGGGGGGGAAGAAAGGGTGCTCATAGTTGATGACGAGGACTTTGTGAGAAGAACCGGGAAGAGCCTTCTTGAGAGCCTTGGTTACCAGGTGGAAGTGGCATCTTCAGGCAGGGAGGGGATAGAGGCCTTTCAGAGGGTGGATGGAAAGTTTGCACTTGTACTTTCCGACCAGAGGATGCCAGATATGAAGGGGACTGAACTCTACAGGGAAATTTCCCGCCTGAAGCCGGATGTCAAATTCATGATTATGACCGGTTATGGGAAACATGAAATAGAGGACGATATAACATACAGGATCAACGGAGTCATTGAGAAACCCTTCAGCCTGAATGAACTTGCCTGCCGAGTGAGGGATGCCCTGGACGGAAATGACTGAATAGTTCTCTTTATGTTTTCAGCTTCTGTCATGATGAGGCTAAGGTGGAGTAGACGTCCAGTAAAGTTGTTGTTATTCTCCGGTAAGGTGTAAGTGTGTAAGGACTGATAATCTCATCTCCGTGACATCCCGAAAAAAATTCCTTCAATAATGTAAAATACCTGCACTGTAATTCCCATGATGATCTACTATTACAGAAGGCCTGTACTTGAAGGCGATAGTGTAAGGAGGCTCCTTGAGGCACTGAAGGAGCCTCTGGGGAAGGGATCCCCCTTACCCACGGGGCTTCTTACCGAGTACTGTTATTATATCGAGGCGGAAAGTCCTCCTGCCGGAAGGGAAGAAGATGTCCTCCGGTGGCTCCTTTCAGAGACTTTCGAGCCGGAGAACTTTTCTCAGAGGTCCTTCCTGAACCCGGAAGATGGTCTCGTTATCGAGGTCGGACCAAGGATGAACTTCACTACCTCCTGGTCCACAAACGCCGTCTCTGTCTGCATGGCTGCAGGACTCAGGGGAATCAAAAGGATTGAGAGGTCACGGCGGTATCTCCTCCTCTTCGATTCTGCCCCTGGAAAGGAAGATACGGAGAGAGTACGGTCAGCCCTTCTTCCACTGATACATGACAGGATGACGGAGACCCTCTATCATGAGAGGCTCAGCACCTTTGAGACCGGTATCAGGCCGGAACCTGTTTTCACAGTCCCCCTGATCGAGGAGGGAAAGGATGCCCTCCGGAGGATTAACAGGGATATGGGCCTCGGCCTTGACGAATGGGATGTTGAGTACTACTATCGTTTATTTGTAGAAGAGATTGGCAGGAATCCCACCAATGTGGAGTGTTTCGACCTCGGGCAGTCAAACAGTGAGCATTCCAGGCACTGGTTTTTCAAAGGCCGTCTGATAATAGACGGGCGGGAGATGCCTGGATCCCTGATAGACCTGATCGGCGAGCCCCTTAGAAAGAACCCCCGGAACAGTGTAATCGCCTTCAAGGACAATTCAAGCGCGATCAGAGGATATGAGATAGAGGGCCTTCTCCCCTCGCTTCCGGGAAGTCCCTCACCAATGAGGCCTGAAAACCTCCTGTATCATGTTATCTTCACTGCCGAGACCCACAACTTCCCAACCGGTGTGGCCCCCATCCCGGGAGCTGAAACGGGTACGGGCGGGAGGATAAGGGACGTCCATGCAACGGGCAAGGGAAGCCTCGTTATAGCAGGAACTGCTGCCTACTGTGTGGGGAACCTGAGAATTCCCGGCTATCCCCTCCCCTGGGAGCCGGAAGACTTTGTCTATCCCTCCAATCTCGCCAGTCCTCTCCAGATAGAGATAGAAGCAAGCAATGGAGCATCAGATTATGGTAACAAGTTCGGTGAACCGTTGATACAGGGCTATACAAGGAGTTTCGGTCTCAGGATGCCTGACGGTGAGCGGCGGGAGTGGATAAAACCTATAATGTTCACCGGCGGTGTAGGCCAGATGGATGACAGGCACCTTCAGAAGGGTGAGCCTGAAAAGGGGATGCTGGTGATCAAGATAGGTGGGCCGGCATATCGGATTGGCATAGGCGGAGGGGCCGCCTCAAGCATGATTCAGGGTGAGAATATCGAGGAACTGGATTTCAGTGCCGTCCAGCGGGGCGATGCAGAGATGGAGCAGAAGCTTAACCGGGTCATAAGGGCCTGTGTTGAACTTGGTGATAAAAATCCGATCGTGAGCATTCATGACCAGGGTGCCGGTGGAAACTCCAATGTGGTGAAGGAGATAATATACCCTGCCGGTGCAAGGATAGAGATAAGAAACGTGCTTCTGGGGGATGAGACCCTCTCGGTGCTTGAGATATGGGGAGCCGAGTATCAGGAAAATGATGCCCTCCTGATCCGGCCTGAAAGCCTTGAGCAGTTCAGGAGCCTCTGTGAACGGGAGAAGGTCCCCTTCTCTGTGATAGGCGAGATAACCGGAGACGGCTATATAATCTTACATGATGCCCTTGACGGGAGTACTCCCGAGAACCTCGAACTTGAGAAAGTTCTCGGGAAAATGCCGAGGAAGACATTTCACCTGAATAGGGTGAACCCCCGTCTCGAGCCACTCCGGATACCCGAAGGTGTAGGGGTGAAAGATGCCCTTCACCGGGTGCTCAAACTTCTCTCAGTAGGCTCAAAGCGATTCCTTACAAACAAGGTGGACAGGAGTGTCACCGGCCTTATAGCCCGTCAACAGACAGTGGGACCCCTCCAGTTGACCCTTTCCGATGTGGCGGTTGTAGCCCAGAGCCATACGGGCCATACGGGGGCGGCCATTTCCATAGGTGAACAGCCTCTGAAGGGACTGATAGATCCAATGGCAATGGCAAGGCTCTCTGTCACAGAGGCCCTGACGAATATCGTATGGGCAAGGGTCTCTGCCCTTCAAGATATCAAGTGTTCCGGGAACTGGATGTGGGCGGCCAAGTTGCCGGGAGAGGGGGCGAGGCTCTATGATGCGGCGGTGGCGTTAAGGGACATATTGAATGATCTCGGTATCGGGGTGGATGGCGGAAAGGACAGTCTCTCTATGGCAGCACTCGTGAAAAATCCCAATGGTACTTCTGAGGTGGTGAAGTCTCCAGGGACTCTTGTGATATCCGCCTACGTGACTGTACCTGATATAAGAAAGGTGGTCACCCCCGATATAAAAAGACTTGGGGGGAGTTTTCTCCTTCATATTGATCTGGGTGGGGGCAGATGCAGGACAGGCGGGTCCGCCCTTGCCCAGGTTTTCGGGCAGGTGGGTGATGAATCTCCTGATCTTGACGATCCTGCCCTGTTAAAGAGGGCCTTTGAGGCTGTGCAGGAACTCATAGATCTTGATCTTTTGAGGGCCGGGCACGACATAAGCGACGGCGGCCTGATAGTGGCAGCACTTGAAATGGCCTTTGGCGGTAACTCGGGGCTTGACCTGAATATAAAAGGTGATGCCGATCCCATTTTCCTTCTTTTTGCTGAAGAGCCGGGGCTACTCCTGGAGGTGGAGAGGAAGGATTTAGAACAGGTGCAGTCCCTCCTTGCCGAGAGAAAGGTGGGCTTCAGCCTGATTGGAGAGACCCTTGAGGAGGGGGTAATAAAGGTAAGTGTGAATGATAATGAGGTTCTCAATGCCGATATGCGGGAACTGAGGGCGACCTGGGAGGAGACGAGCTACAGGATTGAACTCATCCAGTCCAATCCCGTCACTGCTGAGGAGGAATGGAAAACCTCTTACGACCGTAAAGGCCCAACTTACCGGCTGACCTTCAACCCGGAAGATACACCCCCGGAGATACTTGAGCGGAAGGAAAAACCCCGGGTGGCGATAATCAGGGAGGAAGGCAGTAACAGCGACCGGGAGATGGCTGCCGCCTTTTTCAGGGCGGGCTTTGAAGCCTGGGATATCACGATGACCGACCTTGCCGAGGGCAGGATCGGCCTTGCCGGATTCAGGGGGGTCGCCTTTGTGGGCGGATTCAGCTACGCTGATGTGCTGGATTCTGCAAAGGGATGGGCAGGAGTTATCAGGTTTAATGAGAGGATATACAGGGAGTTTCAGGAGTTCTATGAGAGGGAGGATACCTTCAGCCTCGGTGTCTGTAACGGATGCCAGTTGATGGCCCTCCTTGGCTGGGTGCCCTGGAGTGGTCTTGAAGGCGGCAGTCAGCCAAGGTTTGTAAGGAACCGGTCTGAGAGGTTTGAGTCACGGTTTTCCACTGTAAAAATCCTTCCATCAGACTCGATCTTTCTGAGGGGGATGGAGGACTCGGTCCTGGGCGTCTGGGTCGCCCATGGTGAGGGAAGGGCCTATTTCCCTGATGAGGATGTCTTCCAGAAAGTAATGGAGAAAGGGCTCGCTCCCCTTCGATACGTGAATGATGAGGGTGAGGAGACCGACGTTTATCCCTTCAACCCCAACGGTTCACCCCTTGGGATAACTGCATTAATATCAACCGATGGGAGACACCTTGCGATGATGCCCCATCCTGAGAGGACCTTCCTCAAGTGGCAATGGGCATGGATGCCCGAGGAATGGAAGCAGGATCTGAAGGCATCACCCTGGCTCAGGCTCTTCCAGAATGCCCGGTTCTGGTGTGAGGAGAAGGCGTAGCCTGAAATGCTATGGGTTTAATTCAGCCCGAACCGTTCCAGGAGGTCGGTCTTTTCAAGTTTTGTGAGGTCCGCAGCAAGGGCCCTCTTCAATTTCTTTCGTGTTTCTTCTGATAGCAACTCAACAAGCTGCTTCTGGATCTTCTTGGGAGCCGATAGGTACCACCTTTCAGGCTGGTTCTTCTCGATTACCTTTTCTATCCTGGAAGCTATCTTCTTGAGAACCTTCTTTTGTTCTTCCTGCTCAAAGTTGTGGAGGTCGCCGTAGCCCTTCAGCGAGTTCCTTTCACCGCCCATACCAAAGCGGCCGGCCCTGTCGGTCAGTTTCTCACTTACGCGGATATGGGCTTCAGGGCTTTCAAACTCTTCAATCACCTCAAGCCTTGGGGTCCCCCGATCTGTCCGTTCAAAGGCATAGGCCTTGAAGTGTCCGAGGTCTGAGACTATAACAACAGGTCTCATGTCAGAACCTCCTTTCTTGAGGGTCTCCTCAGAGGGAGAGCCTCATTCGAAGAGTTTCACCAACTGGTCAGCCTTGCTTGCTATCCCCTTCTGGAGGTCCTCCTGCTCCCGTCTGTAACGAAAGAGTTCATCGGCTATATTGAATGAAGCCAGTATCGATGCCTTCAGGGGTGTGATGCTTGGATTGGAGTCTATGATCTCCTTTATCTTCTTTTCAACAAAGTCGGCAAGCTCGAGTATGTAGTCATCCGTTGCATCACCCTTTATCTTGTATTTCTGCCCCAGAATGGTGAACTCTACGGTTCCCATTATCTGCTCCTTCAAATCTGGATGGTTTCCAGTTCAGAGAGAAGTTCCTCAAGCTGTCCCCTGACGGATGTCTTCTCCCCTTTAAGCCTCTCAATCTCCATGTTTTTCTCGTCCAGGAGGGCTTCAAGCTCGGTTATCCTCCTCTCAAGCTCAGCCTTTTCCTCCTTGAGGGAACGGACCTTTTCAATCGCTGAAGCGATTTTCTCCTCGAGTCCACTCAGTGATTCCACTTTCTGAACCTCCTTATCGTCAAATAGTAATCCCATAGGATATTATATCATGTTTTCTCCCTCATTCTGACAACCTCGTCTTCCCTCCCGTTGCTTCATTATACCATCTGTCGATCACCTCTTTCATCGCCTTTGCGTTGAAACCATGCCATCTCTTCCTTTCCTTTCTGTCTCTGAGGAGGACATCCTTGAACCTCCTGAAGGCACCGCTGCCGTTCAGCGCTGTAATGAGATCCTTCTTCAGCGATGAATCCTTTACAGTCATTGCAAATCTTGTCATCACTTCAAATGCTTCGTCTGAGTCCCGCTCCGGAATTCGTATGAACCGGTTCGGGTCAAGAAGGACCTCTACAGCCATCTCGACCACTTCTTCCTCTTCGCCTGTCAGGTCTGCCTCCATGTTGACCTCACTGTCGAAAACCGTATCCCGCTCATAATCGTCTTCCAGTTCATGGTAGAGTCGTCCAAGTGCTTCTTCAAGCAACAAGACAGGAATCTCCTTTGCCTCACCGGTGAGTATGTCAAGGTAGTAGTCGAGCCTGTCCCTCCGGACATCCTCCATAGCCTTCTGTATCCTGTCATAAGAAAAGGCCTTGCCCCTGTCCATTTTCTATCAGTCCCGGAGTTGTGATATAATAATTATCAATCCCGTGATTTATTATAGAATATGTCCGGGACAGGATGCCGTCCATAGTCTTCACTGCTCTCATGGAAAAGGCAATTCCCGTTCATAATGAAGACACCCTGCAGCAAAACTGCAGTGTATCTGCGATAGTAAGGAGTTGATTTTACCACATTCGCTTGTATGACCCATGGCAGGAACTCGGGGCATGCTCTTGCTGTGCATATTCAGTCAGAAATAGGAGAGAAAGGTATGGGTTTTATTGATAGTATTGTGTCATACTTTACAGGTTCGGACGAAGAGGAGATACCGAAACTTGGGAGGAATGATCCCTGCTGGTGTGGTAGCGGAAAGAAATACAAGCGCTGCCACCTGGAAAAGGATGAGAAGAAGAGATCCCGCCAGCGGGCCCAGACATGCACTACCAGTTGACAGACCTCCCGAGGGTGAGGTTCACCTTCTGATATGGGAGAAGAGAGAGAATTCCAGCCCCTGACGGGGGCGGACAGGTTGTCGGTTTTTCTTTACAGGGCCGGTATACTGCTTACCGGTCTGCTCCTGGCTGCAGGAGCATGGTTCTATTACAGTCACGGAGATGTCAGAGACTGGGAAATCCTGGCTGAGAGGGCCCGGCCTGTGGCAGGAATTTATGTGTTATTACTCTTTGTCTCAGCAGGGATTACATCCTTCACCATTCACCTCTATATGAAGAGGTTCAGAATCCTCATAAAGAGGCTTTATCTGTTGTCAGTGGTATTCCTTATTGCTGGTATTCTCTATAAAGGGGCAGGGGATCTCGGCTGGCTTTTCTTTTCTCCCTGGGGGATTCCGGCACTGCTTCCACTTTCACTCTGTATCGGCTTTGTAGCCGCCAAGGAGGCATTCTGTTTCAGGATGGTTGAGGGGTATATTATTGCAGTGTTCCTTCCGGTTACTGTTCTGGTAACCATGCTCAGGCTTGTTGCACCCGCTGTCGGGGGAGTGATGGTATATCTGATTGCATTTCTGTATCTGCTGTTCATGGTCAGAAAGATTCCCATGCCCTTTGCTTTTGATATAGGAGACAAGAGCGCCTATGAGCAATAAAAAACACCCTGAAAGAGACCGGCTTTGGTGAGTACGGAAAAGACGCTCCTGATCGTGGGACCCAGGGTTCTGATCTCGCCTGAAGTCGGTGAAGAGCGGACATCGGCAGGGCTTTATCTCCCACCAACTGTAAGGGAGAAGGAGGAAGTCCAGGAAGGGCTCGTAATTAAGACAGGTCCGGGGTATATACTGCCAGAGTCGCGACAGTCCGACGAGCCCTGGATGGAGAGGAAGGAGCCTGCATACTTGCCCCTGGAAGCAAGGGAAGGGGACTATGCCATATTCCTGAAGAAGGACGCTGTTGAGATTGAATACGACGGTAAAAAATACCTGATCGTTCCTCATTCCGCCATCCTGGCACTTGTACGGCCTGAACTGAGAGAATAGGAAGGGGGTGGTGGTACAGTCTTGAGCCTTTTCTGATGTTTTAAATTTAACTGCAAAAAGGAGGCTGATTTATGAAATTGCTCAAATCGACCCTGTCTATGGCGGTTGTTTTCTTCCTTGCTGTTTCTTTTTCGTCTGTTGTCTTTGCAAAGGCAAAGGAGAAAAAAATCGTACCTGAGCATGTAAGGATCGCCATAAAGAATATGAGCCTTAAGAAGGAGAAACAGGAAAAGCTGAATATGATTGTAGAAAAGTTTTATGCAAAGAGAAAGGCCCTCAGAAAGGAGAAGAACAAACTTTTTCGTTCCTACAAGAAAAAAATCAAAACCGAGAAGAAGGTTGATTATTCCAGGTTTGTGAAGGAATATGCGAGAATCACTGAAGACCTTGCAAAGGTGGAGATGGATTATGTGAAGGACCTGCGGGCAGGTCTTACAGACAAGGAGTTTACAAAGTTTTTTCTGAATATAGTCAAGGCAAGAAAGGAACTGAGGAAAAAACATTCAAAAAAGAAACTTGAGAAGAATGTATCAGGCCAACCCCAGAAGTAATAAGGCCGTGACTCCCATGTCCCTCAACGTTGCCGGGGCCGTCTCCTCTTGAGGGGACGCCTCGTCTTCTTCCTTTCTTTCTTTTTGTCAGCCACGGTTGATCTTATCAGTGGCTTTTTGTGCTTTTCTTTGCTTGAGTCTTCTATACGGTAAAGAAAAGAGTCATCCTCATCACCTATCAGAATGGAGCTTTCAGTGATCTCAAGCACCTTATAGCCGGATATCTCGTCCTGTTCTTTTATCAGTCTTTGCCGTTTCCCTCGTCCCGGCGTGGATAGGGGATTTTTTTTGTCTTCAATCAGGGCAAGGCGGGTGTTGCCGGAGAGGATGGTTCCATAGATGATTATATCAGGCTTTTCCTTTTTTGCCTCCTCAACCGATGTTTTGCTTTCCCGGGGTTTCCGGTCTGGATGAAATAGATTTTTCTCTGAAACGACACTGTACTCCTGTGGGGGGGCTTGAGGGCTCGCCACCAGTTTCTTTGGTTTCTGCGGGCCTGTTTTTTTACTGCTCCCTGTATTGATCCGAGTGTTGAATTCCTCAGTAGGGAATGTAAAATCGCTTATTTTCCGGTAGGTTCTATAGAGAGAGACTGACAAAGACAGTACAACTGCAACCAGAAGAATGTTTATTACTGTGAAGTGTCTCATAATGTGTGATCTTTCTGCAGGTATTTGTATATTGTAGAAATATATATTACCATAACTCCGGGACAAAGCGGTGAAGCATCAGTCTTTTTCGTCATCTGAGCCTCGAGAACTGTTCTGTTTCCTGATTTCATATTCCATAAGTGATACCTGCTGTGTGAGTTCCTTGACTTTGCTCTTCAGGTCAGAAGTAACGAGGGAGAAGTAGAGCAGGGCTACTACGAAAACAATAGAGATAAGGAGGAATGCAAATGCTGGCGGGTATCCTATATGGAAGGCCTTGGCAAGAGGGTCTATTATAAGATCGATGAAGGAGCCGGATGTTATTATCAGGGCAAAGAAGAGCCATATCACGGAGAGTTCTTCCCTGAACTTTCTTTTTCTGACAAGTTCGAAGACGAGAACAAACAGGGTCAGACCGGATATGAGAATTACTATTCTTGCCGCCAGAGGCATGATCAGTCCTCCTTCCTGAGCAGAACCATAGTGATAGCCAGAAACATCCTCAATACATAGAAAAACGGTTTGATGCCACCGTGCATGGTTGATCCATTCTTTTTTTCTGTCATCCTGGCCGGAGCCTCAGCTATCTGAAACCTTCTTTTATGAAGGAGCATGATGATGTTGACATCGGGATAGTCAAGGGGATAATCCTCTTCCGTTGCCAGATAGGCAAAGGCCTTCCTGTTAAGGAGCTGAAATCCGGAAGTGGGATCAGTAAATTTCATCCCTGTATACAGACGGGCCGCCTTGGCGAATATCCATGATCCGATTTTTCTTGCAATACCCATACGATAATTCCCGGAGAGAAACCTGGAACCAATCACTACATCCGCCCCTGATTTTCTCTGTACCTTCAGAAGTTCAGGGATTGAATCAGGGTCGTGCTGATCATCACCGTCCATTGTGATGATATCGGTGTACCCCCCTCTCATTCCAAACCTGAACCCTGTCTGAAGGGCAGCTCCATATCCCAGATTGTAAGGATGTCTGAGTACATTCATCCCCGCATCTGATGCTATCTGAAAGGTTCCATCCTTTGATCCATCATCGATTATCACCACATCAAAGGGAATGTTGACGGACTTCAGCCTGGATATCACCTGAGGAAGGTTCCCCTCCTCATTATATGCAGGTATGACAACTAAAATTCTCCTGGAGTTATTCATTATAGAAGCCTTGTATGAACCCAGTTGAAGACGATTCTGCTGTTCATGTAAAGATTACAGGGTTATTTTACAGTTATTCATGCTGAAAGTCCAGGGGAAGTGCACAGGTTGGACTGTTCTGTTTGATTTATAAAAAGAGATCAGGTTAAAATCAACCACGGGAGTGTATGGGGTTCTGGTGTCCCCCACGGACTTCAAATCCGGTGTTCCCTGCCACAAGTGGGGAAGGTGGGTTCGATTCCCACACGCTCCCGCCATTTTTGACTTCTGCAACACTTTCTCCGGCAAGTATCTGTGTTAACCCTAGATGCCTCTTTTTTACCTGGCAAAGTTTTTGCTATTCCCTCTTAAAGATATTTCCGTTCTGTCCGATAGGGATTAAAAAAGGTTTAGAAGGAGGGAATCCGGAATGACAGAGAAAGGTAGAAAATACTGCAGGATCTGCGGAGAAAGACTGTATGAAAACGGTTATGATCTGCTGATACTTGAGATTTGTTGGAAGTGTATACCTGAGTATACACCTGGACGGTTCATCACTATTGGTCACGATGAAATGGTGATGCAGGATTTTTGACGGGTGTTGCCACTTATACAGGTAAAAAGATCCGAGAGGAGAGAGTGTGTAAGGTTCCGTGTTCCTGGTATGACTCTCTCCTACATGGTTAGGGGCATACTGGGGATTGGTAGCGGAGGTGCGAAAGAGGGCCTGCCTGTAATAGAACTCAGTAAAGGGGGACTCCGGTTCTTTTCAGACCTGAAGATAAGGGAGGGGAGAAGGATTGATCTCGAGGTTCAGATCCCGGATGATGGCGAATCCCTTTCCATAACAGGGATTGTCAAATGGATATTGCCGGCCCCTTCGAGAAGCTACAGATATCAGGTGGGTGTTCAGTTCCTCCCTTACGGGGAAGGGAGGAACAGAAACCCCAGGAAAGTTCTTGAAAAAATATCTGTCCTTGAGTCGGAGTATGTGGAGAAGGATTAGTCTTCCTCTGCCGGTGTTACCACTGCCATCACCACAAGCCTCTCGCCCTTTGAGGCCTTGAATCCGTGGGGGACCATGGGATCGCAGAGTATGGCTGTCTTTTCATCTGCCTCAAAGGTCTCATCCCCGACAGTGAACTCCCCTTTGCCCTCGACACAGTACATCATCAGCCGGAGGGGGGCCTTGTGGGGAGTGAGTTCCTGTCCCGGCTCAAGGCACATCAGGGCTACCCGCATCTCCGGGGTTTCGGCCAGCATCTGCCGGCTTATTGAATCGGGTTTAAAGTTGATAAGTTTTTTGAGATCCAGAATCTCTTTCATGGTACACCTCCTTTTACAGGATATTCTACTACAAATCTCTTTTCAATACCATGACCAGGATCATAAAGAGGATAAGATTTAGGGCAGGGACACTCAGCCTCCAGCGAAGGCTGCCACTTGTTATCAGTCATTGGTCACCGGGCATTAATCATTGACTTAGCCTGTCCTTTTTCTGCCAGGGAACTAAAGCCACTTTCCTTCTATACAAACGGTTGAAACCCTGAATCCGTCAATGATCAAGAAAGATGCCTTCTCTCCTTTCCGGAGTCTCCCTCCGGCTGCAAGGCCGATCGTTTCAGCATAGGATATGCCTGTATTGTGGATGGCCTCTAATTCCCGGAGAAAGGAGATGCCCGGAGGGAGAAAGGAAGGACCGCTGTCGCTGCCCGGAAGGATCCTGACCCCGGTTTCATGGGCAGCAGCAACAGCTTCGGAGTGGATGGCCAGGAGTTGATTAAGGTTCCTCATGCCAGCGGGGCTGAGATTGGTGTTCCGGAGGGCTGTGAGGGCATGAAGCGTAGGGATCAGGGCAGTCTCCCCGTCTCTCATGATTTTCATGGTTTCCCGGGAGACCCCGAATCCGTGAACTATGACATCAGCCCCTGCAATAACGGCATCTGCAATCGCACTGTCGCCATTTGCATGGCAGAAGACCTGCCAGCCCTTCTTTTTTGCAATGGAGATGATTGCCGTGAGTTCGTCCCTTTTAAACCCTCCTTCAGTAAAACCACCGGACTCAGGGTCGAAGATGCCCGAGTTTATCACCTTCAGATATTCGACCCCCTTCTGCTTCAGGAAGTCCATCACTTCCTCAGCTTCGATCAGAGATGAGACCCCCTTTCCTATGAATCCTCCATACCCCCCTTTTCTGAAGATCCCATGGCCAGCTCTCATCGCCTCCACCCTCAGGCCGTCTGATTCAATAAAGGGCTTTTCCAGGACCCGGCCTGATCCTCCTTCGTAGCACTTTGTAATGCCGGAGGAAAGGAGATCCCTTACCAGTTTCCCCTCCTCCATGGGCCATTTCAGATGTATATGGTAGTCGACGAACATGGGTGCAAGAAAGAGCTCACCGTAGTCAAAGTTTGCCTCAAGGGATGTCTCATTATTTAGAGTCTTGAGGGATTCAATGAGACCGTGTTTTATTGTGAGAAGTACCTTCTTCCCTGACTCACCCTTCAGAGGGACTGCACACTTGGAGATTATAGTGGTTGTACTGTTAATCATAAATGCTGGAGAATTATACCATAGTTAAAGAAAACTGACGGGAGGGTGAGGATGGAAGTTGTATATGGAGATTGCTGTCAAAGTATTGACAGCAATATTGAAATATGGTAGAGTATGTGGCATGAGACGAGTACTTGTCATAGATGATGATACGACTGTGAGGGATCTGCTTCAGGACTTCCTCAGCCTTGAGGGTTACGAGGTCTCGGTTGCAGGAGACGGGGCTGACGGTCTTGAACTGCTTGCATCGGAGGATTTCAGCGCTGTGCTTCTTGACCTTGCCATGCCCAATGTAGGAGGGATGGAGGTCCTGAGGGGAATGAAGGAGACGAGGAATGCCGAGACTCCTGTAATAATTATAACCGCTTACGGAACCGTAAAGAATGCTGTTGAGGCGATGAAACTTGGGGCCTTTGACTATGTCACTAAGCCCTTCAGGCTTGATGAGGTGAATATAATAATCAAGAGGGCGATCGAGGTCAGTGAGATAAAGGATGAAAACAGGCGACTCAGGAGGGAGTTGAAGAAGAGGTATGAGTTCCACGGACTGATCGGCTCATCACCGGAGATGCAGGAGATTTATACCCTCATAGAGAAGATCGCCGATACTGACAGCACCGTTCTTATTACCGGCGAAAGCGGGACAGGGAAGGAACTTGTTGCTAGGATTATTCATTACAACAGTTCAAGGGCTGAAAGGAACTTCGTTCCCATAAACTGTGCAGCCATTCCCCGGGACCTCCTTGAGTCGGAACTCTTCGGACATGAAAGGGGAGCCTTTACCGGGGCGGTGAGTACAAGGGTGGGGAGGTTTGAACTCGCCAACAAGGGGACCCTCTTTCTTGATGAGATAGGTGAACTTGACCCTTCCCTCCAGGTTAAGATGCTGAGGGTGATACAGGAGAGGGAATTCGAGAGGATCGGGAGTACAAAGACGATCAATGTCGATGTCCGGATAATAGCCGCTACCAACAGGGACCTCGAGAAACTCACCCGTGAGGAGAGGTTCAGGGAGGATCTGTACTACAGGCTGAATGTCATTCCGATTCATATTCCTCCTCTCCGTTCAAGGCGGGAGGATATTCCCCTTCTTGTGGATCACTTTCTGAAAAAACACTCCAGGGCGAAGAAAAGGCCCGGGCCCATACTGAATGATGAGATAATAGATGTATTCATGAACTACAACTGGCCGGGAAATGTGAGGGAACTTGAGAACTTGATAGAGAGGCTTACCATTCTTAACGGGGGGGAAGAAGTGAGCGTGGCGGATCTTCCCGAGAGGTTCCAGACCGTCGCTCCCCGGAGAAATGTTGAGAGTGCCGGGCCTGCCAGTGGGGAGGAGGTTCGGGTTTCTCCAGAAGGAGTGGATTTGAACAGGATAGTTGATGACCTTGAGAGAAGATTGATAATCCAGGCCCTTCAGCTATCAAAGGGTGTGAAGAGCAAGGCTGCCTCCCTCTTGGGGCTTAACAGAACCACCCTTGTTGAGAAGATGAAGAAGAAAGGGATAGAGGTTCCGTCAAAAAACTAACACCTTCCCGTAGCAGTTCCTAATAAAAATACTGTTTTTCAGATAGTTATACCTCTGGCACAATAGTTGCTTTTTTTCTTCCTGTGATGGCTAAATATCCATTGACAGCGGTTCTCTGTCTCCTGACCTTCCTTTGTTCATTATCCGGAGGGGTCAGCAGGGCGGAAGGCCCGGGGCTCCAGGATGCCTACCATGCCATAGAGGGAAAACGCAACTATGAGGCCCTGAGGATTCTTTCTGCCTACAGGCCGGACGATAGGGAGTTGCCTCTCTACTATTTCCTCAAGGGGCTTGCCTACAAAGGGATAAAGAAATACCGGGATGCAGTTGATTTTCTTAACAGGGCCTACATAACCGCAAAGGACAGACGGCTCCGGGAACTTGCACTCTACCACAGGGGTATGGCCTACCTCCTCGATGGGTTCTTCTATGAGGCAGCATCCAACTTCCGGCTCTTTGTAAGACTCTTTCCCCGGTCCGGGCTTCTCAAGGATGCATACCGGAACTATGCCCAGGCATCACTTAAAACGGGAAATTATGTTGAGTCTCTCACCTATTTCAGGAAGGCCGAGGAGAGCCCGGAGACTGTTTTCGGCAAGGCAGAGGTGTTTCACCGGCTTGGACTCTACAAGACCGCCTATGAGATATACCGCAAGGGCCTGATCTCATATGAAGAGTACATGAAGAGGCATCCCGATGTTCTTTACTACTACGCCGAGAACCTGAGACTGATGGGAAAACAGGATAAGGCAAAATCTCTCTTCTATCTGCTCATGGAAAGTCACCTGAGGGAAAGGGCATACCTGAGTCTCGGACTGATCGAGTATTCCAGAGGGAAATATGAGCCTGCTGCAGCCTATTTCAGAAGGGCTGTCCAGTCCCCGGACAGGGTTGTGAAGAGGAAGGCCCTTCTTTACCTGGGCAGGATCCATATGAAGAACGGGGATGTCCAGGCGGGAAAGAGAATGTTTCTCCAGATACGAAAGGATTTTCCCTATACGCCCGAGGCGGATGAGGCATTGATACACCTCTCTAAGGTAGAGCGGAAGGCGGGAAACTTTCTTGCCTCCGAGGGGTACCTGAAGGAGATACTCTTCGGGAGAAAACCTACGACCGATGCCCTCAATGAGCTTGAGGCATTGGTAAGAGACCTTATTGAACAAGGCGATCCGTCATTCAGAAAGATATGGAAGGACTGCGGTAACTGGCTGATGAGTCCTGACCGGGAGAAGACCCTTCTTCTTGCTGCTGACAGGATGTTCCGGGAGGGCGGTGACTTCATCCGGACTTACCGTTATCTCCTCAGTAACGGTTCAACCACAGCAAAGATCCAGGCCATGTACCGCCTTGCAAAGTTCTATGGAACACTGGGAGACTATGGGCAGGTGAAAAGCCTGCTTGAGAGGCTGCGGAAAAACGGTGCCGCCGGAGATATGCTGAGACGGATCGAGGCTGTCGAGGCGGTACTCAGGGCTGACGGGAATGGGGCGATCCAGGCCTTGAAAAAGATAGAGAGGCCTGAAAAGGATGATCTGAGACTGCTCTGGAAGGCATCCCGAACTGTAGTGGATCCATTCAGGGTTGTATCACTTTACAAGAAGATGGTTGTACAGGCAGGAAGTATACCGGAGTACGAGAAGATAGGCGACTACCTTTTCAGTACTGGAAGAAGTAAAGAGGGGTACAAATATTATCTTCTGGCTATCAAACAGACTGGGAGAAAGGAAGGCCGGATACTCCTTAAGGCCGCCCTTTCTGGAGGAGACAGGGAGATGATCAGACTGGCAGCCGCTTCCGGGACAAAGCCCTACAGCAGTCTTGCCAGGGGCCTCCTCGGGGAGATGAACCTGAAAGAGGAGATAAGGGCACTCCTATGAGAGAAGAACTTGAGAGACTTAATGAGGCCTTTGAAAGCTTCAACAGGGCCTCCGATATCCTGTCCAGTTATTTTGAGGCTCTGAAGGAACAGGTAAGAGACCTGAGCGAGGAACTGAGGAGAAAAAACGAGGAACTCGAAAGGACCCTCTCCTTTCTCAATTCCGTACTCGAAGGGATCGGGGAGGGAATGATTGTGATAGACCGGAAGGAGGAAGTCCTTTTCATCAACCAGACAGCGAGCTGGCTTACAGGACGTGCTGCAGATGAAACCGTGGGAAGGGATCTCAATTCCCTCGGACTGGAATGGATCCGGGAGAAGAATGAGATGCAGCTGAATCTGAATGGTGAGAGCCGGAGCATCGAGGTGAATATATCTGATGTGAAATCCGGTGGCGACGAGGCCATAGGGAAAGTGGTTCTTCTCAGGGACGTTACCAGAAACAGGGAACTTGAGGCGGAGAGGCAGAGAAACAGAAGGCTGATTGCCATGGGCGAGATGATGGCATCGATTGTTCATGAACTCAGGAACCCGCTCTGCAGTATTGAACTCTATGCATCAATGCTCTACAGGGAGCTTGCCGGGACTGATCTTTCTTCCCTTGCAGAGGGTGTTTCCACCGGGGTCCAGAACCTGAACAACTTTCTGACAAATATGCTCTATTTCGCAAAACCAAGAAAGCCGAGGATGACGGACTTTTCCCTGGATGGTCTTCTGAATGACGCCCTCAGGATGGTGGAGCCTGTTTTTGCCTCAAGAGGAATAACTCTCATTCGGGAGCATTCTACAAGAATATTAAGGGCAGACAGGGGGTTACTGCTCCAGGTCCTGATGAACCTGCTCCTGAATGCAATACAGGCGATGGAGGCAGGAGGGGAGTTAACAATTACAGAGGAAGTGGAGGGCGATACCCTCCACCTGAGCATTACTGATACTGGATGCGGGATATCGGAGCCGGACATGGAGAGGATCTTTGATCCCTTCTTTACCAGACGTGAAGGAGGAACCGGACTGGGACTTCCCATCGCACTGAAGATAATGCAGGCCCACGGTGGTTCAATAAGGATAAGGAGCAGGCAGGGAGACGGGAGCACCTTCACGCTGGTGCTCCCCTTGAATGGATCCAGTGACAGCAGAGGCTTCATGCTTATGCCTCCGGCTGCTGAAGAAGAGGTTGTTGTATGAAGAGGGAGGAGACTGAATGGATCGTATCCTGATAGTTGACGATGATATCCATATGCAGAAGGCCCTCAGGGAGGCTGTCTCCCGGTGTGGATATTCTGTTGATCTGGCGGGAGACGCACTCTCGGGGCTGGCTTTACTCAAGGAAAAGGAGTTTTCCCTTGTAATTACGGACATGAAGATGCCCGGGATGGACGGGGTCGAGTTTATCAGGCAGATAAGACTCTGGTCATCGACAATACCCGTACTGGTGATCACCGGGTTCGGGACAGTGGAAAATGCGGTGGAATGCATGAGATGCGGGGCCTCCGACTACCTGATGAAACCCTTTTCAATCGAGGGGTTAAGGACCTCCATCGAGAGGCTCCTGAGGGGTGCTGTCTCAAAGGGTGATCTGCTGACTGAAGATCCAGGGATGAAGGAACTTCTCAGGCTTGCCAGGGAGGTAGCCTCCTCGGACAGTACTGTGCTGATTACAGGCGAGAGTGGGACCGGGAAGGAACTCCTGGCGCGGTTCATACATAACAACAGCCAGAGGGCTGCTAGAAGATTCGTTGCGGTAAACTGTGCAGCCATACCTGAAAACCTTCTGGAGGCCGAGCTCTTCGGCTATGAAAAGGGTGCCTTTACAGGGGCGAATGAGAAAAAGGCGGGAAGATTCGAGCTTGCCCATGGTGGAACCCTGCTCCTTGATGAGATAGGAGAGATGGCCATGCCGCTTCAGGCGAAACTGCTGAGGGTGCTCCAGGAAAATGAGATAGACCGGATTGGTAGTAAACGGCCAATCCCTGTTGATATAAGGGTGATAGCCACGACAAACAGGGATCTTGCCAAAGAGGTAGAAAAGGGCAACTTCCGGGAAGATCTTTATTACAGATTGAGTGTGATCCCGTTGGCGATACCGCCCCTCCGGGAAAGGCCTGCAGACATACCCCTTCTGGCGGAGCACTTCCTCAATCGGTACGCATCGAGATACCGGAAGAGGATAGCGGGGTTTACAGAGGAGGCTCTCCATTATCTCGGGTCTCTTTACTGGCGTGGAAATGTAAGGGAACTTGACAATCTCATCCAGAGGGCGGTCCTCCTCGGGAAAGGGGAATACATAGAGGTGGGAGACCTCAAGACAGAGAAGTGTCAAAGATCCGATACCGTCATAAAGACGATACGGGAGATGGAGAAAGAACTCATCATCAGGACCCTCAGGATGACAGGTGGAAACAGGACGAGGGCCGCAGAGTCTCTTGGGATAAGTGTGAGGACACTCAGGAACAAACTCAATGAATACAGGCTTGAGACACAGGTCGCCTGATGACAGGGAGGTAATGCCGGGCTTTAAACGGAGTCCTGGCAAGGATGCCCGGGAAGTGGATCTCTTCTCTGGCACGGAATTTGTAGATCTTGCTGGAAACAGAAAGTCAAATACCTTTAAGACTGAGTGAAGGAGGCAGGGATGGACAGTTTCATAAACAGGCTCCAGGGTATTCTTAACTTCACGATGAAGAGGCACAAGGTCCTCCTTGGGAACCTTGCGAACTCGGATACCCCTGGATACAGGGCCAAGGACATATCCTTTGAATCCCTTGTGAGAGATGAGATTATCAATCTCCGGAAGACCTCTCCCCTCCATCTCAGGGCCCTTAAGGCTGGTGGGGTGCCGGAAGTGCAACCGAGAAACAAGGATCCATGGCTTGATGGCAATGATGTGGAGGAGGATCTGGAGATGGCGAAGATCACGGAAAACGCCCTGCTGACTCAAGCGGCCATAAGGTTGATGAACGAGAGATTCAAGATGTACAAGACACTCTTGAACGGGAGGTAAGGGATGGATATTTTCAGATCCTTTGATGTGAGTGCCTCAGGTATGGCTACCCAGAAGAGGAGGATCGATACCATCGCCTCCAATCTGGCCAATATAAACACCACCAGGACACCGGAGGGAGGCCCTTACAGGAGAAGGGATGTGGTTTTCGAGACGGTACTGATAGATGAGACAGAGGGGCTTGAAGGTGTGAGACTTCAGGATGTTGTAGAGGACCAGAGACCTCCACGGGCGGTTTATGATCCAGGGCATCCCGATGCCGATGAAAACGGTTATGTCCTTATGCCGAACATAGACCTGATTGAAGAGATGGTGAACATGATGCTTGCAACAAGGGCGTATGAGGCGAATGTTAATGCCTTTAATATAACCAGAACACTGTATCAGAAGGCTCTGGAAATCGGGAGATGATAATTTGATGTCAGGGCTGTCTGAAACATTGCTGAAATCGGAGGTGAGATCATGGCGACAGATCCGATAAACGGGAAAATCCTTGGAGGAATAGGTGACAAGGAGGTCCTTGGAAGTAAGAGCATTGCTTCTCCTGAATCCGGCGGGGACGGTTTTGACAGGCTCCTTGACGAGACTATAGGCAGGGTTAATGCCCTTCAGAAAGAGGCAGAGGAGGCCCTGAAGGCACTTACCGGTGGCGGAGGGGATGTGGTACAGGCCATGGTCTCAATGCAGAAGGCGGAGATTTCCTTCCAGACCATGGTCGAGGTGAGGAACAAACTCGTAAGGGCCTATGAGGATATCATAAGGATGCAGGTCTGATGGGACTGGCAAATATCATAGAACAGGTACGGCAGTGGGATTCGAAAAGGAAGCTCATTGCTTCGGTACTTCTCATCCTCTCCTTTGCCTCCATAATCATGCTCTTTTCCTGGGCCTCCGCCCCGGATTACCAGGTCCTCTTTTCTAACCTCCAGACTGAAGACGCCGGGATGATAATCCTGAAACTCGGGGAGATGAAGGTTCCCTACAAGGCAACATCCCGGGGGATACTCGTTCCAGCGGACCGGGTTTATGAACTAAGGTTACAACTTGCAGGGATGGGCCTTCCTCAGGGCGGGGGTATAGGCTACGAGATATTCGACAGGACGGGCCTTGGTACAACCGATTTTGTCCAGAAGGTGAATTACAGAAGGGCTCTTCAGGGAGAACTTGCCAGGACCATAAGGTCTCTCCAGGAGGTAGCGGACTGCCGTATACATCTCTCGATTCCCGAAAAGTCCATATTCACAGATTCAGAAGATCACCCGAAGGCATCGGTGCTTCTTAAACTGAGACCCGGCGTGAGGCTCTCGAGGACCCAGGTGCAGGGAATTGTCCATCTTGTCTCAAGCAGTGTAGAAGGGTTGACGATAGATAATGTAACGGTAGTGGACCAGAGGGGCAATGTGCTTACTTCTCCGGCTGATGAGGTTGCATCGCTCAGTAACAACCAGATTGAATATCAGCGGAATCTTGAAAAGGATATAGAGCGGAGGGTGGTGAGTATTCTTGAGCCTGTCGTGGGCAAGGATAAGGTAAGGGCCAGGGCAAGTGTGATCGTGGACTTTACCCGTAAGGAAGAGACCGTTGAGCAGTATGATCCTGACGGACAGGTCGTAAGAAGCGAGCAGAAGACGGTGGAGCAGAAGTTGGTAGCTGGCACTGCCGGTGTTCCCGGAGTACAGTCCAATCTGCCAAAGAGAAAGTCCAGAGGAAGAAGGACCTCGGAAGAGGGGCTCAGAAAAAAGACAGAGACCCTAAATTACGAGATAAGCAAGATTGTCAGTCATGTCGTCCGGCCCACGGGTACGCTTAAACGGCTCAGTCTGGCAGTCCTTGTTGACGGCAGATACAGTAAGGATGAAAAGACAGGCGAATCGATGTTTCAGCCCAGGACAGAGGAGGAACTCAGACAGTATGAGGAGATAGTAAAAAGGGCCGTGGGCTTTTCAGCCGAGCGTGGTGACGCCGTTCAGGTGATAAGTCTTCCCTTCAGCCAGCAGGAAGAACCGATGGCCGAGGCCAGAAAGGGATTCGATTACCAGAGGTATATACTGCCTGCTGCACGGTATGGGACCATTCTGGTTCTTTCATTTCTGGTCTTTCTCTTTCTTGTAAAGCCGCTTATGAAACAGTTGAGCATGAAACCACCCAAAAGAGCCATGCCAATGGGAAGAGGCCAGTCACTCACACAGGAGATAGGGGCTGCAGTGAGACCGAAGGAGATTGAGCGGAAGGATGAGATTGTCGAGTGGGCAAAGAACAATCCGGAGCAGGCGGCGTTTCTGATAAAACAATGGGTTGAGGAGGAGTCGTGAACGATTCCAGTCTTGCCATATCGGGAAGGGAGAAGGCGGCAATCCTCCTTGGCTACATAGGAGAGGAGACAGCGGCCAATATAATGAAGATGCTTGAAAAGGATGTGATTAAGAATGTGACTACGGTTATGACAGAGGTGAAGACACTGAGCCGGGTTGAGATTGATGCCGTTCTTGATGAGGTTAAGAAGAAGATATCCGAAGACATCCTGATGATCGGAGGAAGGGAATATGTCCAGAGGGTTCTGAAGAAGGGGCTTGGTGAGAAAGATGCAAGGAAGCTCCTTGAGGCCTCGAAACAGGCGACCACCTTTGACAAGCTCAATGCCGTGGATTCAAAGGTCATGGCCAACTTCCTTTCAGGCGAGCACCCCCAGACCGCTGCACTGATGCTCTCGCTCCTTGATCCGAAGAAAGCGGCGGAGATCATCTCAATCCTGCCTGATGAGATAAAGGGAGATGTGGCTATCAGGATAGCAAATCTGGAACGGATAACAGAGGATGCCCTGAAGGAGCTTGAAGTGGTTCTGAAAACCCAACTCAATATAACCGAGCATCAGGGACACAAGGTCAAGGGGGTTCAGACTGTGGCCGACATCCTCAACAATGCAGCCAAGGATACGGAACAGACTATCCTGGAGTTGATAGAGGAGGCCGAGCCATCAGTTGCAGAGGCTATCAGATCCCTGATGTTCGTCTTCGAAGACCTCGTTGATCTCGATGACAGGGCAATACAGTCCATTCTGAAGGAGATCAGCACGTCAGATCTCGCTCTGGCTCTCAAGACGGCCACTGATCAGTTGAAGGAAAAGATTTTCAGAAACATGTCGCAGAGGGCCGTTCAGATCCTGAAGGAGGAGATGGAGACGATGGGGCCTGTAAGGGTTACAGACGTGGAGACCGCTCAGAAGAGTATCGTAAAGGTGGCAAGGAGGCTGGAAGAGGAAGGGAAGATAATCATAGCAAGCAAGGGAGGGGAGGAACTGATTGTCTAAGGCGAAGATCCTGAAGGAAATCCCTGTCTCCGAATACGGGATGCCCCTTCTTGAGGGGACTAAGGACTTCAGAACGTCCTTCCATGCTGACAGGTCCGCTCTTTCTCTTGAGGAGATAGAAAGAGAGGCCTATGAAAAGGGCTTCCATGCAGGGGAGAAGGCTGGCTTTGAGGTAGGAGAGAAGAAGGCGGAACTCCTGGCCCAGGGGCTTGTGGAGGCTTTGAAAGGGATAGAGGAATTCAGGTCCAGGCTTGTGGAGGAGCTAAGTCCCAGGGTGTTTAATCTGGGGGTGGCGGTTGCAAAGAGGATACTCCGGGATGAACTCAGGGACCATCACGAACACCTGCTGCACCTTATAAAGGAGGCGATAGTCAAACTGGAAAGATCAGGCACCGTAACGATCAGGGTTCACCCCATGCTTGCCGAGTTGATTGAGAAGCACAGTGAGGAGATAAGGACGATTCACAAGGATATAAAGATAGAGGTCGATCCGTCTCTATCTCCATCAGGGCCTGTGGTCAGGGGACCTGATGAGGTGGTGTTCACGGATTACGAAGACCAGATAGCCAACCTCCTTGAGGAGCTGGGAAGGAATGGAAGAGATCATAACCATTGAGCCGTTGATTCAGGAGATAGAACGGATAGACCCTCTCAGGGTTTATGGGATGGTAGTGGAGATTACCGGTATAATCCTGAAGGCTACGGGGATGAGGGTGAGTGTAGGCGAGGCTTGCAGGATTTATTCCGATGAGGAAAGATCGGTAAATGCCGAGGTCGTCGGGTTCAAGGACGGACAGGTGCTTATGATGGCGGTAGATGATATTGAGGGTATAAGGCCCGGGAGCAGGGTTTATCCTATGGGGAAGAACCTGAATGTGAGGGTGTCGCCACAGTTAGTAGGCAGGGTTGTTGATGCAATGGGGATCCCTATTGATGGAAAAGGGCCGGTTACGGGTGAGCCCTACCCCCTTACCGGGAGGCCGCTCAATCCCCTTGAGAGGGATAGGATAACGGAACCCATGGACCTCGGGATAAGGGCGATAAACGGGCTTCTAACCTGTGGCAAGGGACAGAGACTCGGTATTCTTGCAGGGACAGGTGTTGGGAAGAGCGTCCTCCTTGGGATGATCGCCCGTTATACTGAGGCCGATGTGAATGTGATAGCCCTCATAGGTGAACGGAGCCGGGAAGTGAGGGAGTTTATTGAGCGGGATCTCGGCGATGAGGGTCTCGGAAAGTCTGTCGTTGTAGTCTGTACCTCCCCTGAACCTCCCCTTGCCAAGGTGAGGGCTGCCTTTACTGCTACATCTATTGCCGAGTACTTCAGAGAGATGGGACGGGATGTCCTTCTGATGATGGACTCACTGACCCGTGTCTCCATGGCCCAGAGGGAGGTGGGGCTTGCAACAGGAGAGCCTCCCACTACCAAGGGATATACACCGTCGGTATTCACTCTCCTACCGAAACTGCTTGAGCGGGTCGGGAAGGGCAGGGGCAGCGGGAGTATCACCGGTCTTTATACGGTCCTTGTCGAGGGCGATGATCTATCTGATCCCATTGCAGATGCAGCCATGTCGATTCTTGACGGCCATATCGTCCTGTCAAGGGAACTTGCGATGCAGGGGCACTACCCGGCGATCGATGTGATGAGGAGTGTAAGCAGACTCATGCTGGATATAGTAGATGAAGGTCACAAGGAGAAGGCACTCCGTTTTCTCGAGGTCCTTTCCACTTACAGGAAATATGAGGACATGATAAATATCGGTGCCTACAAGAGCGGAACCAATATCGACATAGACTACGCCATAGCAATGATAGAGAAGCTCAGGGAATATCTCCGGCAGGGGATAAACGAGAGGATGGACCTTGCAGACAGTGTCCACGGTCTCTACATGCTTTTTGATGAGAGTGTGAGGTGATTGAGAAATGGAGGAAGAGATGGAGGATATCCTGAAACAGACAGATGGTGAAAGATACTGGAGGATAAACGCACTCAACAGCTTTCTTCAGTTGAAGGAGTGGCACAGGGAGGAGCTTGAAACGGAGATATCCAGGATACAGAAGGTCATAAACGACCATGAGGAGAGACTGAAGACGCTTGAGACCGACTTCATGGTACATATCGAACAGTTCCGAAGGCATCATCAGGACGAGGCCATGAGCCCTGAACGTATTCAGAGTTTCCACTCCTACCTTGAGGGGATGAACGGACGGATGAGGAAGGAGCGGGAATCCATCATGAAGAGGCTCGAGGAACTCCGGGGGAAGAAGGAGAAACTCCTCTCCATCTACAAGGAGAAGATGGTTGTTGAAAAACTGATGGAGCGTCACATTGCGGAGGTTCGGAAAATGAGCACAAGGAGGGAACAGAAGGAGATGGATTTTATATCCAATCAGAGGTACCTGCGATGAGAAGGATGCTTCCAATCCTGGTTATTGTTGTATTTTTCTTTCCAGGCCTCTCATCAGGCGGGGAAGACCTTCTTCACTATCTCCAGACGAAAAAAGCCGAACTGGACAGAAGAGAGGATCTCCTAAACAGCAAGGAGGAGGAACTGAAGCGCCTCCAGACCCTTGTTGAAAAAAAGGTCAGACGATACGAGCAGATTCTCCAGGAGATGGAGGATATACTGAAGCAGATTGAGAAGGAGAAAAAAAGACGGATCGGTAAGGTAGTCGAGGCTTATGAGAAGATGGATCCTGCCGAGGCTGCCCTGAGGATAGAGGAGATGGATTCTGAAATGGCGGTGAAGATACTCGGAGGGATGAAGGCAAGAAAGGCGGCAAAGGTCCTTTCCGAGATGGACCCCCGGAAAGCAGCCGATTATACTACCCGCATCACGCGGATAAAGGGCCTTCAGGGCCTGGCAGAAAAGATAAACAGATAGGAAGATTTTTCCTCCCCTATGGCAGATTGTTCATCCTCCTTTAAGGTCCTGCCAATCAGTAAAGCAATTGAGAAAGACCTTCTCCCGTCTGCACTTGAAACAATTCAGATGACCTTTGAGTCAAGGGATGACTCCATTGACTTATAACCCTTTGTAAAACAGAGATATTTGTCTTCTTCTCATTTTCTGAAGACTGAGCCGGCAGGATGGGAGGGGCTGTTTTCATCTGCCTGCCGGAGTTGGCATGGTCCTTCTTTTTGATATCCTTCTCTGGCACGCTTCTTGATTTACAGAGAGCATGAGAAAGATGAACAGTTCAGGAGATGGATATGAATCTTGATATCTTCGGCGGGAGTGCCGGATTTCTCCTCCAGGCTCCACAGTCCGGGCAGCAGATGGCTGGCCTGCAATCTCAGGCAGGTTCAGGGGAGAAGACCCTGGGAGGCATTTTCTCCCTTGATGCAACTGATGGAAGGGGGGTTGTTTTCCCTCCGTTCATCTCTTTACTTTCTTCAGATGTATCCTCCATGCCGGTTGGGGTTGAAGGTCTGCCTGGGGAGGCGGGAAAAGGCGCAGGGAAGGATGAAGGGGGATCAAAGGGAGAAGTTGTCCTGGAGAAGGTCGGGCTTTCTGCCTTCCTGGGATTCATCCCGGACGGTAAGACTTCTGTACAGGATGATGCAGGTCCTGTAACAGATGCGGGGAAAGGCTTGACTCGTGGAATGAGCGATAAAACTGAAGTATACCTGAAAGGTGCCAGAGAGGGCGGAGTTCTGGCAGAGGATGGGAAGATGACCGAAGAAAAACCCTCAGTGGCGGTTCAGAAGGAACTGCCCCCTTCGGGCGGAATGTTTAATGCCAGCCGTCCCCAGGTTTGCTCCGCCGAAAGAGAATGTACCATTCAGTCACTGAAGGAAGATTTGCCTCTGTCTGATTCTGTCAAGTTCCAGCCGGTTCTGAAGCAGGACAGCATGGAGTCTGTGATCCTTCCGGATGAGACCGACGATCTCGCTTTTGATCTAATCCCTGACGGCTCCGGCCAGACACAGGAAGAGGAGATGAGTTTAAGACATGGAAAAATGCCGGATGATCAGCCTTTTTCTGGAGATGGAGTTGAGGATACAACCGGGCATCAAGAGAGAACTGATCAGGGGAGGGTGATCCAGAACACTCACCAGCAGTCAGAGCCTGCAAGTGGAGATGACGGGGACGGAATCCCTCTGCCAAGGACTGTGAAGGTGGCTCCTGAGAGGATTGAGGTTAGGGTAGAGCCGGAAGGACTCGGAAGGATAGACCTCTCTGTGGGAATGAAAGATGGACACCTGAATGCCCATATAGGTGTGGAGAGGATCCATAGCCTTGTAGAGATACAAGAAAATATTTCCCAGCTTTTTGCAAGCCTTTCGGATGAGGGATGGACATCAGGGTCTTTCTCTTTTCACCTCAGAGATGAAGGCAGAGGAGGATATAGTGCTGAAAGGGGTGAGACCCAGGCATTGGAAAATATAGATCAGCCAGCCCCTTGGGTGGCTCCCGGGATATTGAGTATAAGGGTTTAGAAACGGATGTATATGAAAGGAGGCCACAAATGACAGGAGTGGATGGGACAGTAGGAAAGGAGGAGTTTCTGAGACTCTTTACGACACAGTTGAGATTCCAGGACCCCCTCAATCCACTGAAGAGCACGGAATTTACCACCCAGCTTGCCCAGTTCAGTTCCCTTGAGCAGTTGATGAATATCAATGAAAACCTTTCTGGGATTCTCACCTATCAGAACTCACTGAATAACGCCCTTGCAACGGGGTTGATTGGAAGAACTGTATCTGTTGACGGCGACAGCATCCAGTTAAACGGGGGAAGTGTAACTATCAATTATGAACTCCCTTCTTCAGTACAGACCCTATCCCTCAACATATACGATCAGAGAGGCACCCGGGTGAGGACGGTAAGCCTCGGGCCTGCCGATGCTGGGAGGAGGAGTTTCATCTGGGATGGGAAGGATGATGCCGGCAACCCCCTGTCTGATGGTGTATACACAGTGGAATTCCAGGCATCCGATATTGACGGGAATTCTGTCCCTGTAACGACGGAGACAACTGCAAGAGTTACAGGTGTGGCTTTTGAAAATAATATTACCTATCTGTTGCTGGAAAACGGCGAGAGGGTTTCCCTCGGAGAGATAAAGGAGATCAGAGAAGGAGGTGTGTAGTTATGTTAACGGCTCTTTATTCGGCGATAAGCGGTCTGAACGCAAACGGGCTTTCCCTGTCTGTGATAGGGGACAATGTGGCTAACATGAATACCGTTGGATTCAAGGCAAGCAGGATATCCTTTGGGGACGTGCTGAGTCAGACCATAACCGGTGTGGCAGGGGACTCGCAGGTTGGTCGGGGTGTCCTGGTAACAGATGTTTCGCCCCTCTTTACCCAGGGGTCCTTCGAGACTACGGCCAGCGGGCTTGACATGGCTATAGACGGAGACGGTTTTTTTATCGTGAGTGACGGACTTGGTCGTTATTATACAAGGGCGGGCCAGTTCACACTCAACGATGAGGGAAAAATCGTGAATCCCGATGGTCTTGCGCTTCAGGGATATGTGGCTGATGCCTCTGGAAACATCACCGGGACCATCGGGGAGTTCAGTGTAAGTTCCCAGGCCTCTCCGGCGAATGCGACCCAGAAGGTGACCCTTACTATCAACCTTGATGCAAGGGCATCGATTGTTACAGCAGGATTCACCCTTGACGGAAACGGTGACGGGACGAATGACGACCCGGCCAATTTCAGTTACTCCACGCAGTTGACCATCTACGACTCTCAGGGTGCAGCCCATGATATTACTGCCTACTATGTGAAGACCGCCGATAATGCCTGGGATGTCCACTACATATATGAAGACCCGGCCAATCCTGGTCAGTATCTGGATGCAGGGACGCAGAATCTCACTTTCGGGACGGACGGTGAACTGGTGAATGACAACTCGGCTACGGCTATAAGCTTCAACTTCGGTACAGCCGTAACCTCTCCCCAGAATGTAACTTTCAATTACGGGACAGGAACGGGTGAGACGCCGGCAGGCACAGGGCTTGACGGGACCACCCAGTTTGCCTCAGAGTTTGCCGTAATGGATCTTATCCAGGACGGTTATGCATCGGGATCACTCAAGAACCTGAATATCGAACAGGACGGAACGATAACGGGGATCTTCACCAACGGGCAGACCAGGGTGATCGGAAGGGTCGCCCTTGCAAAGTTTGTAGCCCCCACGGAACTTACAAAACTGGGCGGGAACCTCTATGCCCAGTCCTATAACTCGGGCCAGCCTATTGTAAGTGCTGCAGGCTCGGGAGGGCTTGGCAGGGTACTCAGTAATACCCTTGAGCTGAGCAATGTTGATCTTGCAGAGGAGTTCATAAGGATGATCTCCTCCCAGAGGGGTTTTCAGGCCAACTCAAGGATTATCACAACAACGGACGATCTGCTTCAGGAACTGGTGAATCTGAAGAGATAGTCCCGGCAGGCACCCTCCTTCAACAGGGGATCAGGCTTAAGCCTGATCCCCTGAGATTATCCGTTGCTTCCAGTAATCCGCCCTCTCCAGTACCTCTTCCCCCGAGAGCCTCTGGTGATCCCCGCCGTTCAGAAGGATCTCTCCGTTTACTATCACTGTATCTACGTCACTTGCAGATGCGGCATAGACGATCTGGGAATGGATATCGTACAGGGGAGAAAGGTGGGGTTTGCGGAGATCGATGAGTATCATATCAGCAAGCTTCCCCTTCTCAATGCTTCCAAGTTGATCCCCCATTCCGAGTGCCTCGGCTCCGTATCGGGTCGCCATCAGGAGGACGGTCCTTGCATCAAGTGCAGTGGGGTCTCCTGTTACCGCTTTATGCACCTTTGCAGCCGTTGCCATCTCACCAAGGATATCCAGGTTATTGTTGCTTGCGGCTCCATCCGTCCCAAAGGTCACTCTCACCCCTGCCTTCAGCATCCTTACCACAGGGGCGATCCCGGAGGCCAGTTTCAGGTTGCTCTCTATGCAGTGTGATACACTCACCTCCCTTTCGGCGAGTATCCCGATCTCCTCGTCAGTGGGCCAGACCACATGGGCTGCGATCATCCTCTCATTCAGGAGCCCCTCTACCTCAAGGTGAGCGATCGGGGTTCTGCCATATTGCTTCCTGATCTCCTCCACCTCCCATTTTGTCTCACTCAGGTGGGTATGGACAGGGAGGTCATATCTTTCGGCCAAGCTGATGGCCTTTCTGTATGTTTCGGGTGAGCAGGTATAGGGGGCATGAGGTGCGACTGAAGGAACTACGAGGTCATTATCCCTCCAGTCATTAATGAATACCTCTGCCTTCTTGAGATAGTCATTGGCATCCTTTCCAGAGGAGGTGGGAAAATCAAGTATCCCCGCTCCGAGCACGGCCCTGATGCCTACATCCCTGATTGCCTCTGCCGAGGCATCCTCGTAGAAGTACATGTCGTTATACAAGGTTACTCCGGCCCGGAGCATCTCCAGGCAGGCGAGTTCCGTTGCATCCCGGACGAACTCCTCCCCGAGCCACCGGGCCTCGGCAGGCCAGATATGCTCTTCCAGCCAGAGCTTCAGAGGAAGGTCATCGGCCATGCCTCTGAAATATACCATGGCGGCGTGGGTGTGGGTGTTTACGAACCCGGGAAGCACTGCCATGCCACTTCCCCCGATGACTGTCCGGGCCGAGTACCTGCTTTCCAGATCCTCTGAGGTTCCTACGTCGGTAATTCTTTCACCCCTGATCGCAACAGCCCCTGACGGGATGGGAGCCGTTCCGTCAGACATCGTGAGTATAATATCACCTTTTACAAGGATGTCCACCTTTTCCTTCATCAGCTTTCCTCCAGTGCTGGATTAATCTTCTGGGTGAACGAAGCCCGTTTCCGGAATAAGTTTATTCTCCTGTTGAGTAAAGAATATTATACCCCAAGCATGGTAATTTGTGTGTCAGTTGGAGAAGAAGGGTTTCCTGTCCTACTCATGCTTAAGCGCAACAACAGGGTCCAGGCGGGAGGCCTGAATGGCAGGAAACAGACCTGAAACAATGCCGAACTCTCAAGACAGACTCAAATCTAAAAAATACAGAAACTGACGCACACTAAAGAAAAGGATCTGCTTTGAAAAAACTAA